>DASTZE010000182.1:0-16740 GCA_035764425.1 Gaiellaceae bacterium
CGCGTAGCCCGGGAACTGCGCGAGCGCGCTGAGCGTCAGCAGCAGGTACGGGTCGATGGAGAAGTTCTTCTCGTCCTGGACGACGAACGGCAGCCACAGGAAGAGCCCGTAGTACGAGACGTTCAGCGCGATCCAGATCAGGGCGGTCACGACCGTGCGGCTGCGCAGCGCTCCTGCGACCAGGTCACGCACGGACGACTCCGGCTCGGCCGGCGCCGTCACCTCCGACGCGGCGACCGGGCGGCCCTCGATCTCGCTCAGCACCTCGGCCGCCTCCTCCGAGCGCCCCTGGCGCGCGAGGAAATACGGGCTCTCGGGCAGCGTGCGGCGCACGAAGAAGGCGAGGAAAGCCGGGAACGAGGCGGCCAGGAAGAGCCAGCGCCAGCTGTTGTCGCCGCCCACGGAGTGGCCGATGAAGATCCACGAGAGGAAGGTGGCGAGCAGCAGCCCGACCGGCCACCAGAAGTCCAGGAAGACGAGCAGGCGGCCACGCCGCTGCGGCGGCAGGTACTCGGCGAGCATCGACGGGTCGACGACGAGCAAGCCGCCGAGGCCGAGCCCGGCGAGGAAGCGCAGCGTCATCACCGACCACGGCCCCCAGGCGACCGCGGTGAGCGCCGTGAAGGCGGCGTACCACAGGATCGCGTACTGGAAGATCGCTCGGCGCCCGATGCGGTCGGCGAGGCGGCCGAGCGTGAGGCTGCCGACGAGCGACCCGGCCAGGGCCGCGCTGTTGACGAGCCCTTGCCACGTGCCGTTGAGGTTCCAGATGCTCTGGAAGATCGGCTGGACGAAGCCGATCAGCAGGATCTCCATCGCGACGAACGTCCAGGCGATGCCGGTGACGATCAGCGCCCGGCGGTGGAACGGGGTCAGGCCGCCTTGACGGAGGACGTCCTCGACGTCGACAGGCGGTGCATCCAGGGCGGCAGTGGTCATCTCTCCGGTAGTTTTCGACTCACAGTCGAAAACCTCGCGACCACTCTACCAGCCCGTGCGAACCCGTCCAACACACGTCACGCTCGCCGTCATCCTCCAGGTGCGCGACGACCGCCTCTGCGTGCTGGTCTGGGAGCGCGGGCGCGATCCGTACGCCGGCCGCTGGGCGCTTCCCGGCGGCTACGTCGGCGAGCGCGAGACGCTCGAGCACTCGATCCGTCGCCAGCTCGCGCAGAAGGTCGACGTGCGCGAGGTCGCACACCTCGAGCAGCTGGAGACGCGCTCCGAGCCGGGCCGGCACCCGAGCGAATGGCAGCTTGCGACGGCCTACCTCGGGCTCGTCCCGACCGTCGCCGACCCGTCCGTCCCCGGGGACACGGCCTGGCATCCGGTCGACGAGCTGCCGCCGATGGCGTTCGACCACGAGTCGATCACCCTCTCGGGCCGCGAGCGGCTGCGGGCGAAGCTCTCGTACACGAATATCGGCTTCGCCCTGGCCCCGGAGACGTTCACCATCTCCGAGCTGCGCGTTATCTACGCGGCCGCGCTCGGACATGCCGTGTCGGCGACGAACCTGCAGCGCGTGCTGCTCCGCCGCGGCGTGCTGGAGCAGACCGGCGAGCAGCGCCGTCCCGGGCGCGCCGGTGGGCGGCCCGCCGCCATGTTCCGCTTCCGCTCGCGCGGGCTCGAGGTGACCGACCCGTCCGCGATGTTCGGCCGGCCGGCCGGCGCTTGACGTACGGGCGCCGCGTTCCGTACCCTGGGAGGGCCAGCGCCCGCGACGAAAGGAGGCAGTGATGAAGACGAGTGCACCCGCTGCCCCGGTCGCGAGCGCGCGCTGAGCTAGCTCCTCGGAAATCTCGGAGCAGGACGGCGGCGCCGCGCCCGGCCGCAGCCTGTCCACCTTTTCGAGAGGAGCTTGTAGTGCACGAGCATCACACCGCCCTCGCCGAGCTCGGCTGGGGCGACGACTTCCAGGCGGCGTTCGCGCCGCACGCCGACGAGGGGCGCGAGCCGGCCCGCGTCGGAACCCAGAGCCACGGCCTCTACCGCCTCCTGTCGGCGCGAGGCGAGCACCGCGCGGAGCGCGCGGGCCGGCTCCGCCATGTCTCCGACACGGTCGACCACCCCGCGGTCGGCGACTGGGTCGCCGCCGACCTGCGCGACGACGGGACGGCCACGATCCACGTCGTCCTGCCGCGGCGGACGAAGTTCTCGCGCAAGGAGGCATCGGGCGTCTCCGACCGCACGCGCGAGCAGGTGGTGGCGGCCAACGTGGACACGGTCTTCATCGTCCAGGCACTCGGGCACGACCTGAACGCCCGGCGCCTCGAGCGCTACCTGACGATGGCGTGGGAGAGCGGCGCCCGGCCGGTGGTCGTGCTGACGAAGGCCGACCTCTACCCGGATCAGGACCTCACGGAGGTCGAGCTGGTCACGTTCGGTGTCGACCTGCATGTCACGAGCGCCGTGACCGGCGACGGTGTCGTTGCACTGACCCGGTACCTCGGGCGTGGCCAGACCGTCGCGCTGCTCGGCTCGTCCGGGGTCGGCAAGTCGACGCTCGTCAACTCGATCGCCGGACAGGAACTGCTCGCGACGGCGGCCGTGCGCGAGTCCGACGAGCGCGGCCGGCATACGACCAGCCATCGCGAGCTCGTCCCGCTTCCCGAGGGCGGGCTGTTGCTCGACACGCCGGGCATGCGCGAGCTTCAGCTCTGGGAGTCGACCGACGGTCTGGAGCAGACGTTCGGCGAGATCTCGGACCTCGTCGCGGCCTGCCGGTTCAGCGACTGCCAGCACCGCACCGAGCCGGGGTGCGCCGTCCGCGAGGCGCTCGCCGACGGCACCCTGCCCCGCGAGCGGTGGGACGCGTACGTGAAGCTGCAGCGAGAGCTGCGCGCGCTCGAGATCCGGCACGACGCGAAGCTGACGTCCGAGGCTCGCAAGCAGCGCAGGCGGTGCGCCCGCGCCCAGCGAAAGGCAGCCTGGTAATGAGACCGCTCGTCGTTCGCGACGACACCGGCGCGACGCCGTCGTCGCGCACAACGTCGCTTGATTCGAGGGGAAAACCCGCGGTTTCCCCCTCGAGCTCCCTCTTCCCGGCGCGCGTGAACGACGCGGCGAACGCCTGATGAGTCCGGCGTTAGACGGCGATTCGCGCGGGTTTCGGCAGCGACTCGATCGCGGCCAGCGCCCTGGCGATCTCGGCCTCCGGAAGCTCGAAGTCCTCGAGCCGGCCGGCGAGGTACTGGTCGTAGGCGCCCAGGTCGAAGTGCCCGTGCCCGGAGAGGTTGAACAGAATCGTGCGCTCGCGGCCCTCGGCGTCGGCCCGGCGAGCCAGCTCGACCGTGCCGTGGATCGCGTGGGCGGACTCGGGCGCCGGGATGATGCCCTCGCTGCGGGCGAACTCGATCGCCGTACCGAAGACGTCGGTCTGCATGTACGCCTCGGCGCGAATGAGCCCGTCGAGAACGAGCTGCGAGATCAGCGGCGCGACGCCGTGGTAGCGCAGCCCTCCGGCGTGGATGCCGGGCGGGACGAAGTCGTGGCCGAGGGTGTGCATCGGGACGAGCGGCGTCAGCTGCTTGGTATCGCCGAAGTCGTAGGCGAACGGCCCGCGGGTCAGCGTCGGGCACGCGGCCGGCTCGCAGGCGAGCACCTCGATGTCGCGCCCCGCGATCTTCTCGCGCAGGAAGGGGAAGGCGAGCCCGGCGAAATTCGAGCCGCCGCCGACGCAGCCGACGACCGCGTCCGGGAACGCGCCGGCGAGCTCCATCTGCTCGAACGCCTCCTGGCCGATCACCGTCTGGTGCAGGAGCACGTGGTTCAGCACGGAGCCCAGCGAGTACGCCGTGTCGTCGCGTGTCGCCGCGTCCTCGACCGCCTCGGAGATCGCGATTCCCAGGCTGCCCGGTGAGTCGGGGTCCTCGGCCAGCACAGCGCGGCCGGCGTTGGTCTCATCCGAGGGGCTCGGCACGACGGTCGCGCCCCAGGTCTGCATCATGATCCGCCGGTACGGCTTCTGGTCGTACGAGACCTTGACCATGTAGACCTTGATCTCGAGGCCGAAGAGCTGGCCCGCGAACGCGAGCGCGCTGCCCCACTGGCCGGCGCCGGTCTCCGTGGCGAGCCGGGTACGCCCGTCCTGCGTGCCGTAGTACGCCTGCGCCACCGCCGTGTTGGGTTTGTGGCTCCCCGCCGGCGACGTGCCCTCGTACTTGTAGAAGATCCGCGACCGCGTGCCGATCGCCGCCTCGAGGCGCCGCGCGCGGTAGAGCGGCGTCGGCCGCCAGAGCGCGTAGACCTCGCGCAGCGGCTCCGGGATCGGGATCTCCGGCGCGTCGGAAACCTCCTGCCCGATCAGCTCCATCGGGAAGAGCGGGGCGAGATCGTCGGGGCCGATCGGCTCGCCCGTGCCGGGGTGCAGCGGCGGCTGCGCCCGGTTCGGCATGTCCGCCTGGATGTTGTACCAGCGCGCCGGGATCGCGGACTCGGGGAGCAGGAACTTCGTCTCGCCGCTCACGACCGCGAGGATAACGCGCGGTGGAGCGGGTCGAGACAACCGTGGAGGCCGGGCCGTACCGGCTCTCGATCGTGAGGCCGCCCGATGCCGCCGAGCTGATCGACGAGGACGCGTTCGCCGAGAACGAGTTCCTGCCCTATTGGGCCGAGCTTTGGCCGAGCGGGGTCGCGCTGGCGCGCGCGGCGGCCGAGCTGGTGACGCCCGGCGAGCGCGTCGTCGAGCTCGGCTGCGGGCTCGGCGTCGCGAGCATCGCGGCCGCCCTGTCGGGCGGCGAGGTGCTCGCGACGGACTGGTCGACCGAGGCGCTCGAGTTCACGCGCGAGAACGCGGCCCTCAACGGCGTCCTGCTCGAGACCGCGCACGTCGCGTGGACCGAGGCGGACGAGCTTGTCGCGCGCGGCCCGTGGGACTGGGTACTCGCGGCCGACGTGCTGTACGAGAACCGCAACGTCGGGCCGCTTGCCGCGCTCCTCCCCCGCCTTGGCGACCGAGCATTGATCGCGGATCCCGGCCGTCCGGCGGCGAAGACCTTCTTCGACACGCTCGGCTGGGAGTCGCGCCAGCTCGATGGGGGCGTCAAGGAAGTGCAGCGCTGACGAATCCGGCGAGCTCGTGCGCGAAGCGCGGGTCGATCGTGTGCGCCATCGGCGACTCGCGGTAGAGCACGTCGGCGCCCGCGTCCTCGAGGCGGTCGCGCGCCTGCCGCCCCCAGTCGACCGAGATGACCGGGTCGTACGTCCCGTGGCCGATGGCGATGGGCGGGAACGGCGGCGACAGGTCAAGCTCCCAGCCCTCGACGGTCGGCATGAAGCCGCTGAGCGCGATCAGCGCCGCGGGACGCGGGCGCCCGGCGCCGAGCGACAGCGCGTAGGTCATGACGGCGCCCTGCGAGAAGCCCCCGATCACCGTCCGCTCCGGCGCGATGCCCGTCTCCTCCTGCAGCGCGTCAAGCCACGACGCGGTGGGCTCGTACGTCGGCAGGAACGTGTCGGGATCGGGGAACCCGATCTGGTGCACGGCGTACCAGTGCGCGCCGCCGGGCGGGAGCGCGAGCGGCCCCCGCGGCGTCACGCCGAGCAGCCGTCGCTCCGGGTCGAAGATGTCGAGCAGCGGGAACAGGTCCTGCTCGTCCGCGCCCCGCCCGTGGAGCAGGACGAGCAGGCCGGCGGCGTCGCCCGCCGCCGGCCGCTGCAGCGCGGTGAGCGTCACCTGCGAGCCGGCCGGATGTCCGGCAGCGGCGTCAGCACCGGCTCGAGCTCGTCGCGCAGGTGCTCGAAGCGCGGCGGCAGGGAGAGCCGCTCCCCGAGCGACTCGAGAGGCTCGTCGGTGGTGAACCCGGGGCCGATCGTCGCCAGCTCGAACAGGACGCCGCTCGGCTCGCGGAAATAGACGGACTTGAAGTAGAAGCGGTCGATCTCCGGTGTCGGCGACGCGCCCGAGGCGGCGACGCGATCCCGCCACTCGTCCAGCTCGTCCGGCGGGGACGCCCAGGCGACGTGGTGCACGGTGCCGGCGCCGCCGAGCCCGCACTCCTCCGGGGCCTCGTCGTACGCGTAGCGGCCGCCGCGGCGGTCGCCGCGGAGCTCCCACTCGTTCTCGCCGCGCGGCTGGAACCCGAGGCCCTGCTCGAGAAAAGCCGCGCTCGCGGAGGGCGCGCGCGAGTAGGCGCGGACGCTGTCGAACCCCCGGATCGCGTGCTCGCGCGGGATATCCGGATTGTCGGCGATGAGCTGCTCGTCCGGAACGTCGACGACGGCGAGCTCGAGTCCCAGTCCCTCGGGATCGGAGAACCGCAGGGTCCCATCGGCGCGCTCGGTCTCGACACCCTCGGCGCCGAGCCGCTCGGCCCAGAAGTCGAGCGCCGTCTCGGCGCCGACCCGGAAGGTGATCAGGTGCACCATCCCGGCGCCCGCGCGCCCGCGCGGGATGCCGGGGTACTCGAAGAACGTGATGTCCGCGCCCGCGCTGCCGCGCTCGTCCGCGTAGAACAGGTGGTACACGGTCGGGTCGTCCTGGTTGACCGTCTTCTTGACGAGGCGCAGGCCGAGGACGCGTGCGTAGAAGTCCACGTTGCCGGGCGCGTCGGCGGTGATGCACGTCACGTGGTGAATGCCTTCGAGCTTCATGGGGCCTCGCTTTCACGGGACTGTCCCCGAACGGGGACTGTCCCGAACGATAGAAGCGCACCGCGACCCTGGGCCACGACGCGCTTCGAAGGTGACGGGACAGTCCCCATTCGGGGACTGTCCCAGAGGCCCGGCTAGGCGGCCTCGGCGAGGTCGACCGCCTCGCCCGAGAGCGCGCGGTGCATCTTGGCGAGCGCCGACGCCTCGAGCTGGCGAACGCGCTCGCGCGTCAGGCCGAGCTCCTTGCCGATCGACTCGAGCGGCCACGTCTCCCCGTCGGCGAGACCGAAGCGAAGCTCGACGACCCGCCGCTCCCGCTCCGGAAGCTGCGCGACGACCTTGCGGACGGCCTGGCGGCGGAGCGAATCGCTCGCCTCCTCCTCCGGGTCGGCCGCGGTCTCGTCGGCGAACAGGTCGCCCAGCTCACCGTCGCCGTCACTGCCGACGGCCTGGTTGAGCGACACCGACGCGTCCGCGACCTCGAGCGCCTCCTCGGCGTGGTCGAGGCGCAGATTCGTCGCCTGGGCCAGCTCCTCCACGGTCGCCTCGCGTCCCAGCTCGAGCTGGAGCCGCTGCGCGGCCCGGCCGAGCTTCTGGCGGCGCTCGTGCACGTGCACGGGCACGCGGATCGTGCGCGCCTGGTTGGCGACCGCCCGCTGGACGGCCTGCCGGATCCACCACGTCGCGTACGTGGAGAACTTGTAGCCGCGCCGCCAGTCGAACTTCTCGACCGCGCGGTTCAGGCCGATGACGCCGTCCTGGACCAGGTCGAGCAGCGGCACGCCGTGGCCCTGGTAGCGCTTGGCCACCGAGACGACCAGCCGCAGGTTCGAGTTGATCATCCGCTCCTTCGCCGCGAGGTCGCCGCGCTCGACGCGCTTGGCGAGCGCAACCTCGTCGGCCGCGGTAAGCAGCTCGTGCCTGCCGATCTCGTTGAGGAACAGCTGGAGCGAGTCGGTCGTGCCCGACGGGGCGGCCGTCAGGTCGAGCGCGCGCGTACGCGCCGCCTCCGTCTCGGTGGCGGTCTCGTCCTCGGGCTCGATGCGCTCGACGCCGCGCACCTCGAGCTCGTGCACGAGCTCCGCCACCTCGGCCTCGTCCAGGTCGTGCTCGAGCGCGATCGCCTCGAGCTCCGGCTGGGTGACCGAGCCGCGCTCCTCGGAGTCCTCGATGAACTTGGTGATGAAGTCGTGCTGCTGCATGGTGGTGCTCAGTGGAATCTCCCTGCCTTTCTTCTCAGCTTCCTGCCGTGGCGAGCCGGCGGCGCCGCTCGAACCGGTCGATCCGGTCGCCCCGCGCCTCGCGCCGCAGCTCGCCGGTATAGGCCGGGTGGCAGCTGGCGCAGACGTCGACGGTGGTCACGGGCCGCGCCGTTCGCGTCTCGATCGCCGTCCCGCAGGACTGGCAGGTGATGGTCGTACGTGTGAGTTCGGGGTGAATCGCCGTTTTCATCGTTTGTCTAGTTCCTTCTCTCTCGCGTGATTCGCGTCGCCGGCCTTCCGGCTCGCGAAACCGCCGTCGAGAGCGCGATCGGGGGAGGGGAAGCGCTCATCGACGGCGATCTACATATGCAAACGGCGGAAGACCGGCAAACATTCCCGTCCCCGCGCGGCTGCAAACGTGTCACGCCGGACCGGTGTACACCGGCCGCTCGCGTAAACGCTACTAGGACCGGTGGCATTTCTCAAGTAGGTCCTGCAGAACGTTTACAGGGACCCACGGCCCCCGACGAGCACACGGCTGACCTCCAAAGCGTCGTTCAGGACAACCACATCGGCGGGTGAGCCGGGCACCAACGAACCGTGGCCGCTCGCGGCGGCGAGCACCTCCTCGAGCGGGACTCCGAGGGCGTGGACGCGGCGAACGGACTCGTCCATCGTCACGACGCTGCCCGCGAGCATGCCGCCAGGCGCGCGCGCGACGCCGTCGAGCACGTCGACCTCCACGCCGCCGAGCCGGTAGCGCCCGTCGCCCAGCGTGGCGGCGGCGATGGCATCCGTAACGAGCTGGACGCGGCCCCGTGCCGCGGCGAAGGCGAGGCGGACGACCTCGTCCGCGAGGTGCGTGCCGTCGGCGATGAGCTGCACGGTGACGTCGGGGTCGGTCAGCGCGGCGCCGGCGATGCCCGGGTCGCGGTGGTGGAGCGGGCGCATCGCGTTGAAGAGGTGCGTGACCGTCCGGGCGCCGCGGGCGAAGGCGGCCTCGGCCTCCCCGGCGGTCGCGTCGGTGTGGCCGCAGGCGACGACGACGCCGCGCGCGACCAGCAGATCGACGAGCTCGAGCGCCCCCGGGAGCTCGGGCGCGAGCGTGACGTGGGCGACCGGGCCGGCATCGAGCAGGCGAGTCATGAGCGCGGCGTCCGGATCGCGCCGCGCCGCAGCCGGATGGGCGCCGAGGCGGGCCGGCGAGATGAACGGCCCCTCGACATGCGCGCCGAGGATGCGGGGGCCGATGTCGACGCCGGGCACCGCCGCGAGCGCAGCGGCGAGCTCCTCCTCCGGCGCGGTGATGAAGGTCGGGCGGAACGCGGTCACGCCGGTCGCGAGCAGCGCCTCCCCGGCACGGCGGTAGCCGTCGGTGTCCGCGTCGGCGAAGTCGACGCCCGCGAAGCCGTTCGCCTGCACGTCGACGAACCCGGGGACGGCGATGCCGCTACCGGCCGGCTCGAGCCCGACCGCCCCGATGCGGCCGCCCGCGATCTCGACGTCGCCTGGCAGGAGCTGGCCGCCAACGAAGGCGGCCTGGACGCCGAGCCTCATCGGGATTGTGTACCACTCGTTCCGTGGCCTTCGGCGCACTGATGCTCGAGGACATCCGCGCCCAGCCCGGCGTGCTGCGCGCGCTGGCCGGCCACGCGGACGAGTACGAGGCGGTCGCGCAGGAGGCCGCGTCGCGCGGCGTCACCACCGTGCGGCTCGTCGCGCACGGGTCGTCGGACAACGCCGCTTCGTTCGGCGTCTACGCCTTCGGGCTCGGGCGTGCGTGGACGGCGTTCCGGGACTCGATCTCGCTCCACGTCTACTACGGTGCGGCGGTCGACGTCTCCGGCTCCTGCGTCGTCGCGCTGTCTCAGTCCGGGCAGACCCGAGACGTCGTCGCCTACGTCGAGCGGGCGCGGACACGCGGCGCGTACACGGTCGCCGTGACCAACGACCCGGTGTCGCCACTCGCCCGGGCGGCGGAGGCGACGCTGCCGCTCGCCGCGGGGACCGAGCGTGCGATCGCGGCGACGCGCACCTACATAGCCCAGATCGCCGCGCTCGCGCTGCTGGCCGGCGGTCCGGCCTACGCGGAAGGGATTCGCGAGCTGGCGGGCCTCATCGAGGCCGAGCTCCCGCGCCTCGAGCAGGCGTCCGAGGACACGGCCCTGTTGCTCGAGCCGGCCGAGCGCCTCTTCGTGATCGGCCGTGGGACCGAGTTCGCGACGGCCCGGGAGCTGTCGTTGAAGCTGCTCGAGACCTGCCGGGTCGGGGCGCAGCCGCTCACGGCGACCGACCTCGTCCACGGCCCTGTCGCGGCCGCAGGCGAGCGCTTCCCCGTGTGGGCCATCGCCGCCGACGACGCCAACCTCCCCACCGTCACCGAGGCCGTCTCCAGGGCCGCCGCCGCCGGTGCGCCCGTCGTCGCCACCGGGCCGGCGGCCGCCGGGATCGCCGGCGCCACGCGCCGGATCCCGCTCCCGCCCGCCCCGCTCCCGCTACTGGGCCCGGCGCTGTCAATCGTGCCGGGTCAGCTCTTCGCGCGCGCCCTCGCGCTCGCGCGTGGGCTCGACCCCGACGCGCCGGCAGGACTGACGAAGGTCACGCTGGCCCCTTAGGGAACCAGGTTCGCGAGCCCGAGCAGGTCGTCGAGGTGGGTCGCGGCCTGCACCACCAGGTCGACCGGCGCGCGGCGCGCCAGCTCACGCAGGATCCCGGCTTCGAGGCCGCTGAGGTCGCCTCGCTGCTCGGCCTCGTCGATCGAGGAGACGAGCGAGTCACGGAGCAGCCGCTCCTCGTCCGCGTCGTTCCAGTCCTTGAAGCGAGACCCGCCGTTGGGCGAGAGCGAGAGCAGCAGCCGCTCACGCGTCGTCCCCAGCTTGCACGACGCCTGGTCGAGCGCGCCGATCACGATCCGCTGCACGGTCCGGTCGAGGCCGCTGCCCGTTGGGAGCTGCGTCTGTTCACAGGACGCGCCGAGGTGCACCTCGCCGTAGTCGCGCGCCCCCATCGAGAGCTCCACGCCGAGCAGGAGCAGCGCCGAGGCCGCGAGCCCGGCGATGACGAGTCGCGCGCTCACTCGCGCCTCCGCAGCGCCAGCGCCGGAACCACCGCGAGCAGGGCGAAGAGCGCCGTCAGGGCAAAGCTCGGGCGAAAGCTCCGCGTGAGCGTGTCCTCGAGCGTCGAGACGAGGCGGTCGCGCAGCTGCTCGACCTCCTTTCCGCTCCGTCCTTTGAACGCGGCGTCCACGTCCGGCATCGCGCCTTTCGGAGCAGCCTGGATCTGGTCATTCAACGCCAGCGCGATCGAGACCTTGTCCGTGATCCCGACCGGCGCATCGAGCACCGCGGCGGCGCTGCCGAGGGCGGCTTGCTCGCTCCCCGTGGTGACGTCGCTGGCGAGCAGCGGGGCGACGAGGACGAGCGCGGCGACGAGGCCCGCATGCCGGGCGCCGATCGAGTGCGCGGCCGAGCCGGCGAGGTCGGGGCCCTCGAGCGAGCGGACGCCGAAGAACGGAAGCGCCAGCCCGAGCCCGGCGCCGCAGAGCGCGAGTGCCCAGACGACGAGCGGGACGCTCGTCGCCGGCAGCAGCGCCAGGCCGAGGAGCCCGGCTGCCAGGGCGAGCGACCCGGCCACGGCGGCACGCGTCCCGGTCAGCGGACGCTCGAGGCGCGCGCCCAGGATCGTCGCGAGCGGCAGCGCCGTGACCGCCCCGGCCGCCGTGAGCGGCGACAGCCCCCACACCTCGATCAGCAGCACGACGACGAGGAAGAGCGCGCCCGCCAGGCCGGCGAAGACGAGCCCGAGCCCGACGTCGGCCAGGAGGGCGGTTCGCCGGCCGCCCACGCGCGGGGGGAGCGGCCGGGCGCGCACTGCCGCGACGGCCGGGATGGCAAGCGCCGCCACCGGCGCCTGGAAGAGGAAGATCGCCCGCCAGTCGAACACCTCGGTGAGCACGCCGCCGAGCGCCGGGCCCACCGCCGCGCCAACGCCTCCGGCGCCGACCCACACGGCGATCCCGCGACGCTCCGAGCCGGTCAGCGCGATCAGCAGCGGAAGCGAGGCCGCCAGCAGTAGCGCGGCGCCCACGCCCTGGACGCAGCGCAGGGTCACGAGCACCGGCAGCGAGCCCGCGAGCGCGCAGCCCAGCGAGGCCGCCAGGAAGACGACGAGCCCTGCGAGCCCGACCCGGCGCGCCGAGGCACGCCCGAGCCGCGAGCCGAGTGCGAGCGCCACGACGGCGACAACCAGGTTGTAGGCCGTGATCACCCAGGAGACCGGGGTGATCGACGTGTTCAGCTCGTCGAGCAGCTGGGGCAGCGCGAGCACCACGATGGACGAGTCGGCGAAGGCGATCCCCACCGCGGCCGCGACGGCCGCAGCGGCGAGCGACGGGACCGAGACTTGACGCGCCACGCCTAGCCGAGGGTTAGCGCGTCGTCACCTGGCTCGTACCCGAGCCGCGAGCGCGCGTCCTCGATGTCCCAGATCCGCCAGGTGTTGCCGGAGATGCCATAGAAGATCCCGAATCGCTCCGAGTCCGGCGCGCGCAGCGAGCGCTCGACGAGCTGCACCAGGTCGCCGTGCGTCAGGAGCGTCGCGACCTGGCGGACGTCGCGCAGGCGCCCCTCCCGGTTCACCGTTCCGATCCGCAGACAGATCACGGACAGGCCGTGCAGCTCGACGTACATCCGGCCGGCGGCCTCGCCGAGCGCCTTGCCGACGCCGTACGGGCCGTCGGGCCGGATCGGGTCGGCGGTAGTGATCCGCCGGATTGCCGCGGGGTCGAGGCCTGCGTACGCGCCCTTCACGATCGACGCGTAGGGCTCGTCCTGCTCGTACATGCCTGTTACGTGGTTGGAGCTCGCGAACACGAGTCGGCGCACGCCGGTGCGGCGGGCGGCCTCGAGCGCGTTCAGCGTCGCGGGGATGTTGTTCGCGCGCACGGACGACCACGGCGCGTCGGCCGACGGGTCGGCCGCGAGGTCGACCACGAGGCTGGCGCCGCGGAAAGCGTCGACGAGCGCCTCGAGACCGGTGCTGTCGACGACGGCGTCGACGCCGTCCCCCGCCTGCTTGTCGATCCGCGTCAGCTCGAAGCGCCCGGCGAGCGCACCGCCGAGGATGCTGCCGATGAGCCCTCCGGCTCCCGTGATCGCCAGCCGCTCCAAGGCGCGGAGCGTACGCGGCCGGCGGCGAGCCCCGCGAGCACGGGCGGCGTGGCCGCGATCGGCGACGTCACCAGGAGCAGGAGCCCCCAGAGCCCGCCGGCGACCCCGGTCGCGACGGCCGCGCGCAACCGATAGCGGACGAGGATCGCCAGCAGCGCGGGCGCGGCGAAGTCGAGCCACCCCATCGTCGCCGTGCCGAAGTCGGCCTGCTGGAGCGCCGGCAAAGGCGTGCCCCCGCCGACCGACGGCGGCGTCGCGCCCTGAAGGGCCTGCATGGCCGGCTCCACCTGGCGATCGCCCCAGACGAAGATGCAGTCGAGGATCACGAGCCCGACGAGCCCCGCGGTCAGCCACGACTCCGGCGCGAGCGCCGCGACGACTGCGGTCGCCGTCAGGCAGGCGCCGGCGATGAGCAGGATGCCGGCCGCGTCGCCCGCGTTCCCCGGCTCGCGCCAGGCGATCAGGTAGAGGCCGGCCGACGCCGGGACGGCCGCCCAGGGCGCACGCCAGCCACGCGCCCAGCCGGCCCCGGCCGCGAGCAGCGGGGTCGCCACGGTGGCGAGCGCGGTGAGGAAGTCGGCGCCGCCGCTCGCGCGGGCGATGGCCACACCGACCACGAGCGCCGCCGCCGGGACGATGAGGCCGAGCAGCCGTGAGGACGCGATGCGCCAGGGCCGGACCGGCAGCGCGACGAGCGCCGCCTGCGCCACGACGAGCGTGCCGTACGACGTGACCGGCCCCACCCGGCGACGCTAGCCGTTTAACGCGCACGCAGCAGGCCAGAAAGCAGCGGGGGGGTGAGTGAGCAGTAGGGCTCACCGGAAAGGGAGCGGAGCCCGGCCGCAACCGGGCTCCGCTCACTCTGCGACGATCGCCCGGTGAGCAAGGCCATCCGGCGGATCGACGTCTACGGCTACGACCTGCACTACGCGCACGGCGAGTACGTCATGTCCGGCGGGCGGACGGCCCGGACGCTCTCCTCGACGCTCGTACGCGTCACGACCGAGAGCGGGCTCGAGGGCTGGGGCGAGACGTGCCCGCTCGGACCGACCTACCTGCCGGCGTTCGCCGAGGGCGCGCGAGGGGCGCTCCGAGAGCTCGCCCCCGCGGTGCTCGGCGTCGATGCGCTCAACCTCGGGCGGGTGCACGAGGCGATGGACGGCGCCCTCGCCGGCCACGGCTACGCGAAGAGCCCGATCGACATCGCCTGCCACGACGTGCTCGGCCGCGCCGCCGGGCTGGCGGTCTGCGACCTGCTCGGCGGGCGCGTCCAGGACTCCTTCCCGCTGTACGAGGCGGTTCCGCTCGGCGGCCCGGAGGCGATGGCCGAGTTCGTCGAGCGCCGCCTGCGCCACGGGATCCACCGCTTCCAGCTCAAGATCGGCGGCGACCCCACAGATGACGCTGCTCGCGTCGAGGCGGCGTTCCACGTCACCGGCGACCGCGATGTGCTCGTGGCCGACGCGAACGGCGGCTATTCGTTCGCCGATGCGCTCACCGCGGCCCGACTGCTCGAGCGCTTCGACGGGATCCGGTTCGAGCAGCCCTGCCGCACGCTCGACGAGTGCATCCGCCTGCGGCCGCTGACGCCCCTGCCGCTCGTCTACGACGAGGTCGTCCACGACGTCGAGTCCCTGCTGAAGGCCGCCGGCCCCGGCGGGGCAAGCGCCGTGAACATCAAGCTCGCGAAGGTCGGCGGCCTCTCCCCGGCCCGGCGCCTGCGCGACCTCGCCGTCGATCTCGGCCTCCAGGTGACGATCGAGGACACGTGGGGCGGCGACGTGACCACCGCGGCGGTCAGCCACCTGGCGGCGAGCACGCCGGGCGACGCACTGTTCACCTGCTCGTTCTTCAACGACTGGACGACCGATCACGTTGCCGGGCACCATCCCCGCTCCCGGGAGGGACGCGGCTCCGCACCGGACGGCCCGGGGCTGGGCATCGAGGTCGACGCCGACCAGCTCGGCGCGCCGCTGTTCACGATCGTGTGAATCAAATCGATCGGTAGGCTCGCGGCGTCCACGAACGGGAGGCACCTGCATGAGCAACGACACGCTCGAGATTTTCATCGCGGCCTACGACACAGAGGGCGGCGCCGCCGCCGCGCTCAAGGACTTCAAGGCCGCGCAGCGCGAGGGCGCCATCGACCTGATCGACGGCGCGATCATCGTGCACAAGGCGGACGGCAAGGTCCAGTACGACGAGACCGCCGACCCGAGCACGCGGCGCTGGGCGAAGCGCGGCGCGGTCGCCGGCGGCGTCGTCGGGCTGATCTTCCCGCCGAGCCTCATCGCCTCGGCGATCGTCGGCGCCGGAGCGGGCGGGATCTGGGGCAAGGTCCGCGACAAGGGCTTTCAGGACGACCAGCTCAAGCAGATCGGTGAGAGCCTGCCGGCGGGCTCGTCCGCGATCATCGCCGTCGCGCAGGACCGGGTCGTTGAGCAGCTGGAGCAGGGGCTCGCCGGCTACGAGCGCATCGCCAAGCAGACGGTTTCGGCGGACGCCGCAGCCGTGATCCTGGCCGAGGCGCCGTCCGAGGCATCGACCCCGGCATAACGCAGATTCGCCTGGCACGGCCCGGCATACTCCGGGCCGTGCCAGGGGTTGTCCACCGCGCCGGCGAAGGCGAGTCGCTGTTCGGGGGCCGCATCGTCCTGAAGGCCACGTTCGAAGAGCTCTGCATCACGGAGTCCGACTTCCGGACGGCGCGGCCGGGCGCCGAGCCGCACTATCACGAGCACCACGCCGACGCCTTCTACGTCCTCGAGGGCGAGATGGCCATCCTCGTCCACGACGAGGAGGTCGTCGTCGGCGCGGGCGGCTGCGTCTGCGCCCCGCCGGGCGTCGTACACGGCTTTCGCACGACCACCCCGGCCCGCTTCCTCAACTTCCACACGCCCGACGGCGGCTTCGCGGACAACCTGCGCGCCCGCGACCGCGGCGAGGGGGGTGGCTTCGACAGCATCGACGCCGAGCCGGGGAGCGGCCTGCCGCCGGACGAGGCCGTCGCGCTCCAGCCCGGCGAGGGCGAGGCGCTCCCGGGGGCGACGCTCTTCCCGACGATCAAGGTCGGCCGCGACGAGCTCTCGATCGTCGAGTTCCGGCTCGAGCCCGAATTCACCGGCCCCGAGCCGCACGTCCACGAGGATCACGTCGACTCGTTCTACGTGATCGAGGGCGAGACCGAGTTCGTGTCCGGCGACGAGGTGCTCGTCCTCGGCGCCGGCTCGTTCATCGCGGCGCCGCCCCGCGTGCGGCACACCTTCCGCTCGCTCGGACGGCGCAGCCGGGTGCTGAACGTCCACGCGCCCAGCCGCGGCTTCCACGACTGGCTGCGGTCGCGCAACTAGCGGATCACCCGGAGGGGACGATGCCGGGGGCCCGCGGCGTGACGACGCTTCGGCCCCACCTCGACGAAAGGAAGCCTGTTCATGTGGTACGGCGTCGGAGCGCTCGGAGTCATCCTCTACCTGGTCCTGCTGTTCGTCCTCGGCTTGTCGACCCTGCGCAAGGGCCACTGGGTCATGTTCATCCTCGGGATCTTCTTCCCACTCTTCTGGCTGATCGGCGCGGTCATCCCTCCGCGCATCCAGGCTGCCTAGACAGGATGGAGCCGTAGCCCCGCGAGCGGCGGCGTCCGGTTCGCTGGCGAGATTGGTCGGCGCCTACGCATCTGTCGTGGGTTGCCGGGGGTGGCCCGGTAGAGCCACATACGGAGGTCGCCGACCATGTACGAGTCTACGACGGTAACCGTCGGCCTGGACGTTCACGCCAGGTCG
>DASTZE010000183.1:0-17004 GCA_035764425.1 Gaiellaceae bacterium
CGAGCAGGAGGAACGGATCACCCGCACGCTGACCGACGCCGGGGTCCAGGTGCTCGAGGGCGAATCGGCGATCGTCGATGTCGACGGCTCGCGCCTCGGCGTCGCAGGCATCAAGGGCTTCGGCGGCGGCTTCTCCGGAGCCTGCGGCACCGCCTTCGGCGAGCGACTGATGAAGGAGTTCATCGGCTACACGCAGGATGGGGCCGACGTCCTCGAGCGCGCGCTCGGCGAGATCCAGGACGCCGATGTGCGCATCGCCCTGCTCCACTACGCGCCGGTGAAGGCAACGCTCGTCGGCGAGAAGCTCGAGGTCTACCCCTTCCTCGGCAGCTACCTGCTCGCCGAGGCCATCGACTGCGCGGGCGCCGACCTCGTCCTCCACGGCCACGCCCACCGCGGGACGGAGAAGGGCGTGACGCCTGGCGGCATCCACGTCCGCAATGTCGCGCAGCCGCTGATCCGGCGGGCCTTCAACCTGTTCTGCCTGGACGACCGGCGCGGCGTGCACGAGCCTGGCGCCGTCGCGGCGGAGGCGCGATGAGCAGCGAGGCGCGTGCCGAGGTCCCCTTCTCGGCGATCAAGGCCACCCTGAAGCGCGTCGTCGGTGCGCTGCGCACGGCGCACGTGCCGTTCATGCTCGGCGGCGGCCTCGCCGTGTGGGCGCGCGGTGGGCCGAACACGGACCACGACCTCGACCTGATGGTGCGGCCCGAGGATGCGGAGCGGGCGCTGGCCGTGCTCGAAGGCGAGGGCATGCGCGTGGACCGGCCGGCCGAGCACTGGCTCGTGAAGGCGTGGGACGACGACGTCCTGGTCGACCTGATCTACGAGCCGAGCGGCCTCGTCATCGACGACAGCGTCTTCGAGCGCGCCGATGAGCTGGACGTCTATGCACTCCGGCTCCAGGTCATGCCGATCGAGGATGTGCTCGTCACGAAGCTCCACGCGATGGGCGAGCACCAGCTCGACTACGAGTCCGTGCTCGAGATCGCACGCACCCTCCGTGAGCAGATCGACTGGAGCGATGTCCGTGCGCGCACGGCGGACTCACCGTATGCGCGCGCTTTTTTCACGCTCGTGGAGGAACTCGGCGTCGTCGAGCCCGAACGAGTGAACGCCGTCACGGCGCTGCGCCTGACCCGCTGACGGGGCCTCCCCCGCCTCCCCCATTCGAACGTCGGGACGCCTGACCCACTCGATCCCTCACATGGGGGATTCACGCGCCCCCGCCGCCGTCGCATGCTGAGCGAGCGGATGCGCCCGGGGGGACGCAACCGTGGGGAGACAGGGGGGAAGCGGCAGTGCTAATCGATGGGGACCGGGAACGGGAGGATCTCGAGAGAGTCGTACGGTCGTGGCGCTTCGAACAGTTCGTCCGGCTCGGGTTCGACACTGAGCTCTCGAACACGCTCGCGGTGTCCCGCGTCGATCTGAGCCAGGTGCGGAGGCTGATCCAGTCCGGCTGCCCGCCGGAGACAGCCTCCAGGATCGTTCTCTAGGGGGAGGGTCACGCGCCTTTCGGGGCGCGAGCCGCGCGTCACGCGTGCGGCCTCCGGGGCGGGGTTCCTTGCGGCGAGCCCCGCCCCACGAGCATTTCGCGACAGCCCCGGGACAGTCCTCATCGGGCGACTGTCGCAAGAGGTGACTAGTACTCGCCGATCGCGCCGCCGAGCCTGATCACGCTGTAGAAGACGGCGTAGGCGAGCGCCAGGAACGCCGTGAACACGAGCGTGACGCCGGCGGTGCGCGGGTCGGGGTGCGTGACGCGCTCGGCGATGCTCGAGAGCAGCGGCCCGGGCCGCGACACGACGTCCCAGGAGTTCCAGCGCTCGAAGCGGCCGAGGTAGATCCCGAACGACGTGAGCGCGAGCACGCCCGCCACGCCGAACCAGACGAGCAGCGGCGGCACGACGCGCCGCGCGACCACATGCATGAGGTAGAGCGAAGCGAAGCCGAGCGTCAGCCCGGCCCACGCCACGGTCGAGAGCAGCGCGACGTCGTACCAGACCGGCGCGGCCGTCCAGTCGCGTAGCAGCTGGAAGTCGGTGATGAGGTACGGCGCGTTCGGGAAGAACAGCAGCCACGCCGCGCCGCCGGCCACGATGACCCAGCGCGCGCGGCCGCGGCGCGCGGCGTCGTAGACGAAGAGCGCCAGCAGCAGCGGGACCCAGGCAAGCGTCAGGTTCCAGACGAGGTTCGCGTAGGTCGGCTCACCCGTATAGACGCGGCGCGCGACGATCATCCCGATCGCGAGCCCTGTCAGCAGGCCGAGCGAGAGCACGACAGCCAGACGGCGGCGGCTCGGTGCGACCTCCATGCCGTCAAGCGTAGCCCCCTGTTTCAGGGAGCGGAACCGCGGGGAAGCGCCGGTGAACGGACGAGGAGGTCTCAATGTGGTGGGTCGCGCTCATCGTCGCGATCGTCATCGTCGTCGCCGTCGTCGCCTTCGTGCTGGCACGGTCGCGGCGGCGCACGCAGCAGCTCGAGCAGGGACGCGAGCACCGGGAGGTCGCGCAGCGGCAGGAGAAGGAGGCCGCCGCACGCGACCAGGCCGCCCAGCAGGACGTGCAGGCGGCCCAGGCTCGCGAGAAGGCGGCCGAGGCCGAGCTGGCGCGGGCGCGCGACCAGCGGAAGGACGCCGTCGGCAACGCGGAAGCGGCCAGCGAGGTCTCGGAGCGCCAGCGCGTCGCCGCGCACGCGCGGCACGAGCAGGCGGACGAGATCGAGGAGCGCGTCGGGCCGCTCGACGAAAACGAGAACTAGCGAGAGGGCATTTCGGCGGCGAAGGACGCCGCCACCTCGTCGACGAGCCGACGGACCGCCGGGTCGTTCTCGGCGTCCCAGCCCTCGAGGTAGTGCGCGAAGCGCGAGCGGCCTGCCTCGCGGAGCCGGTCGCGCGTGTCCCGCCCGGCCGCGGTCAGCTCGACGGGCCGCCCGTCGTCACCCGTCACGAGCCCCCGCGCGGTCAGCCCGGCGAGCGTCGCGTCGAGCCGGTCCGGGTCGACGCCGAGCTCATCCGCGAGCGCGCCCCTCTCCGCGGGCCAGCGCCGCTCGGCCAGGCGCGCCAGGAGCCACGCCTCGGGCGGGTCGAGATCGACGTGCGCGTCCGCGGCGACCCGCTGGTACGCACCCCAGTGCCGGTCGCGGCGCGCGAGCGTCGTCAGCTGCCGCTCGAGCTCCTTGAAGGAGTCGTCGTCGTGCGGGACGGCGAACGCCTCCCCCACGCCCTGGGTCTCGGCCGTCTTGCGCAGCGGCACCTCACGCAGGAACCACGTCAGCCCGAACGCGCAGAGCATCAGCACGGCCGCGACGACGAAGACGGGAGACAGCGCGGCCGTGAACGCGTCCAGGTAGCCGGCGTGGACCGCGGGCGGCAGCTGCCTGATCGACGCGGGATTCGCCGTATGCGGCAACCCGTGCGCGCCCGGGAGCCGTGAGGCGAGCTCGCTGTTCAGCCGGTTGACGAAGATCGACCCGAAGATGGCGACGCCGATCGAACCGCCGACCTGGCGCGAGAGCGTCGATCCGGACGTCGCGACGCCGAGCAGCCGGTAGTCGACGGCATTCTGTGAGGCGAGCACGAGCACCTGCATCGTCATCCCGAGCCCCAAGCCGACGATGACCATCGCGCTGAGCGTGTAGAGCTCCGAGGTGCCCGCACCGAGGCGCGACAGCAGCGCCAAGCCGATTGCGGTGATGAGTGTGCCGACGACCGGGAATGGCTTGTAGCGGCCGGTCCGCGTGATCAGCTGGCCACTGGCGATGGACGAGACGAGCAGGCCCGCCATCAGCGGCGTCAGCTGGAGCCCGGAGCGCGTCGGCGTCGCGCCCTTGACCACCTGGAGGAAGAGCGGCAGGTAAGTGATCGCTCCGAACAGCGCGAGACCGACGATGAAGCCGATCGCGCTCGCGACGCGGAAGACCCGGTTGCGGAAGAGCTCGAGCGGCAGGATCGGCTCGGGCGCGCGCGACTCGATCCACACGAACAGGGGGAAGAGCACGGCGGCGAGGGCGATCAGCCCGATCACCTGCCACGAGTCCCACCGATACGTCGTGCCGCCGAAGGTCGTGAAGAGAACGACCGACGTGAGGGCGCCCGCGAGAGTGGCCGCGCCCGCGTAGTCGATCTTGTGGCGGACGTGCGCGACGTGCGGCCGGAAGGTCGCGCCGATCACGACCAGCGCGAGGATGCCGATGGGCAGGTTGACGTAGAAGATCCAGCGCCACGACAGGTTGTCGACGAAGAAGCCGCCGAGCAGCGGCCCGATCACCGTCGACACGCCGAAGACGGCGCCGAAGAAGCCCTGGTACTTCCCGCGTTCGCGGGGCGGGATGATGTCGCCGATCACCGCGATGGTCACGACGATGAGCCCGCCGCCGCCGAGGCCCTGGACGGCGCGGAAGGCAATCAGCTGGGCCATGTTCTGCGACAGCCCGCACAACGCCGACCCGATCAGGAAGATCACGATCGCCGCCTGCAGCACGATCTTGCGCCCGTAGAGGTCGCCGAGCTTCCCGTAGATCGGGCCGACGATCGTCGACGCGAGCAGGTACGCGGTCACGACCCACGAGATGTGCTCGAGGCCGCCCAGGTCGCCGACGATGGTCGGCAGCGCCGTGGCGACGATGGTCTGGTCGAGCGAGGCGAGGAACAGGACGAGCAGCAGCGCGCCAAAGATCACGCGGACGCGGCGCCGGTCTTCCACCTCGGGATTTTGACTATTGCGTGAGGTTCGGCGCGCGGGTCAGTACGCGCCGAGCTCGCGCAGCCGCTCGTCGGAGATGCCGAAGTGGTGCGCGATCTCGTGGACGACGACACGACGCACCCCGTCGCGCAGACGCTCCGGGTCGGTGCCGTACACGCGCTCGATCGGTTGGCGGAAGATGGTGATCTTGTCGGGCAGCGCGCCCGTGTAGTTCGTGCCCCGGCGCGTGAGCGGAATGCCCTGGTAGAGGCCGAGCACGGACTGCCACGGCGGGGCCTGCTCGTCGATGACCACGCCGACGTTGGACATGAATCCGGCGAGAGGCTCGGGCACCGAGGCGATCGCGTCCTCGACCAGCCGCTCGAACTCGAGCGCCGTGAGCTCCGTCTCCATCCCTTCACGGTAGTGACCTGAACGTGTCCTGACGAGACGCCACTGCCGTCCGCCCGCGGGCGTTAGGCTCCGCCGCGGCATGAACACCCGCCACCCAGCCGTCATCATCGCCGCCGTTGTCGTCGGTATCGCCCTGATCGTGCTCGCGATCGTCTACTGGGCGGAGCCGGCGAAGTCGCTTCCGTCGTTCATACCCGGCCATGAGGCCGGCTCGAATCACCATCACGTCAAGCACGGCATCGCGGCATTTCTGGTCGGGGTCGCGCTCCTCGTCTTCGCCTGGTTCCAGACCGGGAAGAAGTCCGAGGGCGCCGGCGCCCAGACGTGATCCTCGCTTCAGCTTCCGAGCCGATCACCTACTTCCAGGCGATCGTCCTCGGTTTGCTGCAGGGCGTGACCGAGCTGTTCCCGATCTCGAGCCTCGGGCACAGCGTGATCTTCCCGCAGCTGTTCGGGTGGAACATCCACCAGAATGACGACTACTTCATCACCTTCCTCGTCGCCACCCACCTTGCGACGGCGATCGTGCTCTTTCTCTTCTTCTGGCGCGACTGGATGCGGATCCTCAAGGGGCTCGGGCGCAGCCTGCGCGACCGCGGCATCGGCGCCGACGACGCGGACGCGAAGCTGGCGTGGCTGCTCATCGTCGGCACGATCCCGGCCGGGATCCTCGGGCTCTTGCTCGAGCACGCGCTGCGCGACGTCTTCGCGTCGGCGCAGTCGGCGTCGTTCTTCCTGATGGTCAACGGCGTGTTCCTGTTCGGCGCGGAGGCGCTGCGGCGCCGCGCGCCGCAGACGGATGACGACGACGACACGCGCATCGCGAAGCAGGTGCAATTCCCGGGCGCGTTCCTGGTCGGGGCGGCGCAGGCGCTCGCGCTGATCCCGGGGCTGTCGCGGTCGGGCGCGACCATGGGCGGCGGCCTGCTCGTCGGGCTGTCGCACAAGGACGCGGCGCGGTTTGCCTTCCTGCTGGCGACGCCGATCATCGGCGCGGCGGCGGTGCTGAAGCTCCCGGAGCTCTTCGGATCGCAGGGCGATGGCGTGCGCGGCCAGGCGCTGGTCGCCTCGCTCTGCTCGGCCGCCACCGCGTACCTGTCCGTCCGGTTCCTGATGCGCTACTTCGAGACGCGCACGCTGATCCCGTTCGCAATCTGGTGCCTGGCGTTCGGCGCCTTCTGCACCGTGTACTTCCTGGTCACCTAGCGCAGCGGCTCGGCAGAATCCGCGGGTGGAGCTCTCCGCCACGGATAGCCTGATCCTCGTCGGGGTCATCGCGGCGGGCGTCGTCCTGCTCGCGACGGCGGACCTTGTCCGCGTTCCGTTTCCGATCCTGCTCGTGCTCGGCGGGCTCGCGCTCGCGCTCATCCCCGGGATGCCCCACGTCGAGCTCGACCCGCGGCTCGTCCTCGTCGCCATCCTCCCGCCGCTGCTGTACGCCGGCGCCTACTTCACCTCGCTGAGGGAGTTCCGTGCCAACATCGCGGAGATCTCGCTGCTCGCGGTGGGGCTCGTGCTCTTGACGACCTTGATCGTTGCCGCTGTCGCGCACGCGATGATTCCCGGCGTCGACTGGCCGACTGCCTTCGTCCTCGGCGCCATCGTGTCGCCGACCGATCCCACCGCCGCAACATCGATCGCCGAGCGCGCCGGCATCCCGCGCCGCCTGGTCGGGATCATCGACGGCGAGAGCCTGGTGAACGACGGCACGGCACTCGTCGCCTACCGGTTCGCCGTCACCGCGGTCCTGACCGGGTCATTCTCGCTCGTCGCCGCGTCCGGCCGCTTCGTGCTCAACGTGACCGGCGGCATCGCGATCGGGCTCGCGGCCGGCTACCTGATCCGTCAGGTGCGCAAGCGCCTGAACAACCCGACGCTCGAGGTCACGATCGCGCTCTGCAGCGGCTACATCGCCTATCTCCCCGCGCAGGCCGCCGGCGTCTCCGGCGTGCTCGCGGCCGTGACCGTCGGCGTGTACATGGGCTGGTACACGCCCGAGCTCACGAACCCGGAGACTCGACTTCAAGGCGCCGCCGTCTGGAACATCACGCTCTTCGTCCTGAACGCCGTGCTGTTCACGCTCGTCGGCCTCCAGTTGCCTGCCATCGTCGACGCGCTCAAGGGCGAGCATTCCTGGGAGAACCTCGTCATGTGGGGCGTCTTACTGACGCTGAGCGTCATCGCGATCCGCTTCGTCTGGCTGTTCGTGACCTCGTGGCTCCCGGGGCCGATGCGGCCCGGCGTTGGTGCTGACGGCTGGCGCGCAAACGTGATCCTCGGGTGGGCGGGTATGCGCGGGGCGGTCTCCCTCGCGGCCGCGCTCGCCCTGCCCTTGACCACCCACGCGGGCGACCCGTTCCCGAACCGCGCCCTGATCATCTTTCTGACGTTCACGGTCATCCTCGGCACCGTCGTCGGCCAGGGGCTCACGTTCCCGGCTGTCATCCGGCTCGTCGGGCTCGAGGACGACGGCCGCGCCGAGAAGGAGGAGGCGAAGGCGCGCATCCGCGCCGCGCAGGCGGCGCTCGACCGGCTCGACGAGCTTGCCGATGAAGGCTGGGTCTACGACGACACGCTGGAGCGCGCCCGCGGCCAGTACAGGTTCCGCGTCGACCGCTACAAGGAGCGGTTCGACCCCGACACGGACGGCACGCGAGAGGCCCGCTCGGCCCAGTACCAGCGTCTGCGCCGGGAACTGCTCAACGCAGAGCGCGGCGCCGTCGTCGACCTTCGGCGCCAGGGCGTGATCGACGACGATGTCATGCGCCGGGTGACCCGCGACCTCGACCTCGAGGAGGAGCGGCTGGATCTCTGAGGATCACTCGATCCCAGGCTGAGTTAAGTTCCAGGAACGATCTCGGAGTCGACACCCGCGCCGGCGGACCCTGCGGCCCACGGCCTCGACGCGGCGCTCGAACGTGCGGGCGGCGTGCGGGGCGTGCTCATCCTGACCGGGGTCGCGGCCGCCTACGTCGGTGCCGCCAAGATCGGCCTCGAGCTCTCCGTCGCCCAGGGCATCGTCACGCCCGTCTGGGCGCCGACGGGAATCGCGCTCGCCGCCGCGGTGCTGCTCGGGCCGCGGCGAGCGTGGCCGGCCGTCGCCGCCGGCGCGTTCATCGCGAACGCGATCAGCGGAGCATCGCTCCCGCTCGCCGCCGTCGTCGCCGCCGGGAACACGCTGGAGGCGGTCGCCGGTGCGCTGCTCCTACGGCGGGCCGCGTTCCGCCCCGCGCTCGACCGCGTGCGCGACGTGCTCGCGCTCGTCGTCCTCGGCGCGATCGTCAGTACGACGATCAGCGCGACGAACGGCGTGACCGCGCTCCTGGTCGCGAACCACATCTCGATCGACGACTACGGGTCGAAGTGGGTGCTCTGGTGGACAGGCGACGGGATGGGCGACCTCGTCGTCGCACCGCTGATCCTCGTCTGGGCGGCAGCGCCGCCGCGCGGCCTGCCCCGCCGGCGGCAGATCGAGGCAGTCGCCCTCGTCGCGGCCCTGGCCACCGTGGCCTCCGCGGTCTTCTTCAGCGCCTGGCGCTACCGCACCGTGCTCTTTCCGTTGCTGATCTGGCCCGCCCTCCGCTTCCGGCAGCTCGGCGCAGTGACCGCGAGCTTCATCTGCGCGGTGATCGCGGTGGGTGGGGCGGTGCACGGGAACGTGCCGTTCGGTCACCACACCGGAACGGAGACGGTCGTGATCCTGGAGGGGCTCCTCGCCACGGTCACCGTGAGCCTGATGTTCCTGGGCGCCGTCCTGTCCGAGCGCGACACGGCCGAGCGACAGCTAGCGAGCGCGAACGCCTCGCTGGCCGAGGCGCAGCAGGTGGCTCACATAGGCAGCTGGGAGTGGAAGATCGGCGACCACCGCATTACCTGGTCGGACGAGCTCTACCGGCTTTTCGGGCTCGAGCCCGGCAGCGGCATGAACTACGAGGCCTATCTGGCGCGCCTGCACCCTGACGACGCCGCCCGGACGCGGGCTCTCGTGTCGCGCGCGGCCGACGACGGCGAGGCCTTCTCGTTCGACCATCGCGTCGTCTGGGACGACGGCACCGTCCGCTGGCTGCACGGCCGCGGCCGCGTCGTCGTGGGGGCTGACGGCCGGCCGGTGCGTATGGTCGGCACCGCGCAAGACATCACCGAGCGGCACAAGCTGGACGAGCTCCGCGACACGATCCTGTCGACGGTCTCGCACGAGCTGCGCACGCCGCTGACGGCGATCCTCGGCTTCGCGGTCACGCTCAAGGAGCACGGAGCCGGGCTGCCGGTCGGGACGTACGCGACGATCGTCGACCACCTGGTCGAGCAGGCCATGCGCCTCGAACGGCTGCTCGCCGACCTGCTCGACCTCGACCGCCTACGCCACGGCGTGTACGTGCCGACGTTCCGGCCGACGGACGTGAGCGAGATCGTCAGGCGCACGGCCGCGCGGTACGGCGGAGACGGCCACGTGGTCCGTGTCCGCACCGAGCCCGCCGTCGCCGACGTCGACGCCCCGAAAGTGGAGCGCATCGTCGAGAACCTGCTCGCCAACTCCGTGAAGCACACGCCACCCGGGACGGAGATCCTCGTGCGGGCGGCTCCGGCCGACGGGGGCGTCCAGCTCGCGGTCGCCGACAGCGGCCCCGGCGTTCCGGCGGAGAGCCGGGAAGCGGTGTTCGAGCTCTTCACGCGAGGGAACGGCACCGATGTCCCCGGCACGGGGGTCGGCCTGTCGCTCGTCGCCCAGTTCGCCGCCCTACACGGCGGGCGCGCCTGGGTCGAGGACGCGCCGGGCGGCGGCGCCGAGTTCCGTGTCTGGCTGCCCGCGCGGCAGCCCTAGCGGGCGCACTGCGTGCTCAGCTGTTGTCGAAGTCGATGACGAGCCGCGGCGGACTCTCGAGCGTCTGCACCGTGTAGCCGACCTTGCCGGCCAGTCCAATCGTCCACGTGAGCACGGCCTCGAAGTCGCCGGTGCGCACAACGTCCTTCACGACTGCGGTCCCCGCGTCGGCGCCCGAGATGCGCTTCGGCCCCTTGTAGACGCTCACGCCCTCGCCCTGGTTGAGGTCGAACCCGGACGCCGGCTGCATCCGCACCTGGACGTAGTCCGAGCCGGCCACGTTCACGGTGTTGCCCGAACCGTCCTCCTTGATCGGCGGCTCGACGTACGAGACGACGTAGCCGGGCACGACGTTCTCGAAGGTGAACGTCACGCGGTCATAGCCGGTGTGGCGGCCGACCGCGAGGCCCTTCATGAGCGCGGAGAAGTCCGCATCGGACGTCGAGGTGAGCGGCTCGGTGTCCGCCCCGGATAGCGTGGAGGTGCTCTCGCCCGAGCCACCGCATGCAGCGGCGCCCAGGCCAAGAAAGGCTATGAGGACCGCCGCGGCACGGGCCACGGTCACGATGCTATTGCCCGCGGACGCCGGACAGCTCGAGCAGCTCCCGGAGCATCCGGTTCACGTCCGCGCCGCGATCGAAGCGGAGGTGGCCGTCCGCGTCGACCGGCCACTCGGACGCGTCGCGGTCCCACGCAAGCTCGAGCCCGTTGCCATCCGGGTCGCGGAGGTAGAGCGCCTCGTGCGTGCCGTGGTCGTTGGCGCCGTCGAGCGGCCAGTCGGCGCGCACGAGCCGGCCGAGCGCGTCGGCGAGCGCCTCGCGCGTGGGGTAGCGGATGGCGACGTGGTAGAGGCCGGTCGTCCCCGGCGGCGGCGCCGAGCCGCCCTTCGACTCCCACGTGTTGAAGCCGAGGTGGTGGTGATAGCCGCCAGCGGACAGGAAGAGTGCCTGGTCGCCCATCTCCGCCACGACGTCGAAGCCGAGAATGCCCACATAGAAGTCGCGAACGCGCTGGATGTCGGCGGTCTTCAGGTGCACGTGGCCGATGTCGACGCGCGGGTCGATCGGCTTCTCGGCCTGCCCCACGGGCGTAACGGTCGTGTCGGTCATGCCGCCATTATCTGTCCAGTGGCTTGCGGCCGAGCTCGAGCATCTCGACGAACGTCGCGATGCGCCGGGCGCGCGTCTCCGGCCGCTTCGCGTCGTGCGTGCGGTAGAGGATCGCGTAGCGGTTCTGACGGTCGAGCTGCTCGAAGGCAGCGAGCGCCTTCGGGTTGGCGTCGAGCGCCTGCTGGAGGTCGTCGGGCACGGTGATTCGGCTCGGCGAGTCGTAGGCCGCGTCCCAGCGCCCGTCGGCCTTCGCCGCCTCGACGGCGGCCACGCCGGCCGCGCGCATCCGCCCTTCCTTCGTCAGCCGCGCGACGTGCTCGCAGTTGAGCTTCGACCACTTGCTGCGCTTCGTCCGCGGCGTGAAGCGCTGCAGGTAGTACGTCTCGTCGAAGCGGGCGACCTGGCCGTCGATCCATCCGAAGCAGAGCGCCACCTCGAGCGCCTGGGCGTAGTTGACGGTGGTGACGCCGGTGTGCTTCTTGGCGAACTTCAGCCAGACGCCGCGGGCGTCCGCATGGCGCTCCTCGAGCCACTCCTCCCAGGCAGCCTGCGACGGCAGTTCGACGACGGGCAACTCGTCCGCGATGACGGAATCATGCCGGGACGGGGACGGCGAGCCGGCCGTCCTGCATGCGCAGCACGCGCTGCGCCTTGGCGGCGACCTCCGGGTCGTGGGTGACGAGGACGATCGTCTGGCCGTGCTCCTGCGACAGCCGCGTCAGCAGATCGACGATCTCGGCGCCGGTGGCGGAGTCGAGGTTGCCGGTCGGCTCGTCGGCGAGGACGACGCGCGGCTCGGTGGCGAGCGCCCGGGCGATGGCGACGCGCTGCTGCTCGCCGCCCGAGAGCTGCCCGGGCAGGTGGTCGGCGCGGTCACGCAGGCCGACCTCGGCGAGAAGGCCAAGCGAGCGGGCGCGCAGGTCGGCGTCGGCCACGCCGGCGGGCGCGAGCTTCGCCTCCACGTTCTCGAGCGCGGTCAGCGTCGGGATCAGGTTGAAGGTCTGGAACACGAAGCCGAGCGCGCGCAGGCGGATGTCGGCGAGGTCTCTGTCGCGGAGCGTGTTGACGTCGCGGCCCTCGAAGAGCACCTCGCCGGCGCTCGGCCGGTCGAGCGTTCCGAGGAGCTGGAGCAGCGTCGTCTTCCCCGAGCCGCTCGGCCCTTCGATCGCGACGATCTCGCCGTGATCGATGGTCAGGTCGATGCCGTCGACCGCGCGGATGAGCGTCCCGCCGCGCTGGAACATGCGCGCGACGCCGCGGAGCTCATACAGCGGCGGTGTCTCCACTACTCCACCTGCCTCAGCGCATCGGCGGGGCGCAGGCGTGCGGCGCGGAACGCGCCCGCCGTCCCGGCGATCAGGCCGCCGGCAACGGCGAGCACGAACCCGAGGGCGACCAGGCCGCCGGTGAGCGGCGCGTCCAGCGAGACCGACGTCGTCGCCGTGTGCGACAGCGCCTGCCCGAGGCCGAAGAGCCCCTCGGCGCCGCCCGTGGTCGAGCTCGCGCTCAGGCTCGGCCCGAAGGCGTCGATGGCGAAGGCCGCGAGCACGCCGAGCACGACGCCGAGCAGCCCGCCCGCGACTGCGGTCGCGAGGCTCTCTCCCACGACCTGGCGTACGACGAGCCACTGCGACCAGCCAAGCGCCTTGAGCGTGCCGAGCTCGCGCACGCGCTTCCCGATCGACGAAAGCGTCAACAGCGCCGCGAGCAGGAAGGCGGCGCCCGCGGCGAGGATGGCGAGCACGAGCCCGAGGTCATGCGAGAGGTTGGCGGCGTCGACGAGCGAGCCGTTGATCGAGTCCGCGACCTGCTTGGAGCTCGCCACCTGGGCATTCTGTCCGAGCGCCTGCTCGATCTCCTTCTGGACGGTGCCGACATCGCTGCTCGAGTTGGCCCGGACGAGGATGACGTTCGCCAGGCCCTTCTCCTTCGCGAGCGTCTGCAGCTGCTTCTTCGTCACGTACACGTCGGCGCTCTGACCGCCGAGCGGCGGCTTCACGAGCCCGACGACCCTGACCTTCGTGCCGTTGAGGTCGATGGCCGAGCCGACCCTGAGGCCCCGGCGCTGCGCGTACGCGGCACCGACCAGCGCCTCGCCGTTCCGCGCCAGGAAGCGACCGCCGGTGACCTGGGCCGGTGTGACGAGCCCGATCGTCCGCTGGGCCGGGTCGACCCCGCCGATGGTGTAGGTCGCGCTCGTGATGTTCGTCTGCGGCGGGTCGACAATCTGGCGAAGCGTCTGCTCCGGCGTGGTGATTCGCGCTCTGAACTGCCGGAGCTGCGGGGGAAGACACCTGCGTGCGGCGGCCGAATCGAACGGCAGAGCACCACCGCCTCCCGGCCCGCCGAAGCCGCCCTGCTGCTGAGACCGTCCAACGCCGGCCTTCTGGAGGCACTGCTGCATCTGCTGGAACTGGGCCGGCGTGGGCGGCTTGATCTTGCGAATGATGTTGATCTGCTGCCCGCCGGTCTTGATCTTCGCGACGATCTTCGGGACGACGCCCTCCTGGTGGACGGCCGAGAGGACGAGCCCGGTCGTGACCGACTGGACACCGGCGAGGGCGGCCACGCGCTTCGCCTGATTCTGCGGGAAGGTGAGCTGCGTCCCCGGCAGGAAGAAGTCGTGGACGAAGTGCTGCCCGGGCTTCCCGAGCTTCGAGAGGTCGGTGACCACCGACTCGTTGGCCTGGATCAGGTCGCGGCCCCCGCCTCCGCCGCCCGGCCCGAACGAGAAGGCCTGGTTCTGGTCGGGCGTGAGCGTGACCGTGAGGTCGGTACCGATGCTCGAAAGCGGATTCAGCGCCGTCTTCTGCGCGTGGTCGAGCCCGCGCGAGAGGCCGGTGATGGCGACGACGAGCGCGACCCCGACGGCGAAACCTGCGAGCGTGATGACCGTGCGCGCGCGCCGGCGGAGTAGCTCGCTGCGCAGGTAGCGAACGTAGAACACGTACCCGGAGCAAACCATGCGTTGGTAAGACGGGTCTAAGACTTGCCCTGGCGCTGGCGCCAGCGGTGCAGCTCCTTCGACTTGAAGCGGGACTTCGACTCGGGCGGCGGCTGCTGCGGGTCGTGCTCCTCGAGCCACTTCGCCGCCTCGTCGGCCGGGTCGAGCCCGGCCTGGCGCTCACGCTCGGCGCGCTTCTTGGCGGCCTCGTGGCGTCGGCTCACGCCCCGACGCTAGCGAACCCACATCTGGCCGTAGATCGGCCCCCATTCCGGATGTGACTGGAAGTTCCCGACCCGATCAGAGACGAAGTACGCGTAGCCCAGGACGGCCACCGGCACAACGGGTGCGTCGTCGACGATCGCGCGGTCGATCTGCGCCCACTGGGCGGCCGCCTCGCCGGGGGCGGTGTACTGCTTCGCGGCGGCGTCGCGCATCTTCGCGTCGAGCCCGTGGTTGCAGTAGTGCGAATACGACAACGGTCCGCGACAGGACAGCAGCAGGCCGACCATCTGCGAGGGGATCGGAAGATCGGGCCCCCACGACGCCGGACCGGCCTGGACGCGGTTCTTCGGGTCGCCGACCGCGCCGAAGTAGTCGAAGCGATTGCCGGGCACGACGTGCTCGCCCACGCGGTACCCGAGCCGGCGCAGGGTCGCCCCGAGCTCGATCGCGACGGTCGACCACGGCTTCTCGACCGTGCTCCATACGGTTACGTGCGCCCCCTTCGTTCCCGACTCGGAGACGAGGCGGCGTGCAGCCCCCAGGTGAGGACCCGTCCACACGCCGGTGTCCGGATCTTTCATCCCCGGGCAGTACGGGCGGAAGCCGAGGATGTTGGGCGGGATGATCTGGCAGGCGACCTGGTTGAGCAACGGGCCGCCGATGCGGTTCACGACCAACCTGCGGTCGACAGCGAGCGCCACCGCCTGGCGAGCCTTCGGATTGTCGAACGGTGCGAGCCGGGTATTCAGGAACGCGTAGAGGACCTTGCTGTACAGGATGCTGTGCAGCCGCGCGGGGAAGTTTCGTGCGAGCGGCGGCACCTGCTCCGGCGCCATGAAATCGCCGACGATGTCCGCCTTGTCCGCACGTACCTCCTGTACTGCGTTCAGCGAAGGCGTGACGACGATCCTGTCCGGGTAGCCGTCCGGCTGCGCGTCGTGCGACCACTCGTGGAAGTAAGGGTTCCGCGTCAGCACCATCCGCTTCCCGGCGACAACCTGGGCGAGCCGGTACGGGCCGGTCGAGGGCAGGACCTTCGTGATGAGGCGACGCATCGGCGTCCCGTCGGGCACGACCCACGCGAGCGGGAAGGCGAGTGTCTCCACAAAGTCGGGATCCGGCCGCGCGAGATGGAACGTCACCGTCATCGCCTTGTCGTCCCCGGTCACCATGCGCGACACGTCGCAGTTCTTCGGATCCCGGAAGCACGCGTCCGCGCCGGCGAGGTTGCCGTAGAACTCGCCGATCGCGTCGGCGCTCTGCAGCCGGAAGAGGCGGCGGAATGTGTAGACGAAGTCGCTCGGATCGACCGTGGTGCCGTCCGAGAACCTGAGGCCGTCCCGCAGGTGGAAGATGTATGTCAGGCCGTCGTCCGAGGCGCGGGGGATGGCGGTCGCCAGATCCGGGACGAGCGTCGTCCCGCTTGGCCCGCCGGCCTCCTTGAGCCCGACCAGGCCGTCGCCGAGCTCCGGGTTGATCGTCGCCCCCGGTGACCCGAACTGCTGGTCGGTGATCGGGAACTGGCCTGCGATGCGGAGCGTGCCGCCACGATGGCTGGCGTCCGGTGCGCCGGCCGCGACCCAGACGCGGCCGCTGTCCGCAGCCAGGGCGACCGGCCCGCCGCCGACGGCGTGCGCCGTCGCCTCACCGCGCTCGATCCGCGTCACCGTTCCCGCCTGCTCGGCTGCGACCCACGCCCCACCCGGGTCAGCCGCAAGCGCGCCCGGACGGTCTTCGACGGGGATCGTGCCGCGTGCCGAGAGCGTGTCGGGATCGAGTTGCCAGACCGTGCGGTCCGCGACGCTCGTCACCCAGACGGAGTCGCCGCCGACGGCGATGCTGCGCGGATCGTGGCCGACCGGGATCGAGTCGAGCTCGCGTCCGTCCGCGCTCACACGCGTGACGCTGTCGCCCCCGGCGTTCGCAACCCAGAGCGCGTCCTTGCCCCAGGCGACCGAGAGGGGATCGACGCCGACGGGAATCCTCCGCGCGCTGCCGGTCTTCGCGTCGACGCGCGTGACCGTTCCGTCGACCTCATTCGGGACCCACGCCGCGCCGCCGCCGACCGCAACGTCTGCCGCGCCGTTGCCCACCGGTGTCGAGTCGGTCGTCCTCGCCGCGTCCGGAACCCAGTGCAGGAGCTGCCGGCTCGCCCCGTCGAGGACCCAGACGACGTTGTCGCCGGCCGCGACCGCCGTCGGCTGCGCGTTGCCGAGCGAATAGGTGTCCACCTTTCCCGACGCCGGATCGACGTACAGGAGCGCGTGCCCCGGCCCGTCGGCGACCCACAGCTTGCCGCCGGCCTCTGCGACGTCCGTCGGCGCCTTGCCGGCGACGACGACGTCGCGCACGTGCCCCGACCGGTCGACGGCCCCGATCGAGTTGGTCGCCAGGTGGCCGGCGCTGCCCTCACCGCCGAAGACGAGGAGGCCGGCGACGACGGCGGCTGCGACGAGCACCCCGCCGGCGGCGAGCGCCGCAACCCGCCGGCGAGGCGAAGGACCCGGCCCGTCGAGCGGGCGCAGCGCCGGCAGTGGCGTCTCGGGCACCGCCTCGAGGAGCCGCACGGGCTGCTCGATTCCCTTGACCCGGACGGGCTTGCGCGCGACGAGCTGCACTCCGGGGACGCCTCCGGCAAGCGCACCAACCGTCTCGGTGACGAGAATCTGCCCCGGCTGCGCAAGACTGCACAGGCGCGCGGCGACGTTCAGCGCCTTGCCGCGCCAGCCGTCCTCGACCGGCACCGCCTCGCCGGTGTCGATGCCGATGCCGATGCCGAGCGGGAGCGCCTCGCCCGGGTCCTCG
>DASTZE010000184.1:0-23225 GCA_035764425.1 Gaiellaceae bacterium
CATACAGGTGATCAGGCCGGAGAGGAACCCGGACCGGATCGTGGAGGAGGCAGAACGCCTGCAGCCCGATGTGGTGCTACTCGACCTCGATGTCGACGGCACGACGCTGGGAGAGGAGATCCAGGGAGTCGCGCCGCGCACCAAGGTCATCCGCTGGGCGCGCGACGAGACGGTCATGGAGGTCCTCGATCCTGCGTCGGACAGTGCGCGCGTCGTGCCGCTCACTGCCCGCGGAGGGCTGTACAGCGAACTGACCAGGAGGGGTCACGGCGAAAGCGGAGTGGAGGAGTGATATGCCCCAGTATCTGACTCCCGGCGTCTACGTCGAGGAGATCCCGTCGTCGAACAAGCCGATCGAGGGCGTCGGTACGTCAGTCGCCGCCTTCGTCGGACTGGCCCCCGGCGGACCCGTCAACACGCCGATGCGGCTGTCGAACTGGACGCAGTTCGCGAAGATCTTCGGCGACCCAGCCAATCCCGACAACGGTCCGTTCATGGAGGGCGCGTACCTCGCCCACTCCGTCTACGGCTTCTTCCAGAACGGCGGCTCCCTGTGTTGGGTCGTCCGCGTCGGCTCGGACAACGGTGGCCGCCAGCGGCCCCTCGCCGCCCTTCCCGCCAGTGCCGACAAGGGTGTCGAGGCGCTGCGGGCGGTCGCGCTCGAGGCCGCCACGGAGCCCATCACGATCGAGCTGAGCGAGGAGCCTCCGCCGGCCGAGCCCAAGGACGGCGGCGAGCCGACCTACAAGCTCGTCGTGAGCGCCGGCGACGATCGTGAGGAGTACGAGGGGCTCGTGCTGAAGAAGGGCCGACGACACATCGCGACGGTGGTCAACGCCGGCTCGAAGCTGATCAAGATCGAAGAAACCGGCGCCGCGCTACCGGACACCGGCGTGGCAACAGGCACGTACCAGCTGGCGCTACCCGCGGCGGTCGCCGAAGCCGTCGAGCCGACGCACTTCGAGGGCGACGTCGCGACGCGGAAAGGCATGGGCGGCTTCGCACCGGTCGACGAGGTGACGATGCTCCTGATGCCGGACATCATGAACTTCGCAGAGAACGGCGACGGCGCCATGGTCCGTGACCTGCAGGGCAAGATGATCGCCCACTGCGAGAACGCCGGCGACCGCATGGCGATCCTCGACGCACCGCCCGGCCTCCTGCCGCAGGAGATCCTCGAGTGGCGGATGGAGACGGCGGGCTACGACTCGAAGATGGCCACGCTCTACTACCCGTGGATCGAGGTCATGGATCCGCTCACGAAACGGCCGCTGATGGTGCCGCCGTCCGGCCATGTCGCGGGCCTCTGGTGCCGGGTCGACGGCACGCGAGGCGTCCACAAAGCACCCGCGAATGAGGTCGTCCTCGGCGCGAACGGACTCGGCTTCCAGGTCACGCACGCTGAGCAGGGCAACCTGAACAAGGTCGGCATCAACTGCATTCGCTCGTTCCCGGGCCGCGGGATTCGCGTCTGGGGTGCGCGCACGCTCTCGAGCGACCCCGAGTGGCGCTACATCAACGTCCGCCGCCTCTTCAACTACATCTCCGAGTCGATCATGGAGGGGACGCAGTGGAGCGTCTTCGAACCGAACGACGAGACGTTGTGGACCTCGCTGCGAATCTCGGCGTCCAACTTCCTCACTCGCACATGGCGCACCGGCGCGCTGTTCGGCTCGACGCCGTCCCAGGCGTTCTACGTCAAGTGCGACGCGGAGACGAACCCGCCCGAGGTGATCGAGGCCGGACAGGTGGTGTGCGAGATCGGGATCGCGCCGGTGAAGCCGGCCGAGTTCGTGATCTTCCGCCTGAGCCAGTTCACCGGCGGCGGCGGCGAGGCCGAGGTCACCGAGTGAACGCCCAGGAGACGTGAGCGAAGAAAGGAGCGATCGTGGCAGATGACAAGACCGTCAGCACTGTAAGTCACTTCAAGCTCGACCTCGGCGGGCCGGAGGGAGCGCTGCTGTTCTCCTCGGCGAGCATGGGCGGTGCGACGCTGAACACGGCCAAGTTCCAGACGGTCGACGCGAACGGAAACCCGATCAACAGCGTCGGCGGCGGCACGCAGGTCCAGTGGGGCGATCTCACCGTCATGCGCGGTGTCGACAGCGATCACCAGCTCTACGAGGCGTTCAAGGACGTCAAGGAGAACGGCGCCACGCCGGACAACGCGAAGGAGATCAAGCTGGTCGGGCTCAGCGCGAAGGGCGACACGCTCTTCACGTGGAATTTCACGGGCGCGCACATCAGCTCGTACCAGATGGCCGGCGCCGAGGCAGGTAGCAACGCCATCCTCACCGAGTCTGCCTCGTTCACGTTCGAGGACGCGACGCTCGAGTCGTAGGAGACGGGTTGAAGGATGCAGACCGAGATCGCCTTCACCCTTCCGCGCGGCTACGTCGACGAGCGCGGAGTGCTGCACCGCGAGGGGACGATGCGCCTCGCGACGGCACGCGACGAGATCGAGCCGTTACGGGATGTACAGGTACGCCAGAACGAGGCGTACCTGAGCGTCCTGCTCCTCGCCAGGACGGTCACGCGGCTCGGGGAAATCACCGCAATCGAGCCTCGGTTGCTGGAGAACCTCTACGCCGTGGACTTCGACCACCTGCAGCGCTTGTACGAGCGCATCAACAGCGACGGCGACGCAGTGGGCGTCCTGAGCTGCCCTGCGTGCTCGCATCAATTCGAGGTCGACCTGTCGGAGATCGAGGACGGTCGCCTGGGGGAATGACGCGGCCGTCTCCTGAGCGTCTGCTCAGCGAGACGGCCCGGCTCGCCTATCACCTCCACTGGCAGCTGGACACCATCCTGGACCTCCAGCACTCGGACCGCCGGCGCTTCCTCGCGGAAGCCGACGCGCTGGCCGCGGGAGGCTGACGTTGAGCGGAGGTGAGACTCGGTGATGCCGCTGCCCGTGGTGCGGCTGGCGCGGTTCGTGCGCTACCGCATCGAACGGCCGCGACGCGTCGCGCGGCTTACCCGGCTCGGGCCTGCGGTGGCCGCCGCACGGCGGCCCAAGCTCCTGCACGACGCGACCCGGCTCTCGCACGGAAGGCGGGGTGCGATCGGGCTTGGCGGCGGTGGCGTCTCCGCGGAAGCCTCGATCGCACGGCGGGTCGCGGAGCAGGGCGCGCCGGCCGACTCGAGTCCGACGCCGGTCTCCGATACGCCCGAGGTGGCCGGATTGACCGAGCTCGAACGCGAGTGGCTCTTCGGCGATCCCGGCGCGGCACTCGCGCGGGCGGTCGCGCCGACTGCGGAGATGCTCGCTCCGCTGCCGGAGAACGTTCGCCGCGAGCGTGCAGTCCAGCGCCTGCTCGCGCGCGGCGGCCTCGAGCGCGGGCGCGGCGCACGCATCATCGAGGGAGGAGCGCACGGTGCCTCCGAACCGGAGCCGGCGGCTCCGTCCCTGCCGTCCGCGACGCCCGCTGAGGCCGCGACCTCGACGCCGGCCGCTTCCGAGACCCAGGAGCCGACCGCGACGCCGGCCGCCGCCGACGCGGCTCCGGCGCCGCCGAGCATGGCGAAGGCTGCGCCACCGTCTCCAGAGGCCCCGACGGCGGCCGCTCCCGAGCCCCCGGAGCCGACCGCGACGCCGGCCACTGCCGACGCGGCTCCGGCGCCGCCGAGCATCGCGAAGGCTGCGCCACCGTCTCCGGAGGCCCCCGTTGCGTCGCGGCCGGGCGGCTGGCGGCTGTCGCGACAGCGTGTGGAGGCGCGCCCCGCGGCCGTGCCGACCGACCCGCCGCAGCGCCAGGCACCGCGTACGACCGTGCCACCCGCCGGCCCGGTCTCGACCTCACCCGCGGCCGAGCCGCAGGCGCATCCTGCGCCACCGGCCGACGTTTTGCCCGCCCCGCAGCCCGAGCGAGCGGCTGCCGTCCCGGTGGTGCAATCACCTGCGTCGCCGCCTCCCGAGCCGGCGCCTGATGCGGCCCCTGCACAGGCCCCGCCCCCCGTGCCCGTTGCGCCGCCCATCTCGCCCACGCCGCAGGCTGCGCCCGCTGCCGCGCTACAGGCACCGGCGGCCGCCCGGGAGCGCAGCCGGCACGGTGTCGCCCGCACGACCGCGCCCGAGGCGGCCGCTCCGCCCACAGCGCAGTCCGCGAGCTCCCTCCCGGCTCCCGCCCCGACGCCGCGTGTCGCCGTTCGCCGCAAACCCGCTGTGACGCCGGCCGCGCCGCGGCCGCCGCGGGTCACACGGGCTGCAACGCCCACAGGCGCTCCCGCCGTTCAGCCAACGGCGCCCGTGACGCCGCGCAGGGGCCTGCTGCGACGAGCGTTCGCTGCCCTCCGCACCTCGACGCCCGACGCGACGCCGCCGCCGGCTCCGGCCCTCCCACCCGAGCAGCGCGCAGCAGCGCCCCGCGTGAACACACGGGTCACGCCCGCTCGGCGAGCGCAGGCCGCCCGCCAGGTCCCGGCGCGGGAGCCGCAGAGTCCACCGATGGACGCACAAACGCTGAAGCGAGCGCCCGCCGAGACGATTCCCGCGCACGCGCCGCCGGCGACCGCAGTCGGCACTACGCCCGCGGTCGACCTCGCGTCGCCGGCCGCGGCTCCGGTGCGGCCGATTCCAATGCCGCCCCGAGTCGGCACGGTGCCGGCACCCTCGGCGAACGCGCGCACGATTCACCGCGTCGACCGCCCGCCCGCGGCCGCACGTCCCGCGGCCGCGCCGCCGCCGCGGGCTCGGGGCGTCCTGCGCCGGGCCGTCGCGGCCGTGCAGCGGCGTCCGCCCGCCGGGTCAGGACAGCCGGCCGTGAGCACAGCGCCGCCGCGTGCCGCGCCTGCCCGCCCCGCGCGCGTTCCTGTCGCGGTCGCGCCGGCGGCGCCCCGGCCCGTGCTGCCACCCGTTTCCGTGGCCGTTGCCCCGGAAGCGGAGTTGCAGCGCGCGGCGGAATCCGCGCCGCAGCTTCCGGAGAGCGAACTCGCGACCGCCCCCGGCTTCACGCCCCCGCCCGCGCGGTCGGAGCCGGCCGTCCCCCCGCCTCCTCCCGCGCCCACGCCCGCGCCGACGAGTCGAAGCGTCTCTCTGCGACCACCGCGCGCGGCGGCGGCGCCGCGGGCCCTTGCCCGGCGTGCGGCGGCCGCGCCTCCGTCAGGCCCGGTGCTCGCGCGCGCCGCATCCAGCGGTGGCGGCGGCGGCGACGGTGGCGGGCTCGACGCCGACGCGATCTACGACGAGATCCTCCGCCGCCTGCGTGTCGAGCAGGAGCAGATCGGCCAGGCCATCCCCCACCCCTTCTGATCCACGATGACCGTCGCCAACACCAAGCAACCGATCAGCCTCGAGCGCTTCGTTCTCTCGATCCCCGGCATCGACACGATTGGGTACTTCGCGCACTGCTCGGGACTCGAGGTGGACGTCTCCGTCTACGACTACCACGAGGGCGGCAACAACGACTTCGTGCACCACCTCCCGGGCGAGGTCAGGTACCCGAACCTGATCCTCTCCCGTGGGCTCACGAACGAGGACGCCATCGCCAAGTGGTTCAACGCGACGGCGTCGAAGCCGGAGCTGAAGGAGATCACGATCACGCTCAAGTCCGGCAGCGTCGAGCGCAAGTGGACGTTCGCCGACGCCTTCCCGGTCCGCTGGGTCGGACCGAACGGCGACGCAAGCGGCGGCATCGCCACCGAGACGCTCGAGATCGCCCACTCCGGGATGAAGGCCGCCTGAGATGCCGGTTCCGCAGGGATTCCAGCGCGCGAAGCTCGAGATCGACGGCGGCGACGCATTCGAATGCCTGTTCAATCCGCAGAGCTACGTCGTCAGCAAGACGAACGTCTGGAACTTCAAGCCTTCCACCGGCGTCGACGTCCCGGACGGCGAGTTCGGCGGCGGGCTGCCACAGCGAACGAACCTCTCGCTGCTGCTGGACGTGTCGCTTCTCGGGCCGGACGAGTCCGTCAAGGATGCGGCGGACAAGCTGTTCAAGATGATGGAGTCGAGCGCGGGCGGCGGCGGCGGCGGCGCCCCGCCGAAGATCACGTTCCGCTGGGGCTCCGTCGGCCTGCCGAAGTCGGTGCCGGTGTCGCTGACGATCCAGTACATCCTCTTCCATCCCAACGGCGAGCCGATCCGCGCGACGGTGGACCTGGAGCTCGCGCAGGCCGAGCAGGCGCAGCAGGGTCAGAATCCGACGACGCGGGCGATCGCCGGCCTCCGCGTGCATCGGGTGCTCGACGGGGACTCGCTTCAGTCGATCGCCTACGACGCGTACGGCGACCCGACCCGCTGGCGGCCGATCGCCGAGGCGAACGGCATCGACGATCCGCTGCGGCTGCGACGCGGCACAGAGCTGACCATCCCGAGGCTGGAAGCGTGAACAGGACGCAGGCCGCGAGCTACGACGTCCTCCTCGACGGGGCCGACCTCGCGCAGGAGGAGAAGGACCGGATCAAGGAGATCTGCGTCACCGACTACCTGCGCCTTCCGGACGTCTGCACGCTCCAGATCACCTACCCGGGTGCCGAGGGTGTCGATTCGCAGCCGTTCGAGATCGGGAAGGCGATCGAGATCCGCCTCGGCGCGGCCAAGGAACGCGTCCCGCACCCGCTCTTCAAGGGGCACATCGTGGCGGTCGAGCTGGAATTCGGCGCAGGCGGTTGCAGCCTGCTCGTCCGCGCGTACGACGGATCGCACGTCCTGCACCGCTCCCGCCAGGCGCGCACCTTCCAGAACCAGACGTCGAGCGACATCGTTGCGAAGATCGTTCGGGAGGCCGGCCTCACCGCGCAGTGCGATTCGAGCGGCGAGCCACACGACTTCGTGCAGCAGGACAACGAAACGAACTGGGAACACATCTGGCGGCACGCCGACCGGATCGGCTTCGAGTTCGTCGTCGAGGACACGACCGCGTACTTCCGGAGGCCCGAGGCCGAAAGCTCGGTCGAGCTCGAGTGGCCCGAGTCACTGCACTCGTTCCGGCCGCGCGTGACGGCGGTGCAGCAGGTCAAGGAGGTGACGCTCCGCGCTCACGACCCGAAGAGCAAGTCGGCGATCGAGTCGCGCGCGACCAACCCCCAACAGATCGCGCAGATCGGCGTCGCGCGGAGTGAGGTCGCCGACGCGTTCTCCGCCGAGCCGCTGCATGTCGCAACCGAGCCGGTGGCGAGCAAAGCCGAGGGAGACGCGCTGGCGCAGGCACTGCTCGACCGGCTCGCGAACGGCTACGTCGCCGCCGAGGGCAGGGCGCCGGGAAACCCGAAGATCAAGGCGGGCGCCAAAGTGAAGGTCAGCGGCGTCGGCGCAAAGTTCAGCGGCACCTATCGCGTCGCGATGTCGAGACACGTCCTGCGCGCCGAGGGGTACGAGACGTTCTTCGCGAACTCGCCGTCGCACACGATCCTGGACGCGGTCGGGTCGAATGGGAACCGAGCGCCGAGCTTCGGCTCGCAACTCGTGCTCGGCCTCGTGACCAACAACGAGGACCCCGACAAGATGGGGCGCGTGCGGGTCAAGTTCCCCGCCATCAGCGACGACCTCGAGGGCGCGTGGGCGCGCGTCGCGACGCCGAGCGCCGGCAACGAGCGCGGCCTGCTGATGCTGCCCGTCGCCGGCGAGGAGGTGCTGGTCGGCTTCGAGCACGGCGATACGCGCCGGCCGTACGTGCTCGGCTCCCTGTTCAACGGCAAGGACCTCCCCGGCGACGACCTCGTCCGGGACGGGTCGGGCTCGTTCGCGCTGAAGAGCGACGCGGAGATCTACACGCAGGCGAAGAAGGATTACACGATCAAGAGCGACGGCAAGCTGGTCATCGAGATCGGCGACGACGTCGAGGAGAAGTACAGGAAGGATTGGAAGCACGAGACGAGCGGCGCGGCCTCGCTGAAGGCGACGAGGGAGGTCGACGTCGAAGGCCAGAACGTCACGATCAAGGGCAACGCTCAGGTCTCGATCCAGGGCACGACGACGCTCGAGCTCAAGTGCGGAGCCGCATCGATCACGCTCGACGCGTCCGGTGTGCGAATCAGCGGACCCATGATCAACCTCGGGTAGCCTCGCGATGACGGAGCTCCTCGGGTCAGGCCTCGCGTTTCCGCTCCAGGTCGACGAGCGCGGTTCGATCGCGCTCGCGCATGCCGAGGGCGACATCGATCAGGCGATCGAGCTGATCCTCGGCACGGCCCCTGGCGAGCGTCCGATGCGGCCCGAGTTCGGCTGCGAGGTGCACGACTTCGTCTTCGACACGATCGACGCCGCGATGGTGGGCAGGGCCGACGCCGCGATTCGCAGCGCGCTCGGCCGCTGGGAGCCGCGGATCGAGGTGACCGAGATCGACTTCGACCTCTCCGGCGCGGGCGAGGGCCGGCTCGACATCACGATCAAGTACCGCATCCGAGCGACCAGCTCGGAACGCAACCTCGTCTACCCGTTCTACGTCATTCCCGCGGAGGAGACCGAGTGACGCTGCCGGAGATCAAACTCGACGACCGCCGTTTTCAGGACCTCGTCAACGAGGCGCGCATGCGCATCACGCAGTCGTGCCCCGAGTGGACCGAGCACAACGTCTCCGACCCGGGGATCACGCTGATCGAGATGTTCGCGTGGATGACGGAGACGCTCATCTACCGCGTCAACCGCATCCCGGACAAACTCCACGTCGCCTTGCTCGAGCTCCTCGGCATGGGCCTGGAGGCGCCGACTGCGGCATCGACCGAGATCCAGTTCCGGCTCGCCGCACCGCCGAGCGACCCGGTGATCATTCCGGGCGGCGAGACGGAGGTCGGGACGCTGCGGACCGCAAGCGAGGAGTCGATCGTCTTCCAGACGAGCGACGACTTCACGATCACCCCGGTGCGCCCGACCGCATACGCCGTCGAGAAGTCCCGCGAGGTGAAGCAGGTCGGAGTCACGTCGGGGGAGGCGAAGCCGAAGGGCGAGGACCAGCGGCCGTTCGGGACGCCACCGGAGGTCGGCGACGCGCTCTACCTCGGCTTCGACGACTCGCTCGCACAGCTGCTGGTACAGCTGGACGTCGACTGCTCGCAGGCACGCGGCGCCGGCGTCGACCCCGAGGACCCACCGCTTCGCTGGGAGGTGTCGACGTCCGACACCGAGACGGGCTGGACGGAGGCGGAGGTGCTGCTCGACCGGACGGGTGGCTTCAACTACGGCAGCGGGATCGTGGAGCTCCAGGTGCCGCCCCGCCACTCGATCGCGAACGTCGGCGGGCAGCGAGCGTACTGGCTCCGCTGCCGTGTCGAGGCCACGACGCGGTCGGGCGGCAAGGCGACGCGCTATCAGAACCCGCCCGAGATCTACTCGATCACGGCAGCGGCGATCGGCGCCCTGATCCCTGCCTGGCACGCGGCCACCGTGCGGGACGAGCTCGTCGGCGAGAGCGAGGGCACTCCCGGGCAGATGTTCCGGCTCCGCAACACGCCCGTGCTCGCGCTGACCGACGGCGAGAGGCTCGAGGTGAGCCCGGGCGGCACTCCCGTCTGGGAGCGCTGGGAGCTCGTCGAGTCGTTCGCCGAGAGCGGCCCCACCGATCGTCACTACATGCTCGATCTGCCCAACGGCGAGGTCGTTCTCGGTCCGGCGATCCGCGCCGCAGAGGGCGGCTGGCGCCAGTACGGCGCGGTGCCACCGGCAGGCTCGCGGCTACGCTTCACGCGCTACCGGCACGGCGGCGGCCGCGGCGGCAATGTTGCCGCGGGGGCGCTGAGCGTCCTGCGCAGCGCGATTCCCGGCGTCGCTTCGGTGACGAATCCGGCGGCCGCGCTCGGCGGCGTCGACACGGAGACGCTCGACAGCGCCCGCCGGCGGGCGGCGATGGAGCTGCACACGCGCAACCGCGCCGTCACGGCCGCGGACTTCGAGTTCCTTGCCGGCGAGGCGTCGCAACGCGTCGCGCGGGCGCTCTGCGTCCAGCCGGCGGACGGTGGGCCGATACGGCTGTCGATCCTCCCGCGCGTCGAGCCGCCCGACCGCCGCCTCGAGCCGCAGGAACTCACGCCGGACGGGGCGCTCTTCGAGGAGGTCGCGCGCTACCTCGACACGCGCCGGCTGATCGGCACGACGATCGAGCTCGTCCCGGCGCGGCTCCGGGGCGTCAGCGTCGTCGTCAATCTGGTCGCGTCGCCAAGGAGCGACCTCGAGCGGGTGGAGCAGGACGTGCTCTACGCGCTCTACACCTACCTGAACCCGCTCGTGGGTGGCTCGCAGGACGGCCTCGGCGACGGGTGGCAGTTCGGCCGCGCGCTGAACCAGGGCGAGCTCTACGGCGTTGTGCACGCGGTGGACGGCGTGGAGTTCGTGAAGATCCTGCGCCTCTACGAAGCGGACATCGAGACCGGCAAGCAGGAGGCGAAGCAGTCGGGGACGCACATCGTCCTCGAGCCGGACGAGCTGATCGCGTCGACCACGCACGTCGTCAAGGCCGAGCGCAGGGACGACTGACGGTGGCCGAGACCGACGGCAACCGCGCGTCCTCCGACGTGCCGCAGTTCTTCACCATCCTGGGGCAGGACCGGCGGTTGTTCAGAACCCGGAGCCTGCGCGTGCCGGAGATCGCGGAGCCGGGCGACGGAAACGGGGACGGGCCCCCGCGGCACCGGCCGGATCCACCGCCCGTGGCGAGCATGCGGCGCCTCTACCGCGACCGGCTGCCGGCGATGTACCGGCAGGACGACGACTTCGGCGTACGCTTCGTCGGCGCGCTCGAGGGAGCGCTCGACCCGATTCTCGCGTTGCTCGACTCGCTGCCCGCGCACCTCGACCCGGACCTGGCGCCGCAGGATCTCCTCGAGCTGCTCGGCGGCTGGCTCGGGGTCGAGCTCGACGAGTCCTGGCCGGACGAGCGGCGGCGGGAGCTCGTCCGCCGGGCGGGTGAGCTGTCCCGGCTCCGCGGCACCCGCGCAGGGCTCGAGCTCGCGCTGGAGGTGGCCTTCCCGGATCTGCCGCTGCGCGTCGAGGACAACGGCGGCGTGACCTATGGCGACGCTGTCGGCAGCGAGCGCCGTGCGCAGGCGTCCGGGTTCGTCGTCTACTGCGACCGGCCGTTGGAAGAGGATGCGCTCGTGAGCATCGCGCGCGTCATCGAGCAGGTGAAGCCCGTGCACGTGCTCTACCGTCTGCGGGTCAAGGCTCCGTCCGCGCACTGATGCGGATCTGCCCGAACTGCCGGCGCGAGAACGCGGACGACCTCGACTTCTGCGAGGAGTGCAACGCCTATCTGCGCTGGGAGCCGACGGTGGTCGGGCCGTCCGTCTCCGGCGGTGGAGGCGGCACGCCGATCATGCCGGCCCCGGCGTCGGCGCCGCCGGCAGCGCCTGCGACGGGGCGGCCGCCGGGCGGGGTCGCGCAGCGGCTGCCGGTCATCAAAGAGGGACAAACACTCCCGCCCGAGCCACCGGCGCCGGCACCGACCCCGGCTCCGGCTCCGGCTCCGCCACCGGTCGCCCGAGCGGACGACGTGCCGGCCGCGCCCGAGCTCGTGCAGATCACCCTGCGGCTTCCGGACGAGGAGGGCGCCGGGGGGGCGTCCGTCGCGACGAAGGTCGAGCCCGGCACACACGCCGTCGTACGGGCGCTGGTCCGGAACCAGAGCGACATCGTCGACAACTACGAGCTCAGCATCGAAGGGATGCCGGCCGAGTGGTGGACGATCACGCCCTCGACCGTCTACCTCGTTCCCTATGGCGCGCCCGGCGGGGAGTACGAGCAGGAGGTCGAGGTCCGCCTTCATCCGCCGCGTACCCCGGACGCCGAGGCGCGGGCATGGTCGGTGCGGCTGGTCGCGCTCTCGAAGGCGCACGGCACGCGAGCGGGCGCGGCATCGATCACGGCGACGATCGGGCCCTACCAGGAGTTCGAGACCGAGGTGCGGCCGGAATACGCGCGGGGACGCCGCCGGGGAAACTTCGCGATCGCCGTGCGCAACCGCGCGAACGCTCCGTGCGAGTTCACGTTTGCCGCCGTCGATTCGAGCAACGCGTGCCACTTCACGTTCGCCGAGCCGACCGTGACCGCGGCGCCGGGGCGGCGCGCCGGCACCGCGTTCCGCGCCAATCCACGCAAGCAGATCTGGATCGGCAAGGGCGTCGACAGGCGCTTCACCGTATCGGCGGGCGTGTCGGGCTCGACCGCGCCGCCCGTGACCCGCCCTGCCGTCTACCGCCAGAAGCCGTGGATCCCCAAGTGGGTGCCCGTGCTGCTCCCGCTCCTGATCGGCGCCGCGGTCGCCGTGATCCTGCTCCTGCCGCACAACACGACCGTGCCGAACGTCCGCGGGAGGACCGTCTTCGCGGCGAAGAAGCTGCTCGAGGCGCAGGGGCTCGCGCTCGGAGAGGTGACGGCGTCGGACCGCAAGACGCAGAACCGGAAGCTCGTCGGCAAGATCCAGGACCAGTCCAAGGCCCCGGGGAGCAAGGTGAAGAAGGGCACCGTGATCGGCGTGCAGGTCTGGTCCGGGACCGGCACCGCGACCGTCCCCGATCTCAAGGCGATGTCGCTGAACGAGGCGAAGGTCGCGCTCGAACGCGTGAGCCTCACCGTCGGGAAGGAGACGCCGGAGCCGACGAGCCCTGACACCGTCAAGATCGTCAGCCAGAGCCCGGCGCCACAGACGGTGGTGAAGGCGGGGACGCCGATCGACCTCTTCTTCCCGGCCGTGGTGGAGCCGACCACGAGCACCGGCGCCGGGCCTGGAGCAACCACGACGACGGGCCAGTCGACGCAGACAGGGCCGTCGGGCCAGACGACGCAGACGGCGCCGTCCGGCAAGACCGCGAAGGGCGCCGTGAAGGTGCCCGTCGTCGGCGGCCTGGCCGCCGCGGCCGCGACGGCCCAGCTGCGCGCGCTCGGCTTCGACGTCCAGACGGTGGCCGCCTACAGCACGGACAAGCCCGGCACGATCGTCGGCCAGAGCCCCGCCGAGGGAACGCCGCTCGCCCCGGGCACCCCGATCCAGCTCTCCGTCTCGGTCGGCTTCCCGCTGCTCGCCTTCGACGACGGCAAGGACGTGAAGGTCATGGGCGGAGCCGACGGGAAGAAGGTCCAGCCACTTGCGGCGACGCCCGACGCCGAAGACGAGCCGAGCTGGCAGCCCGGCGGCACGCTGCTGGCCTACCGCCGCGGCCCCAACCAGGACTCCGGCGCGATCGGGATCCTCGACACGAAGAACCCGGCGACGAGCGCGCGCAAGCTGACGGCTGGGCCGAACGACCGCCGGCCCGCGTTCGCGCCGAACGGCAAGGCGCTCGCGTTCATTCGCGGGCCTGCTCCCGGCGCGACCGGTCCAAAGCAGCTGTGCCTCCTGGCGCTGAAGACGGCCGCGAAGGTCTCGTGCGTGTCGACCCCGGCCGCCGACGTCGACCGTCCGACCTGGTCGCCCGACGGCCGCGCGATCCTCACGATCGCCGCGCCCGCCGCCGGCCAGGCCAAGAACCAGCTATTTCTGTTCACGACGACCAGGCCGTTCGCCCCGAACGCGTCCGCGTGGTCCGCAGCGGGCCCGGTCGGCCCGGCGACGGGCCTGGTCCTCTTCGCCGCGTTCTCGCCGGATGGAAAGCAGGTTGCGGCCGCTGCCAACTGGGGCGCAAAGGACCCATCCGTGTTCTCCGTCTTCCTGGCCCCGTGGGGCGCGACGGGGCTCGGCGCCCCGAAGCCGGTCAAGCCGACCGTTCGTGCCTGCGACGTGGCGTGGCGTCCGGACGGCAAGGAGCTCGCGGTCACGCAACTGGACGACTGCGGCGGCAGGAACGGCGACATCGTGCGCTTCGATCCCGCGAACGCGTCCGCGCAGACGACGGTGCGGACGGGCGCCGGCTCCGATCCGGCGTGGCAGCCGCTCGGGCTCCCCGCCGGCTAGATGCTCTGCCGTTCGTGCCGGCGGTTGCTCGCGCCCGGCGCGGACGCGTGCGCCGTCTGCGGCACGCCGCTCTACGAGGCGCTCTATCCCGTCGAGCTCGTCTTCGGCGACGGCACACGGCTCCCGCTCAGCGGCTCGCTGACCATCGGCCGGGCTGCCGAGAACGACATCCGGATCGACGATCCGACCGTGTCGCGGCGGCACGCGCGCGTCTGGTTCGACGCGGCGGGCGCGCACGTCGAGGACGCGGGGTCGAGCCACGGCACGTTCGTCGACGGCGAGAGGATTGCCGCGGAGACACAGCTCAAGGACGGCGCGCAGGTCCGGCTCGGCGACGTCGAGCTCCGCGCGGAACGCCGGCGCTCCAGCGACGAGGCCGGCCGGACGATGGTCGTCCGCGCCGGCGCGAGCGTGTTCCTGCCGAGCATCGGCAGCGGCGACGTCGAGGCGACGGGCACGTCCTTCGGCTTCCGCCCGCGCGTCCGGAGCGGATGGGCGCTGAAACGCCTACCGGCCAGCGAGGGCGACCGGCGCTGGGTGCTGAAGGATCTTGCCGACGGCGGCTTCATGCGCATGAGCGACGACGAGGCCGCGCTCTTCCAGCTGCTGGACGGCCGGCGGGGTCTCCCCGAGCTCGTCGCAGAAGCGGAGCGGCGCTTCGGCGGCGGCGGGACGGCCCGGCTGGCCGGGCTGCTCGCGGGGCTGGCGGAGCACGGCCTGCTCGAGGGAGCCGCAGGCGACGAGGAGGCCGAGACGCCTGCTCCCACGGGTCGCCTCGCCAAGCTGGTGCGGCCCCGGGTGCGAACGGTCGAGGGGGCGGGCCGGTTCTTCGAACGCATCTACGAGTCCGGCGGCTTCATCCTCTTCACGCGCGGCGCGCTCCTGCTTGCCGGCGCGGTCGCGCTCGTCGGCGCCTCCGCCTTCGCCTGGCTCGTCTTCGGCCGCTACGGGACGCCGTTCGTCGTCGCCAAGAAGGTCGGGCTCGGCGGGCTCGTGTTCCTGGTCGGACGCTTCGTCGTCGTGGCCTTCCACGAGCTCGCGCACGGGCTGCTGCTGACGGGCTACGGCCGCCGCGTCGACCGGGCCGGGCTCAAGGTCGTGCTCGTCTTCCCCTACGTCTTCGTCGACACGTCCGACGCCTGGTTCGAGCCGCGGCAGCGGCGCGTCGCCGTCAGCGCCGCGGGGCCGGCGAGCGATCTCGTCCTCGGCGGCGTCTTCTCGCTCGCGGCCGCCTTCGTCGGCGTCGGCACCGTGCGCGACATCTTCTTCAACCTCGCCTTCGCCGCGTATGTCGGCGCCATCTTCAACCTGAATCCACTGCTCGACCGGGACGGCTACAACATGCTCGTCGATGGGCTCGGCGAGCCCGCCCTGCGCACGCGGTCGCGCACGTGGATCGTCGCCAAGCTGTCGGGGCGGGCGACGGCGCCCGCCAACCGGGCCGTGGCGATCTACGCCGTGACCGCCGTCGTGTGGTCCTTCGTGGCGGTCGCGTTTGGGATCGTGCTCTCGTTGCGCTATTACGCTCAGCTGAAGTTGTTGGTTCCGCCCGCAATCCTCTGGGGGATCTTCGGCACGTTCTACGCGCTGATGTTCCTGCCCGCCGTCCTCTCGCTCGTTCGGCCGCTCCTGCTGCGCCGAAACCGCGAGCCCGCGGCGGCGGAGACGGTCGATGAATCGCGCTGAGGAGAGCGAGCGCGTCGCCGAGCTCCTCGAGAGGCTGCTGACGGACGCCGCTTTCCGGCGTGCGTTCCGCCGGGACCCCGTCGCGGCCTGCCGCGCGTACGAGCTGGTCGACCTCGCCGAAGAGCTGGAGGCGACGGCCGGTACCGGGCTGCAGACGCTCGAGATCCGCGAGTCGAAATCGAGCCTGGCCGGCGTGCTGCTGGCCGCTGCGGCCGAAGGCGTCGGCGTCGCCGAGCTCGTCCGCTACGTCCACGGAAGCCACGGGCTGCCGCCCGACCTGGCGGCGCCCGTCCACAAGGTCCTGACGAGCCCGAACCTGCACGCCGTCGTCCCCGGCGCGCATGCGGCGGAACACGCCGCGGTCGCACCGGAGCACGCGGTGGGGGCTGCCCGCGCAGCCGCGGCCGCGGCGGCTCCGCACCCGGTGGACCCGGCGGTGCATCACCTGCTCAACCATCCGCACGTCGCGCTGTCGGCGGACGCCCAGCACGACCTCGCGGCCGGGAACACCGACCCACGGGTCGTCTCGGTGCTCGGCACGGTCTCGGAACATCGCCAGATCGGCGTCGGCACGATCACGTCGGGGCCGGTCCACTCGGGCGCGCTGACGGCGAGCCACGCGCACGGACGCGCACTCGACATCGTCAGCGTCGACGGACAGCCCGTCGACTCGGCCAACGTGGGCGCGCGCGAGCTCGCGGCCGAGCTCGGCGGACTGCACCCGTCGATCCGGCCGAGTGAGATCGGCTCGCCCTGGCCGATCGACGGCGACGGGTACGTCAGCGGCGCCGACCACGAGGACCACATCCACATCGGCTACGCGTCTGCGCAGCAGACCGCGGACGACACGCCGGGCGCCGTCCCCGCCTCCGGAATGAACATCCCGGAGCCCACTGGGCCGAGGAGCACGCTGGGCTCGACTCCGGCCGTCGCCTCCCCCGAGCACCACGTCGACGCGGTGGCCGCTACCGGCCACGCCTCCGTGCTGCCGGACGTGTCCGACGCGTATCCGGGCGACGGTGCGCCGCGCGAGCAGATCGCGGCGTGGATGGCACGGCAGGCGCACAAGGCGGGGCTACCCGGCGAGCTGCCGGTGATGGCCTCGCTGGTCGAGTCGGGGATGCACAACGTTCAGGGCGGCGACCGCGACTCGGTCGGCTTCTTCCAGATGCGCACGGGCATCTGGGACGAGGGTCCCTACGCAGGTTTTCAGCAGCACCCCGAGCTGCAGCTGAAGTGGTTCATCGACCACGCGCTCGCGGTCAAGCGCGAGCGGCTGGCGCACGGCGACACCGCGTTCATGCAGGACTCGTCCCAGTGGGGTAACTGGATCGCCGACGTCGAGCGCCCCGCGGAGGAGTACCGCGGCCGCTACCAGCTGCGGCTGGACGAAGCGCAGGGGCTCCTGCGCGACAGCGGCCCGGCCACGCCGCCCGCCGCGGATCAATACGCCCAGCCCTCGCTCTCTCCGAGCGCGCCCGTAGCGCCGTCGGCCACCGCACCGCCGATCGCGATCGTCCCGCAACATGCCGGCGGGGCGCTTGCCGACGCGGTCTCCGCCACCGCCCCCGTCCCAGCCGGAGCCGGTCTCGACACGATGACCATCGACGGGATCAAGGCGACAGGCTCGCCGGCCGCGCTGAAGGCGCTCGAGACCGCCTTCAGCTTCAAGGGCACCCCGTACCACTGGGGCGGAAGCGCGCCTCAGACCGGCTTCGACTGCTCGGGCCTGACGCAGTGGGCCTACAAGCAGGCAGGGTTCGACATTTCGCGAGTCACGTACACGCAGGTGAACGACGGTGTGGCGGTCCAGCCGGACTTCGCGCATCTCCAGGCCGGCGACCTCCTGTTCTTCCGCGACTCCTCCGGTGACAACCACCATACGGGGATGTACATCGGGAACGGGATGATGATCCACGCTCCGCATACCGGCGACGTGGTCAAGGTCTCGAGCCTGAACGAGCCGTACTACAAGGAGCAGCTCTTCGCGGCCAGGCGGATCGCTCCGCCCGATCCGAACGCCGTCTCCGCTCCTACGGCGGCACCCGTGGCCCCGCAAGCCGCGGCTCCGGTTGCACCTGCGGCGGATGTGACCGCGCCCGCGGCGGAAGGCGCCCCACCGGCGCCCGCCAGCGCCGTGCTGAAGGCTGTTGCGGCGCCGGCCCCGAGCGGGCCGCGCAGCACCGTCAAGTTCTTGCCGGCGATCGACCCCACGGAGCGGCCGCAGCAGCAGGTGGCGCGCCTCGCTCCCACGACGCCTCCTCCCGTTGCCGAGACGCCGGCGCCGGCGGACGCCGCCGACGTCGCGGCGGCCGCCGCCGGCGGCATCGACGCCTATCCGGGCGACGGCGCCTCGCGCGAGCAGATCGCGGCGTGGATGGCACAGCAGGCCCAAAAGGCGGGACTGCCGCGCGAGCTGCCGGTCATGGCGTCGCTGGTCGAGTCGGGGCTGACGAATATCCAGGGCGGCGACCGCGACTCGGTCGGCTTCTTCCAGATGCGCACCGGCATCTGGGACGAGGGCCCCTACGCAGGTTTTCAGCAGCACCCCGAACTGCAGCTGAAGTGGTTCATCGACCAGGCCGTGGCCGTGCGCGACCGGCGCCTGCGCGCGGGCGACAACGCGTTCATCAACGACCCGAACAAGTGGGGCGACTGGATCGCGGACGTCGAGCGGCCGGCCGAGGAGTACCGCGGGCGCTATCAACTCCGCCTCGACGAGGCGCAGCAGCTGCTCGGCCCCGACACGCCCGCCTAGATCAATCCGGCCCGGACGGCCTCGGCGACCGCCTGCGATCGCGACCGCGCGTTCATCTTGGTGACGACGTCGTGCATGACGTTCTTGATCGTGCGCTCGCTGTAGCAGAGCTGCCGCGCAACCTCACGCGTCGGATGTCCGTTCGCGACCAGGCGAAGCACCTGCTTCTCGCGCGCCGTCAGCCACGAAAGGGAGAGGCCGCGCGGCTCGAGGACCTCGCTCGACACGCGCGACACGTTCCGCAGGAGCGTGCCGAGCAGCTCTGGCGGCACGACGCCCGAGCCCGTCGCGGTCGCGCGCACGCCGGCCGCGAGGGTGTCGGCGTCGAGCGTGTCCTTGCAGAGGAAGCCGACCGCGCCCGATTGCACCGCGCCGAGGACGGCCTCCTCCGCACGCGTCGCTGAGCAGACGACGACGTGCGCGTCCGTGCGCTGGCGCACGTTGCGAATGAACTCGTGACCGCCCTCGAAGTCAGGATCGACGACAACGACATCCGCCTCGGGCAGCGCGGGATTCGACCACGCCTCCTCGGCCGAAGCCGACTCGTCGACCGCATCCATGTCGTCGAGCGCCCTGAGAGACGCCGCGAGGCCGCAGCGGTAGATGGAATGCCTGTCGAGGATGAAGACCTTCACGCGAGGTCTCCCGGCCGCGCGCGAACTCTTCCAAGCAGCACATCACTCCTTTCGGCGCGCTCGAAAATCCCACGTTTGCCGCAAGCTGTCAAGCGGCACCTTGTCACGAAGTCGCGGGCAGGCGATACTCGCCGCACCGATATGCCGCCAATCGTCACGAGCAGCGCCACGATCCTCTGCGCCCACGGCGGTCAGGTGACGCTGATCCCGAAACAGATGCAGGTGCTGGCGGGCGGCGCGCCGGTGCTGTGCGAGCCCGATCTGGTCGGTTCGCCGATCATCGGCTGCGCACAGCCGCCGAGCCCCGGCACGAAACCCTGCACAACCGTGGTTTCGACGCTGCCCGGCTCGACCTCGCTGAAGGTGATCGTCGGCGGGCGGCCTGCGTACACCGCGGCGCTCACCGGCCTGACGGACGGGGTCCCGCCGGGCGCGATCATGGTCGTGAGCCCGGGGCAGACAAGTGTCCAGGGTTAGCCGCCGCGCGCCGCCTGCGCCCTTTATTCCAGCAAGGTATTGCCCTACACTCGCAACGCTGGTCAACACCTAGGCGCGTGGGACGAGGAGCGCATTCATGACGCAGCAGGTCGTTCGGACCGTAGGCCGCTACGAGATCTTGCGCGAGCTTGGCCGCGGAGGCATGGCGGCGGTCTACCTGGCCCGGCAGATCGACCTGGATCGGCACGTCGCGCTCAAGGAGCTCGGGGCATTTCACGCGAGCGACCCCGCCTTCGCGGAGCGCTTCCTGCGCGAGTCACAACTCGCCGGCTCCCTCAGCCACCCCAACATCGTCACCGTGCACGAGTACTTCGAGCACGAGGGCACCCCGTTCATCGCGATGGAGTACCTGCCCCGCGGCTCGATGCGGCCGTTGATGAGCGAGCTCTCGCTCGCGCAGGTCGCGGGCGTCATGGAGGGGCTCCTCGCCGGGCTCACGCACGCGGCGAGCCACGGGATCGTCCACCGCGACCTCAAGCCCGAGAACCTGATGATCACGGCCGAGGGACGGATCAAGATCGCGGACTTCGGGATCGCGAAAGCGCTGAACCAGGCAGCGAACAACCAGTTCCTCACGGCGACCGGCACGACCGTCGGCACGCCCGCCTACATGGCTCCCGAGCAGGCGATGGCGAAGGACATCGGGCCGTGGACCGACCTCTACTCGACCGGCGCGATCGCGTACGAGCTGCTCGTCGGCAACGTTCCGTACCACGACACGACGACGCCGATGGCGATTCTGCTGCGGCATGTGAACGACCCCGTGCCGAGGCCGCGCAAGGCGAAGCCGGACCTCGACGTGCGGCTCGCCGACTGGGTCGAGTCGCTGCTCGAGAAGGCGCCGGAAGACCGGCCGCCGAGCGCCGAGGCGGCGTGGGAGACCTTCGAAGAGGCGGTCATTCAGATCCTCGGCCCCCGCTGGCGCCGCGACGCGCGCCTGAACGCGCCGACGACGGTGGTCAACACCCCGGAGCCGCTGACGCCGGCGCCGTTCCACGAGCCGTCGGCGCAGTTCGAGCAGGCGCCCGAGGCGGCAGCCTTCGTCACATTCCAGCGGGGAACGCCGGCGCCCGCGAGCGAGACGCCGCCGCCGCTCCCGGAACCGCTGCCCGTCGAGCCGATCGCTCCGACCGACGCGCCGGCGGACGATCCCGCGCTTGCTCCGCCGGTCGCGGCGGCGGCGGCGGCCGCGGCGGCAGACTCGACGCCGCTCGCGCCGGCGCCCGAGTACCTCACCTTCGCGCCCGAGCGCGCCGCACCGGCGGCGCCGCCCGACGCCGAGCCCCCCACGGCGCCGCCCGCCGTCGAGGCCACGCCGGCGGCCGTCGAGGAGCCGGCCGCGCAGCCGCCGTTGGAGCCCGTCGGCGCCGTGACCGCTGCGCCTGCAAGCGTGAGCGCTCGGGAGCCCGTTGAGCCGACGCCGGGCGGCGCGGTCGAGGAGCCTCGCGCAGTCGAGGAGCCTCTGCCCGCCGAGCCGGCGGAGCCGAAGCGCCCGTCGGGCGCGACGAGCTTCCAGTGGCCGTCCGTCGAGAAGGGCGGTGCCCTGCGCAGCCGCCGGACGTGGGTCATCGCCGGCGGCGCGGTCGCGATCGCCGCCATCGCGGGAGGCCTCGCCGTCGTGATGGGCGGCGGCGGTAGCGGCGGCGGCGCCGCGACGCCGACAACCCCGGCCGTCGTTACGAGCCTCCCCACGGCGGCCGAACGGCTCGGCGTCGCCGCAGGCGCACCCGGCATCTTCGTCAGCAGTCCCGCGGGCCGCCTGATCTCGGTCGCGCCGAAGGCGAGGACGGTCTCCGACCCGGTGTCGCCTCGCGCAGTGGCCGTCGCGGGCCCGACGGTCTTCGTCGCCGACAAGTCGGGTGTCGTCCCGTTCAACTCGCAGCTCGAGCCGAGGACCCCGGTGAGCCTGCAAGGAGTGCAGGCGCTCGCGCCCGCAGGCGGGGGCGTCGCCGCCGTCGCGAAGACGGGGGGCGGCGGCCGCGTCTGCCTCGTCAGCGCCGCCGGCGCGTCGACCTGTGCCACGGTCGCTTCCACGCCGACCGCCGTCGGCGTCGTCGGCCCGAGAATCTATGTCGCGGGCTCCGGCGGCACGGTCACGCCGTACCTCGTGCGCAAGAACCGTCTCGTGGCACAGGCCCCCATGCGGGCCGGACGCTCACCCCGCGCCGTCGTCGCGTTCCGCGGGCGGCTGTACGTCGCCGTCTCCGACGGCGTCGCCGTCCTCGACCTGATTCACCGGAAGGTGAAGCCGCTGAGGACGATCCGTTTTGGCGCGACCCCCGCCGCCATCACGGTCGTGCCTTCATCCGGGCACCTGTTCGCGGCGCTCTATGGCAAGAACGCCATCGCAATGGTCAACACCGTGGGGGGCAACGCTGCGCCGCAGACCACCGCGTCGGTGATGCGACCGGTCGCGCTCGCCGCCGACGGCGCCGCCGTGTACGCGCTCAGCGCGCAGGACCACTCGCTTTCGACCCTCGACACGTTGACCGGCAAGCTGCGCAAGCGAACGCCGATTGCAGCGCTCCGGCTCGGCCCCGTCGTCCCGACCAAGCTCACGAAGATCGGCTTCTCGTCGAGCGGCCGCCTCGTCACGGTCAAGCTCGCTTTCGGCGGCGGGGGCTTCGACGGCCGCGGCTTCACCGCTCGTGACACCAACATCTCGGACGGCCGCGCGGCCTTTGCCGTCTCGCAGCGTGGGATCGGCTCAGCCGTCTCCACGGCAGACGGCAAGGGAGTGAGCGTCAGCGTCGCGCGCGGCAACGGCCTCCTCGGCGTCCACCTGAAGACCGCGAACGGTGCGTTCACGGCCCTGAAGCCGACGGTGGGGCACACGGGCAAGTCGATCACGATCGCCCTGACGAAGAAGCCGAAGACCGTCGTGCACACGACGACGACGAGTCACACGACAACGACTCCCCAGCAGACGACGACCCAGCCGTCGGTGACACATACCAAGCCGAGCTGCGTGAACCACCGCCGCATCGTCGGCTATATCCGCGGCCGTCCGGTCTACGCCACGTGCTAGCCGGTCGGTCGACCCCCCGGACACCTGTCCGTTCCTCGTCGATCCAAAGGAGACTCGATGGCCTCGAAGCTGTTCGCGTCCGTCATCGGCCCGCTCTTCGCAGCGGGCCTGACTGCGCTGATCTTCACGACCGCCGGTAGCAGCTCGCCGGCCGCATTCCACGCACCGACTCTCAACAGCACGGACATCATCGATAACACCCTCACGGGCGCGGACGTCAAGGACAGCAGCCTCACGGGCGCGGACGTCAAGGACCATTCGCTGACGCCGGCGGACTTTCGCGGCTCGGTCCGAGGCCGGCGGGGCGCTCGGGGGCCGGCGGGGCCGCGGGGTGCCACCGGGGCAACCGGAGCGACGGGCGCCACGGGCGCGACGGGAGCGACGGGCGCCACGGGGGCGACGGGCGCAACGGGAGCGACGGGAGCGACGGGCGCGACGGGCGCGACCGGACCTCCCGGGCCGTTCCCAAGCGGGAATGTGCCGAGCGGCACAACGCTGCGCGGCTCGTACGAGATCATCGCGAACGCAACTGCGGCCGGTGAGTTCGCGAGCACATCCATCTCGTTCCTCTTCACGCTCTCGGCCGCCACTACCGGGCACTACATCGCAGCGGGCACCACGCCTCCGGCTCAATGTCCCGGGACCTCGGCGGCACCCGCGGCGCAGCCAGGTCACCTGTGCGTGTTCGAAACGAACGCGGCGAACAATACGGGCTTCACGATCGTCAACACGGCCTCCGCGACCGGCGGCCAGGCGAGCCGATTTGGATTCGGGATCTTTATCAACTCGGCGGCGGG
>DASTZE010000185.1:0-9011 GCA_035764425.1 Gaiellaceae bacterium
GCCCAGGCAGGGCCCGGCAGGGGCCGGGATGCCAGGACCTTCACGAGTGTTGGAGGTGGCGGATGGGACTCGAACCCACGACCACCGGGACCACAACCCGGGGCTCTACCAACTGAGCTACCGCCACCGCGACCTCCCAAGCGTAGCCGGATCCCTCCCGTCCCGAAGCCGGGACATGGCCCCACAGGTCGGTGTCCCCTGGGGCCGGCCGCGGGCCTCCCTCCGGTCAGGACCCTAACGCGGAACGCCTCGCGGATGGGTGACGCGACTGCCACGAATTGGTCACGGTTCGTACACGGCGCGTCGGTGGTGGGCCGCTATGCGGCGGGCGCTCCGAGCAGCCACCGGTGCAGCGCAACGGTCGCGTCGGTGACCACGTCCCACGAGTAGCGCTCGACGGCCCGCGCGCGCCCGGCCTCGCCCAACCGCCGCGCCAGGTCGGCATCGGCGAGCACCCGCTCGAGCGCCTCGGCCAGCGCGCCGGCGTCGCCGGGGGGAACGAGGAACCCGGTCTCCCCTTCCACCGCAATCTCGGGCATCCCGCCCACGCGGCTCGCCACGGTCGGCAACCCGGCGGCCATCGCCTCCACCAGCGGCAGCCCGAAGGCCTCCTCGAGCGACGGCAGGACGGCGACGGTCGCGCCGTCGTAGCGCGCGCGCATCTCGTCGGCCGGCACCTTGCCGACGAAGCGCACCGCGACGGCGTCGTCCCCCAGGCGCTCGCGCAGCTGGTCGATGAAGGTCCGCCCAGAGTTCCCGTAGAAGACGTCGAGCCCTCGTACCAGCGGGTCGTCGCTGAGCGCCACAAGCATGTCACGCGGCACCGGCGCCTCCGGGCCGACCAGGACGAGCTCGGCATCGGGGAACCGCCGGCGCACCGCCCGGAACGCGTCGCAGAGGACATGGACGCCCTTGTCGGGTGCGATCCGGCCAGCGAAGAAGACGGTCCGCCGTGGCCGCGCTGCTGCCGGCCGGAAGCGCTCGACGTCGACGCCGTTCAGCCGCGTGACGACGCGGGCGCCGAGCTCGGGGAACCGCGCGCGAATCCGTTCGGTGACGAAGTCGCTGCACCCCGCCACGAGGTCGGCGGCGCGTAATCGCCGGGCCACCATGCTCCGCGAGAGCTCGGCCAGCCAGTCGCAGTGCATCTGCAGGATGAGTCGGCTCGACGGCGACGCCCGGCGCAGCGGCGCGAGCGCCTGCGAGAAGTTGTGCACGTGGACGATGTCGGGCCGCAGCGCGCGCACCTCGCGGGTCACGGCGCGGAAGTACGCGGGATGGAAGAAGCGCGTGGAGAAGAACGGCCGGCGCGTCGTCGCCAGCCGGCGCACCGGCGTCGCCAACGTCATGGCGCGCCAGTCCCGCTCCGCGGGCACGAGGCGGTACTCGACGCCGTCCTCGTCGCGCGCCTCGACGCGGTCCACGCCGCCGCGGGCGAGGACGACCACGCGCGGCCCACGCCGGGCCAGGCGCCGTGCCACCTCGCGGACGCCGATCGCGACCGACTCGGAGGGCGGCAGCGCCGCCGCCCACGGCTGCTCCACGAACACGACCGTGTATTCGGTCACGTGAGGAGCCGCCAGAAGACCTCGTGCTGGCGGACGAAGCCGCGCATGTACCCGGCCGAGACCGGGCCGAGGCCGACCTGCGACTCGTGGCAGGCGATCGCACGCCACTTCAGGTTCACCGCTTCGTCGGCGACACGCATGTCGTCGGGCACCTCGAGCAGCACGTGCGGCGGTCCGAACGGCCCCCAGCTCCGCCCGGGCGGATGCTCGGCGCACGCCGGAGACGGCGGCGGCTCGAGCTCCTCGGCCGGCCGAAAGCGCGCGGCCGGGTCACCGGCCGGGCCGGGCCAGCGGCTCGCGGAGAGCTCGAGGCACTCGCCCGCGCCCGGCGGGTGCATGAGCGTCCCGTAGACCTCCGTGCGCGAGCCGGCGGCGTCGATCACCTGCTTCGCGACGGCGACATGGTCGCCGTGCCCGTCGAAGGGCACGTGGGTGTAAACGACCGACGCACCCGCGACGAGGTCGCGCACGTCGCGGGCGAAGTTGCGCCGTGTCCGCCTCGCGTGGCGACCGGTGCGCAGGAACCGGTACTCGCCGCCGAGTGCATACGTCTGGCCGGCGCGGAAGCGCGGCAGCCGTCCGAGCCACCCGTCGGGGTAGCCCAGGAAGACCACCTGCTCCCGGGGCACGCCGAGCAGCGCCAGGCCGGCGACGCTCTCGGCGTCACGGCGCAGACCGTCCTCGCGCGAGCCCCATGCGTTGCCGTTCGTCGCGATCGCCACGGTCGGGGACAGGCCTTCCCGGACGGCGCGCGCGATCACGCCCGCCATCCCGAGCACCTCGTCATCCGGATGGGCGACGAGGACGAGCGTCAGATCGCGATCAGCGGGCACCGGAGTCCGAGCTCGTCAAGCGCCGAGCGGATCTCGCCGAGGTAGGCCGGGTTCATCGCCACCACCACGTCGGGCGGCCGCTCGCGCAGCGCCGTGGGCGCGAGCACTTGGACGCTGGCGGCCGGCAGGAACGAGCCCTGCCGGTGCGGATTGATGTCGACGACGTCCGCCTCGACGCCGAGCGTGGTGAGGAAGGCGACCGCTTTCGAACTGCCGCCCCAGAGGGCGACACGGCCGGCGAGGCGCTCGCGCCAGCGCGCGACCGCGCGCGGCGCCTCGGCCGCGAAGCGCTCGACGGCGTCGCCGATCTCGCCCGCACCGGCGTCTTCTACCACCACGCCGGGACGCGCCTCGAGCACCAGGTACTGGCCGTCGAACTCGAGCCGGTTCGCGAGCACATCCAAGCCGCAGCGCCGGGCGAGCCCGGCGAGCGACGGGGCAGCGAAGTACGAGCAGTGCTCGTAATAGACGTCCCAGAACGCCGCCTCGCGCAGCACCCGCAGCACGTCCGGCACCTCGATCACGACCACCCCGCCCGGGCGGCGGAGCAGCCCGACGAACTCGCGCACCGGGCCGATGTGCTCCAACGTGTGCCGGCAGAGCACGAGATCGGCCCTGCGCTCGGCCTGCTCGGCGTCGAACGGCGCACGCACGAACTCGACGCCCGGGGGTGCGTCGAGCCGCCCGGGAAACCAGCCCGGGTCGACGCCGACGCCGCGGTTGCCGCCCAAACCGCAGATCTCGACGAGGAAGTCGCCGCGGCCGCAGCCCACCTCGAGCACGGCCTTGCCGCGGACGTCGTACTCGGCCACGAGCCGCCCGGCGAGCGCCTGCGAGAACGACTGGAAACGCGGCGAGAACGCCTGCGACTCCTCGGCCGGGCGCGAGTAGTCCTGCAGCGACGCGTCGAAGGCCGCGTTGAAGACGAACCCGCAGGCCGAGCAGAATGCGAGCGCGAGGTCGCCGCGCGGGAAGTCGAGCGCCTCCTGGCGCGTCGGGAGCAGCGCGACACTTTGCACGGGGATGCCGCGCTGCTCGTAGAACGGCTCCGCACCGGCGGCGCCGCAGGCGGGGCACTCAGACAAGGGCCGGCTGCGGGATCGGTACGAGGAAGCGCCCGCCGGCGTCGCGGTACGCCTGCTGCTGGGCCATGACCTCGCGGGCGAAGTTCCAGGCGAGCAGCAGCACCGCGTCGGGCTGCTCCTCGACGAGCGCCTCGGGCGGCCGGATGGGCTGGTGCGTGCCGGGCATGAAGCGGCCCTGCTTGTGCGGGTTGCGGTCGACCACGAACTCGACCATGTCGGTGCCGAGGCCGCAGGAGTTGAGGAGCGTCGCCCCCTTTGCTGCGGCGCCGTAGGCAGCGACACGCGCGCCCTCGGCCCGCAGGCCGCCGACCATGCCGATCAGCTCGCGTCGCACGGCCTCGACCCGCCCGGCGAACGAACGGTAGAAGGCCGCGCTGCCCACGCCTGCCTCGCCCTCGTGCACGAGCGCGTCGCGCGCCGACGCCTCGACCGGCCGCGAGCGTGAGACCCACCAGCGGCGCGTCCCGCCGTGCAGGTCCGGGAACGCCTCGACCCGGAAGAGCACTAGCCCGTGGCGCGCCATCAGCGCCGCCACCGACGTCGACGAGAGGTACGAGAAGTGCTCGTGGTAGATGGTGTCGAACTCGCAGCGCTCGACCAGCTCCTCGACCGAAGGGTTCTCGATCGTGGCCACGCCGTCGTCGGCCAGGAGCTCGGCCAGGCCGCCGACGAACCCGTTCAGGTCGGGCGTGTGCGCCATCACGTTGTTGGCCACGATCACGTCGGCGCGGCGTCCCTCGGCCCGCAGTCGCCGCGCGAGGTCGAGCCCGAAGAACTCGCGCAGGGTCGGGACCCCGGCCGCGTCGGCGGCATCCGCCTGGTCGGGCGCCGGGTCGATGCCGAGCACCGGCACGCCCGCGGCGGCGACGTGGCGGAGCAGGTAGCCGTCGTTCGAGCCGACCTCGACGACCAGGCTCTCGGGACCGAGCCCGTTGACGAGGCCCGCCGCGTGCACCCGCGCGTGCTCGAGCAGCGCGTCGGAGAAGGACGAGAAGTAGAGGTAGTTGTCGACGAAGAGCCGCTGGGGCGGCACCTCCTCGAGGATCTGCACGAGCGCGCAGTCCGGGCAGAACGCGATGTCGAGCGGGAAACGCGCCTCCGGCTCCGTGGAGTCGCGCAGCAGGGCGTCGGCGAGCGGGAGATCGCCGAGCGACAGGAAGACCTCGAGCCGCCCGCCCCCGCAGGAGCGGCAGCTAGGCACCGGCGGCGGCGACGAGGCCCTGCCAGCGGAGCCGCTCGTCCAGGCGGCCGTCCTCCTGGAGCTCGCGCACGCGGCGGATGCGCTGGAAGCGCGGCCCCTCGAGCGCCTCGCGACTCAGGCCGTGCTCCAGGTACGCCTGGCGCAGCTCGACGATCCCGCCCGGGACCGTGTGCCGCGGCTTCGCGTCCGGCAGCCGCTCGGCGAGCTTCTCGCAGCTCACGCGGTAGGTGCGCACGTCCGGGCCCGCGCCCTCCCCGAACACGATTCGGCTTCCGGGCACGAGGCGCTCGACCAGCTCGCCGACCTGGCGGACGCGGTAATTCTCCTCGGTCGCGCCGACGTTGAATGCCTCGCCGTGCACGGCGTCGCGCGGCGCCTCGAGCGCCGCCACGAAGGCTCGTGCCATGTCCTCGACGTGGACGAGCGGCCGCCACGGAGAGCCGTCGCTCTTCAACAGGACCTCGCCGGTCGTCACCGCGTAGCCGGTCAGATTGTTGACGACGAGGTCGCCCCGGAGCCGCGGCGAGACGCCGTAGGCCGTGCCGCTGCGCAGGAAGACCGGGCTGAAGCGGTCGTCGGCCAGCTCGGCCAGGTCCTGCTCGGCCAGCACCTTCGAGTGGCCATAGGCGGTCACGGGGTTGAACGGCGCCGACTCGTCGAGCAGCTCTTCGCCGGCCGCGCCGTAGTTGGAGCACGACGACGAGAAGACGAAGCGCTCGACGCCGGCGGCCTTCGCGGCGCGCGCGAGCCGCACCGTGCCGGCGTGGTTGACGTCGTAGGTGATGTCCGGGTTGAGGTCGCCGAGCGGGTCGTTCGAGATCCCGGCCAGGTGCGCGATCGCGTCGAGCCCGCCGAGGTCGCCGTCCTGCACGTCGCGGATGTCGCGCCCGACCGCCGGAAGGGGGTCCGGCTCGCGCCCGAGGGCGCAGCCGGCGTACAGGCCGGTGTCGAGCCCGGCGACGTCGTGGCCCGCGCGCCGGAGCAGCGGCACGAGCAGGCAGCCGACGTAGCCGTCGTGGCCCGTGACCAGGACCCTCACGCCCACACCTTCCAGGGCGCGCGGCCGGAGTCCCAGAGCTGCTCGAGCAGCTTGCGCTCGCGCAGCGTGTCCATGCACTGCCAGAAGCCGTCGTGCCGGTAGGCCATCAGCTGGCCGTCGGCGGCGAGCCGCTCGAGCGGCTCCTTCTCCCACTCGGTGTCGTCGCCGTCGATGTAGTCGAGCACCTGTGGCTCGAGCACAAAGAAGGCACCGTTGATCCAGCCCTCGCGCGCCTGCGGCTTCTCCGAGAACTCGGTGACGACGTCGCCGTGGAGCTCGATGTGCCCGAAGCGCGCGGGCGGCCGGACGGCGGTCAGCGTGGCGAGCTTTCCATGCGCGCGGTGGAAGGCGAGCAGCCGGTCGAGGTCGATGTCGGAGACCCCGTCGCCCCAGGTCATCATGAAGGTCTCGTCGCCGAGGTACGGCGCGAGCCGCTTGATGCGGCCGCCCTTGTTCGTCGTCTGACCGGTGTCGACGAGCGCGACCTTCCAGTCGTCGCGGTCGCCGTTGCCGTGCATCTCGACGCGGCCGTCGCGCATGCCGACCGTGAGGTCGCCCTCGAGCGAGGCGTAGTCGAGCATGTAGCGCTTCACGTAGTCGCCCTTGTAGCCCAGCGCGATCACGAAGTCGCGGAAGCCCTGGTGGGCGTAGATCTTCATGATGTGCCACAGGATCGGGCGCCCGCCGATCTCGACCATGGGCTTGGGCTTGAGCTCCGTCTCCTCCTGGATCCGGGAGCCGACACCGCCAGCGAGAATCGCGACCTTCATCGGGTCAGACGTCGGACGGCACGGAACGCGGCTTGAGTCTAGGCCGTCCGGCCCGGCCGTAGCAGGTGGACGCCGCGGGGGCCGAGGACACTCCCCATCAGCAGGCTCCAGGCGTTCGGCTCGACCGCGAGGCGCGGGTCGATACGCAGGCCGGCGGCGAGCGCGCGCACGGTGCGGCGGAAGCCGCGTTCGGGCAGCGTCTCGTTCCGGGCCATCCAGATCAGCTCGCGGCGCTGGCAGCGCGCGGCGCGATCACGCAGGTCGGCGGCGTCGTCGAGCCGGTGCTGGAAGCGCTCGACGAAGCGCAGCTTCATGTCGTGCAGGCGGGTGACGATCCCCGTTCCCATCGTGTAGCCGGCGCCCTGCGGCGGGCCGAAGGCCGCCGAGTGCGTGGCGCCGTGGATGCGGTAGCCGGCGAGCGGCTCGGCCAGGAACGCCATCTCCCAGTCGAGCGCCATGCGCAGCCACATGCCGAAGTCGATCGCGGGGAAGTCGTCCTGGTCGAACGGCGGCTCCGGCAGCGCCGCCATGCGCATCAGCGCGGTCGACGCGCACACGCGGCACGACCAGAGCATCGACTCGCGCACGAACGTCTCGCCCGGCTCGACCGTGTCGGCGTCGAGGCCGTACGTCCAGTCGTTGACCTCCTTGAGCACGGCGCCGTCCTCGCCCAGGACGCTGAACCGGGCGTGCACCATGCCCACGCGGGGATTGGCGTCGAGCACGGCCATGGTGCGCTCGAGGATCTGCGGGAAGAGCAGGTCGTCGTCGGGGACGATCAGGCAGTACTCGCTGGCGACGTCGCGGAGCGCCAGGTTGTGGTTGGCGGTGATGCCGAGGTTCTCGGGGCGGCGCACGTAGTCGATGCGTGGGTCGTCGTAGCCGGAGACGACCGTCGGGGTCTCGTCGGTGGACGCGTTGTCGGCGACGAGCAGCCGGAAGTCCCCGTACGTCTGCGCGAGCACGCTCTCGATCGCGCCGGGTAGGAAGCGCGCGCGGTTGAACGTCGGGATGACGACGGTGACGCGTGAAGAGGTTGGAGACATACGCCCCGCCCCAGTGTGGCAGAGGTTCTTGCCTCTGTCACGAGCGGCGGCTTACCGTGCGGCGGCCGGCTCCACGCCGTAGATCTCGGCCGCGAGCCGGCGCAGGTAGCGCAGGTATGGACCGGCGTCGAGGCCGCCGCCCGTCGCCTTCTCGAGCGTCTCCTTGGGCGTGAACTTGCGCCCGTGGCGGTAGAGGTGCTCGCGCAGCCAGCGCATGAGGTTGCCGAACTCGCCGCGGCCGAGCTGCTCGTCGATGTCGGGCATGTCGGCCGCGAGCCGCTCCCAGATCTGCAGCGAGACCACGTTGCCGAGCGCGTAGGTCGGGAAGTAGCCCAGCCCGCCGCTGCCCCAGTGCACGTCCTGGAGCACGCCGTGGGCGTCGTCCGGCACGTCGACGCCCAGGTAGTCCGACATGCGCTCGTTCCAGCTCTGCGGCAGCTCGCGCAGGTCGAGCCCGCCGATCATCTCCCGCTCCAGCTCGAAGCGCAGGATGATGTGGAGGCTGTAGGTGACCTGGTCGGCCTCGACGCGGATGAGCGACGGAGTGACGGCGTTCACCGCCCGGTAGAAGGCCTGCTCGTCGACGTTCCGGAACGTCGGGAACGCGTCCTGAAGCTGCGGGAAGAAGTGGTGCCAGAACGGCGCGCTGCGGCCGACGAGGTTCTCCCAGAGCCGGCTCTGCGACTCGTGCAGGGCCATCGAGACACCGCGCGCGAGCGGCGTGCGCTCGAGCGACTTGTCGATGCCGTGCTCGTAGGCGCCGTGGCCGAACTCGTGCGTGGCGGCGAAGAGCCCGTCGCCGAAGTGCGCCTCGTCGTAGCGGCCGGTGAGGCGGATGTCGTCGATGCCAATGCTCGACGCGAACGGATGCACCGTCTCGTCGAAGCGCCACGCGGTGGGGTCGAAGCCGAACGAGTCGAGCACGCGGAGCGCGAAGTCCTTTTGCTCGGCGGCCGGGAAGGAGCCGTTCAGGAACGAGGTGTCGACGGGATCGCGGTCCGCGACCTCGGCGACGAGCTCCTTGAGCGCCGGCTTGAGCTCGTCGAAGACGGCCGCGACCTCGGTCGTCTTCATCCCGCGCTCGTAGTCGTCCAGCAGCGGGTCGTAGGGATCGTCGTACGGCGCGAAGCACTCGACGTACCGGTGGCGCAGCTCGATGTTGCGCTCGAGGTGCGGCCGGAGCAGCTCGTAGTTGTTCGTCGCCCGCGCCTCGTGCCAGGCCTCGTAGCCGAGCGAGCCGGCGCGCGACAGGTCGACGCGCAGGTCGGCGGGCACGCGCACGGCCTTCTCGTAGTCGGCGCGGGTGGTGCGGATGAGGCTGGCCTCGTCCGAGTCGTAAGGCTGCGAGTCCTCGTAGGAGGCGAGCGAATCCAGCAGGCGACCGAGCTCCGGGTCCGTGAACTTCTCGTGGATGATCCGGCTAAGCGTTGCGTTCTGCTCCGCGCGGACGGCGCCGCCCGCGGGCGGCA
>DASTZE010000186.1:0-11265 GCA_035764425.1 Gaiellaceae bacterium
GAGCGGAACGAACCCGGACGGGTCGCACTACAACGACCCCGGGATCCGCTGGATCAGCTACTTCCACGGCGGCGAGGCGCTGCACGCCTTCACCCGCGCGTCGTTCGGGACACCGCAGAGCCTCGGCTGCGTCGAGCTTCCACTCGACCAGGCTGCGAAGGTCTGGCCCTACACCCCGATCGGGACGCTGGTCACGATCGAGGACTAGCGTCGCGCGACTCGGCGCGCCCAGCACCGCGGCGACCGCCCACGCGGTCGGGCCCGCCCCGGCGCGGATCGCGAGGCGGACTGGGCCGCCACCAGGCCCACCGGCGCGGATCGCCCTCCTCGCGGTTCTTCTCGTTGCGCACGACCCAGACGATGAGGACGACGAGCCAGATGAGCGCGAACGGGAACAGGACCACGTCTCGAGGGTAGCGCCGCTCGCGCCGCTCTCGCGCGACGATAGCGCGGCGTCGGCGAGAATCGACCGGTGAGCGACGTCGTCATCGTCACGGGTTCGTCCAGCGGTATCGGCCGCGCGGTCGCGGAGCGGTTCGCCGGCGATGGCGCCCGGGTGATCGTCAACTCCTCGCGCTCGGTCGAAGAGGGCGAGATCCTCGCCCAGGCGTTACCCGAGGCCGTGTACGTGCAAGGCGACGTCGCCCGTGAGGAGGACGCGCGACGGCTCGTCGCGACCGCGCTGAAGCGCTTCGGGCGCCTCGATGTCGTCGTCAACAACGCGGGCACGACCAGGCGCGTGCCGTTCGCGGACCTCGAGGGCGCTGACGACGGATTGTGGGAGCGGATCCTGGCCGTGAACCTGATGGGCCCCTGGTACCTCAGCCGCGCGGCAGCACCGGCGTTACGCGAGACGCAGGGGACGATCCTCAACGTGGGATCCGTCGCGGGGATCATCGCTGGTGGGAGCTCGCTCCCCTACGCGGTGTCGAAGGCGGCCCTGCATCACCTCACGCGGACCCTTGCGCAGGCGCTGGCTCCCGATGTGCGGGTGAACGCTGTCGCGCCGGGACTGGTGGAGACACCCTGGACGGCGGGCTGGGAGGCCAACGAACCGATCGTCGCGCGAACGCCTCTCGGTCGCGCGGCGACGCCCGAGGACATCGCGGACGCCGTCGTCTCACTCGCTCGCTCGCCGTTCGTGACCGGTCAGGTCGTCGTCGTCGACGGTGGGCTGACGTTGACCTGAGCACCGCCCCGAGCGCGGAGGCGCCCGCGATCCGGGAGTTCCCTGATGGCACCTGGTTGCGGTTGAGCGAACCGTGTCAGTGCCAGGCACTGTGACGCCCGCGTTACAGAGCCTGGCACTGTGCGGATGAGCGAGGCTCAGTCGTTGCGCGAGGACGGGCCCCCGGGCATCACAACGACCCTGACGATGCGTTCGCCGTCGAGCGTCAAGCGCACCGCGAAGTCACGCTCATACGCAACTTCGCCGGTCTCGCGCCAACGTGCGATCTCATGCGTCCGGGCGATGACGTCGCCCTCGATCTCCTCGAGGACTGGCGCCGACTGTTCCGTTGCGAATTGCTCGTCTCCGCCCGCCTTCTCGAGCACTTGCCGGCACGCCTCGATACCGCGAAGGGTGCCTCGCGGCGTCACGGTTTCGACATCCGGGGCAAGGAACGCTTCGGCCGCATCGAGATCATGCGCCGTGACGGCCTCGACGAACTGACGCGCGCAGGCGAGCTTCGCCCCGGGCAACGCTACGTGCCGGAGCGCTCGATCAGCTCGATCCGGTAGCCGTCCGGATCTTGGACGAAACACAAGCGCGATCCGCCCTCGCGTACCCGGTAGGGCGCCCGCTCGGGTTCGATCCCCTGCCCGGCCAGCCGCTCGAGCGTGGCGTCGAGGTCGTCGACCGCGAGCGCGATGTGCCCGTAGCCCGTGCCGAGCTCGTAGGTGCGTCCGTCGTGGTTGTAGGTCAGCTCGAGCTCCTCGTCCTGCCCGGCGACGCCGAAGAAGTAGTTGGTCGCCTCCCGCTCGCCGTTCCGAACGATGTCCATGTCACGGCGGAACTCCAGCCCCAGGGCCTCGTAGAAGAGCCGACTCGCCTCCGGATCCGTGATCCGGTACATGGTGTGCAGGTAGCGGGTCACCGCCCGGCATCGTAAAAGAACGGGGTGCTGCGGAACGCCGCCAACCGCCCTCGCAACGGCAGGGCCCCCCTAGGTTGACCGGCCAGCGGGGGCCGACTAGGGTGACCCCGGGGATGAAACGGGAGGGGTAGCCATGCCGTTCACAGGCGGGAATAGTCGTGCGCAACGACGCTCGGGGACGCGGTCCACGCGCGGGCGGTGGTCGCCGAGGTCGCTGGCCTTTGGGCTGTTCGGCCTGGCGCTCGTCGCGCTCGTCCTGTCGGTGCAGCCGGCGTTCGCGGCGTCGTTCACGGTCAACAGCACCGCGGACACGGTTGATGCGAACCCGGGCAACGGCGTCTGCGCCGACGCGGCCAACAACTGCACGTTGCGCGCGGCCATCATGGAGACGAACGCGCTGGCCGGTCCGGACACGATCATGCTGCCGGCGGGCACGTATCTGCTGACGCTTCCGAACGCCGGCGGCGTCAACGAGGACAACAGTGCGACCGGCGACCTCGACGTCACCGACTCGCTGACGATCAACGGCGTCGGTTCGGGCTCGACCATCATCGAGGCCGGCACCAATACGTCGAACGGGATCGACAAGGTCTTCGCGCTCAACCCGATCTGCACCAGCCCGATCAATGTCACGATCTTCGGGGTCACGGTTCGTTTCGGCCGCAACACGCAGCCCTCCGGCGCAGCCGACTTCAGCTTCACGGGCGGGGGCATCGACTGGTGCTCGGCCGGAGCAGGGGGCACGTTCGCCCTCGGCAGCTCGGTGGTTTCCGACAACACGAACGTCAACGGCTACGGCGGCGGCCTGAACGTCGACACCGTGTCGAGCCCGACGACGGTGAACCTCACGAACGACACTTTCTCGAACAACCAGACGTTGAGCACGACCCAAACCGCCAACGGCGGGGCCATCAACCTGTTCGGAGACTCTCCGACGATCAACATCACGAATGGCACGTTCACCGGCAACCACACGGCCAACAGCACCTCCGGGGGCGGCGCGATCTACTTCCGCCCCACCACGGTGGGGCATCTGGCGATCAGCGGCTCGACGTTCACGAACAACACGGCCGCGGGGATCGGCGGCGCGATCGCGACCGACGCGCACGGCGCCGGCACGACCGTCACCATCGGAGCGTCGACATTCACAGGGAATACGGCCACGAACTCCTTCGGCGGCGCCCTCGACCTCGACGGCACGAACGTCACCACCACGCCGTTCTCGCTGTCGCATCTGAAGATCACCGGGAACACGGCCGGGCAAGCCGGCGGCGCCCTTTTCGTCGGCAACAGCAACGTGACGATGTCCAAATCGGTCATCGCCGGGAACAGCGCGTCCACCGGCAGCGGCATCCGCAAGAGCGTGGATGCCACCACCGCGACCGTCACCAACAACTGGTGGGGCTGCAGCACCGGACCCGGCGCGGCCCCGTGCGACACCGCGAGCACGGCCGGCGGCGCCCTCAACTTCACGCCCTGGTACCGCGAACAGTTGACCGCCTCCACGTCGCCGATCGTGACGAACCAGTCCACATCGCTGACGGCGAGTTTCCTGACGAATTCCGCGAACGGCCCGGTTCCCGTCGCGGACCTGGCCGAGATCGTCGGCCGCTCCGTCACCTGGGCAGCGACCCACGGCAACCTTTCGAGCACGCAAGGAACCGTGCAGGCTGCCGGGACCGCCACCGGGAGCTTCCAGGCCACCTCGGCCGGAACCGCCGTCATCTCCGCCAAGGTCGACAACGACAACACCTCGCCCGTCAGCTCCAACGTGCTGAGCTTGACCGTGAACAGGGCGGACACGATCTCCGCGATCACGGACGACACGCCGGACCCGACCGTGACCGGTCAGGGGTACACGGTCAGCTACAGCGTCACCGGCAGCCAGGGCAACTCGCCGACAGCGCCGACCGGCAACGTCGTCGTCAGCGACGGGACGGACACGTGCACGGGCACCGTCGGTGCAGGCGCGTGCACGCTCACGTCCTCTACGGCCGGCAGCAAGACGCTCACTACCACCTACCAGGGCGACGGCAACTTCAACGCGAGCCCGGCCTCGGCGGGTGTGGCGCACACGGTCAACAAGGCCGACACCACCACGACGATTACGTCCGACAGCCCGGATCCCTCGGTCGTCGGCCAGTCCGTGACGGTGCACTACGGCGTGTCGGTGAACGCGCCCGGTGGCGGTACACCGACAGGCAACGTGACCGTGAGCGACGGCACGCAGTCCTGCACCGGGACGGTCGCGGCGGGTCAGTGCTCGATCACCTTCACGAGCGCAGGCGCGAGGTCCTTGACCGGGACCTACACGGGCGACTCGAACTTCAACGGCAGCACCTCCGCCGCTGAGGCGCACCAGGTGAACAGCGCGGACACGACGACCACCATTACCTCCGACAACCCGGACCCGTCCGACGTCGGTCAAGCGGTGACGGTCAACTACACGGTCACGGTCGACAGTCCCGGCGCCGGCACGCCGACGGGGAACGTCACCGTGAGCGACGGTGTCGACAGCTGCACGGGCACCGTCGCGGCGGGCACGTGCAGCATCACGCTGGCGACTCCCGGATCGCGCACGCTGACCGCGACCTACGCCGGTGACTCGAACTTCAACGGCAGCACCTCGGCCGGCGAGCCACACGCCGTCAGCCAGACAGCAACGACGACGGCGATCACGTCGGACTCGCCCGACCCATCGGTGGTCGGCCAGTCGGTGACGGTGAAGTACAGCGTCACGCCCGGCAGCGGCAGCGGCACGCCCACCGGCAACGTCACGGTCAGCGACGGGACGATCTCCTGCACGGGCACGGTCGCAGCGGCGCAGTGCGACCTCACCTTCACGAGCGCGGGGGCGAAGTCGCTGACCGCGACCTACGCGGGCGACACGAGCTTCCAGGGGAGCACGTCGGCCGCCGAGGCACACCAGGTGAACGAAGCGGACACGACGACGACCATCACCTCCGACAACCCGGACCCGTCGGTGGTCGGCCAGTCGGTCACCGTCCAGTACACCGTCGCGCCCGTGGCCCCTGGCGCCGGCACCCCGACGGGGAACGTGACCGTCAGCGACGGCACGGTCTCCTGCACGGGGACGATCGCCGCCGGCCAGTGCTCGCTCACCTTCACGAGCGCGGGCGCGAGGTCCCTGACCGCGACCTACGCGGGCGACTCGAGCTTCAACGGCAGCACCTCCGCCGCCGAGGCACACCAGGTGAACAAGGCGGACACGACGACGACCATCACCTCCGACAACCCCGATCCGTCGACCGTCGGTCAGCCGGTAACCGTGAAGTACTCGGTTGCAGCGAGCGCACCCGGCGCGGGCACGCCCACCGGCAACGTGACGGTCAGCGACGGCACGGTCTCCTGCACTGGCAGCCTCGCAGCAGGGCAGTGCGACCTCACCTTCACGAGCGCGGGCGCGAAATCGCTGACCGCGACGTATGCGGGCGACTCGAACTTCAACGCGAGCACCTCGGCCGGCGAGCCGCACACGGTGAACGGGATCGCCACGACGACCACCATCACCTCCGACGGCCCGGACCCCTCGGTCGTCGGCCAGTCAGTGACCGTGCAGTACGGCGTCGCGTCGGGTAGCGGTACGCCGACAGGCAACGTCACCGTGAGCGACGGCACGATCTCCTGCACGGGCACGGTCGCCGCCGGGCAGTGCTCGCTGACGTTCACGAGCGCGGGCGCCAGGTCGTTGACCGCGACCTACGCGGGCGACGGCACCTTCAGCGGCAGCACGTCAGCCGCCGAGGCACACCAGGTGACCAGGGCGAACACGACGGCGAGCATCACCTCCGACAACCCCGACCCGTCCGTCCAGGGTTCCGCGGTCACGGTCACGTACGGCGTCGCCGTGAACGCGCCGGGCGGCGGCACGCCGACCGGCAACGTCACCGTCAGCGACGGCGTCGACTCGTGCACCGGCACGGTGGCGGCGGGCCAGTGCAACGTCACCCTCACCACCGTCGGCAGCCGCACGCTCACTGCGACCTACGCCGGCGACTCGAATTTCAGCGGCGGCACGTCGGCCGGCGAGCCGCACACGGTCAATCCGCCGAACACAGCGCCCACGGCCACGGTCACCAACGGCCAGTGCTCACCGATGAACACCGTCAGCGGGACGATCAACCTGACGCTCGCGGACGCGGACGGCGACCCGTTGACCTTGACCCTCGCCTCGAACACCAACACCTCCCTGGTGCCGAACGCGAACATCGTCATCGGCGGCAGCGGCTACAACCGGACGCTGACGGTCACCGCGGTCGCAAAGAAGAGCGGCACGGCGGCGCTCGTCCTCAACCTCAGCGACGGCAAGGCGACCGTCACCGTCCCGGTCGACGTGATCGTCGGGACACAGAAGGACGACACGCTGACCGGCACCGCGAACACCGACATGATCTTCGGAGACAGCGGCCGCAACGTGATGAACGGCGCTGGCGGCAATGATCTCCTCTGCGGCGGCAACGGCAACGACACGTTGAGCGGCGGCGACGGGAACGACATCATCGACGGCGAGAACGGCGGCGACGTGCTGAACGGCGGCAACGGGAACGACATCCTCCGCGGGAGCGCCGGCAACGACACGCTCACCGGCGGCTCCGGCGCCGATTTCTTCAGCGGCGGATCCGGCTCCGATGTCGCCACCGACTTCACGGCGAGCCAGGGCGATACCCAGGACGGCACCATCCCGTAGCGCGTCCTGATGCGCACCACGGCGTGGAGAAGACTCGCCACGGTGCGCATCCGGTGAACGCTCAGCTCACGCGCAGCCCCTCGAGCACCTTGTCGACGCGCTCGAAGCCGGCGTCTGCTCCCGCCTCGACGCCGTAGTTCATCGTCGTGTCGCGCGCCTGCCTCGAGTCGAAGTGCATCGTCTGGGTGAGCCTCGTCCCGCCGTCGACCTCGTCGAACTCGAGCGTCTGGAGGTGGTCCTGAAAGGTCTGGACGAGGCGCTGCGGCGGATCGACCTCGCGGTACTCGCCCTCGACCTGGCCGTACGCGGTGCGGAAGCGCCAGCGGCCGCCGGGCCGGACGTCCATCTCCTCCACGACCGTGCCGTCGCCCCACCACTCGGGGATCAGCTCCGGATCCGTCCAGACGCTGAACACGTGCTCGCGGGGCGCGTCGAAGACCCGCTCCACGCGGATGTCCAGCTCATTCGGGGTGGTGACCTGCGTCTTCATCGTTCTCCTTTCGTGCGTTCGACGACCTTGGCGAAGCGGTCGAGCCGCTCCAGCCACGCGGTGATGCCCTCGAAGGCGTACGGCGCAAGCGTGCAGCGGCGTGCGCGCCCGACCTTCTCGGTGATGACGAGGCCCGCGTCCTCGAGGACGAGGACGTGCTTCTTCATGCCCGTGAGCGACATGTCGAACGGCTCGGCGAGCTCGCTGATCGTCGCCGGGCCGAGACCGAGCCGCTCGAGCACGGCGCGCCGTGTCGGGTCGGAAAGCGCTGCGAAGGCCTTGTCCACATACTGAACCATTTGGTTCAGTATACACGGATCGCCTACGCGTGAAAACGGAGCCTGTCGACGACCTTGTCGACCGTCTTGCGGTCGGCGCGGAAGGCGATCCCGACCAGGTCGAGCTCCTCGGCGGGCACGGCCGCGACCGCGGCGCGGTTGGCGCCGTCGTGCCCGGTCTCGAACAGCTCGCGCGTGTAGATCGCCGGCGTGACCTCGCGGCTCATCGCGCGCTCGTACGCACGCCGGATACCGGCGCCGTCGGCCGCGTAGACGAGCACCGGCTGGACGAACATGGGCAGGTACTCGTTCCCGGAGCCGTCGCGGTACGGCTCGCCGACGACGCCCGGGACCGTCCCGGCGATGCCGCTGACGAGGAAGGCGGTCACGTTCGTCTTCTGCCAGACGGCCAGGTCGTCCAGCAGGACGACGGCGATCTTCGTATCGAACTCGATCGGCTAACCGTAGATGGAGCGGCCTGCGAGCTCGGAGGCGTTCGGCGGGTACGGCTTGAGGTCGTCGACAAAGCCGGGCTGCGCCTCGACCCGCCGGAGCCAGGCCTCGAAGGCCGGGCATCCCGACGTGTCGATGTCGATCTCGCCGGCGAGGTGGGCGTACGCGTAGACGGCGATGTCGGCGATCGTGTACCGCCCGGCGGCCAGGAACTCACGCGCGGCGAGGTGCGCATCCAGCGCCGCGAGGACTTCGAGCGCATGTCGGTGCCGCTCGCGCGCCGGCTCGCTGTCCGGCGCGAAGCGGCCGGTGACGAGCCGGAACCGCAGCCCGCCGATCGCGTACATCACGTCGGTCTGCTCGTAGAGCAGCCAGCGGCAGACCTCGGCCTGTCCGTAGGGGTCGTCCGGCAGGAACGATGTCCCGGCCGCGAGATACCAGAGGATCGCGTTCGACTCGATCAGCGTGCGGCCGTCGCCGAGCTCCAGCACCGGCGTGGAGCGGAACGGGTTCAGCGCCCGGAACTCGTCCGTCAGGGTGTCGCCGTCGAAGATGTCCACCGGCACCCGCTCGTAGTCGCGGCCGAGCTGGCCGAGGAGCAGCCTCACCTTGAAGCAATTGCCCGAGGCGGCGTAGTCGTAGAGCCGCATGTCCGTGAAACGTCGCCGATACCGGCCGTGTGAGATCAGTCGGCCTTCGGGCTACTTCGGCGGCAGCGAGCGCGCGTAGGCCGTGCCGATGCCCACCCAGCGTGCGAGCTCGCCGTCGGACCTGAGATCCTCGGACGCGACGCGGAGCCAGCCGGCCATCGACCGCCCTCGCATCTCCATCGGCTCAGCGGCGGTCGTCGCCACCAGCTCGTCGCCCTCCTCGGGGTCGCACCGCACGAGCGCGCCGCCCTGACCGCTCGCCGCGACCGCCATGTTGCCGTCGATCATGAAGCCGAGCCCGCCGAACATCTTCTTCTCGGTCACACTCGGCTCGCCGGCGACGAGCGCCCTGATCCGCTCCGCAAGCTCCTCGTCGTACGCCACGGGCGCCGATGGTATCGGGGGGTACCCCACCTCGCGGCCGGGAGGCTCCAACAACGAAATCACCACCGCGACTAGGGATTGTCGGAACGCAGGCCTGCACCGCTCAGGCCGCCTTGCCGCCGTCGATCCAGCGCTGGAAGACGGCGATCCGGTCGGGCGGCCAGGCGCCGTCGCACGGCATGTTCCCGGCCTCGAGCCGGCCGAGGATCGCATCGGCGTTGGCCGACACGTCGTCGTAGGACCACAGATCGAAGGCCCACTCCATCGACTGGCGGTCGCGCTCGCGGAAGAGCGGCTTGATGCTCTCGGCGTAGCCGACGGCCTCGCCCGGGGTAGGCACGGTCATGGCCGGGACACCTCCTCGCTAGGGCCGGGACGGCTACTGCTCGTAGTTCTCGACGACGTCGGTACGCCGCAGCTCGGCACCCTCGGGGTCCTGGCCGAACTCCCGCAGCGCGCGGCGCTGGCGAAGCAGGTCCCAGCACTGGTCCAGCGAGACCTTCACGGCCTTGAGCCTGCGACGGTCGTCCTCGGTCGCAGTGCCATCGGACTCCCGGCGCCAGAGGTCATGCTCCTCGTCGACGAGCTGCTCGATCGAGTCGTGGATGTGCGGATCCTCCATCTGAACCTCCTTCGCTCAGAGCTCGTCGGCCACGAGCTCGAGATCGACGATACGCGCGTCACGGGCGATCGTCACGGTGACCGGGACGCCGACGAGGTCGCCCGTCATCAAGCGCTGCAGCGCCGTGACGTCCTCGACCGGGGCGCGGTCCAGCGCGACGATGAGGTCCCCGGCGCGCAGGCCGGCGCGATCGGCCGGCCGCCCGGCGACGACGTCGACGATCTCGACGCAGCCGCGGCGCCCGAGCTCGCGGGCGAGCCGCGGCGGCAGCGGCCGGGCGCCCAGGGCGGCGCCCAGGTAGGCCCGGCGGAACTTCCCCTCGGTCATCAACGCCCCGACGATGCGTCGTGTCGCCTCGTTGATCGGCACCGCAAGGCCGAGGCCGACGCCGGCGACCGCGGTGTTGATCCCGACAACGGAGCCACGCGAGTCGGCGAGCGCCCCGCCCGAGTTGCCCGGGTTGAGCGCCGCGTCGGTCTGGATGACGTTCTCGATCAGCCGGGACGCGGCGCCCGCCTGCGCCGGCAGCGCGCGCCCGAGCGCGGACACGACGCCGGCCGTCACGGAGCCGGCGAAGCCGTGCGGATTGCCGATCGCGACCACCAGCTGGCCGACGCGCAGGCGCTCGGCATCGCCGAGCTCGGCTGCGACGAGGCCGCCCTCGGCGGCGCGGATGACGGCGAGGTCCGAGAGCGGGTCGCGGCCGACGACCTCGAACGGCAGCTCGCGGCCGTCGGCAAACGAGGCCTGGCCGCCGCGGCTGCGGTCGACCACGTGCGCCGAGGTCAGCATGTCGCCGTCGGCCGTGATGACGACGCCGCTGCCGCCGCCGCGCCGGACGCGCAGGTTGGCGACCGAGGGTGACAGGCGCTCGGCGACGTACGTGACGGCTTGCGAGTAGGCATCGAGCGCGTCGTCGTCTGACACGAGGCGGAGCACAGCCATCGTCGGGCCACCGTAGCTCGCCCCCGCGGGGCTGCGTCGATACGCCATGCTCTAGGCATGGCGACCGTCCGCCTCGAGCTGCTCTCAGACAGACACGTCGAGGAGCTCGAGCGCCTCGCCGCCGATCCCGACGTCCAGCGCAACACCTACGTGCCCGAGCCGCCGCCGCCCGGGTTCGGATGCACCTGGCTCGAGGCATACGAGAAGGCGCGCGAGGCCGGCACGCGCGAGGGCTTCGCCATCCTCGACGTGGAGAGCGGCGCGTTCCTCGGGCTGGCGACCGCGGTGCATCTGGACGAGGACGCAGGCGAAGCCGAGCTCGGGTACATCCTCGCGCCGGAGGCGCGTGGGCGGGGCGCCGCCACCGAGGCGCTGCAGCTGCTGACCGACTGGGCGTTCGGCCTCGGACTCATCCGCCTCGAGCTGCGCATCGATGCCGACAACGACCGGTCGGTGCGGGTCGCCGAGCGGTGCGGCTACACGCGTGAGGGGTTGCTGCGCTCCGTCCATTTCAAGGACGGGCGCCGCACGGACTTGCTTATCTACTCGCGGCTTCCGGGAGACCCGTAGGCGGCGCGCAGCGCGGGTCGTGCCGCTCTGCGAGCTTGAACAGCAGGCGGTGCAGCTCCTCGCGCTCCT
>DASTZE010000187.1:0-4798 GCA_035764425.1 Gaiellaceae bacterium
CGCGGCCATCGCGGCCATGAACTGCGTGCCGTTCACGAGCGACAGCCCCTCCTTCGCGAGCAGGCGGATCGGCTTGAGGCCGACCTGGCGGAGCGCGTCGCCGCCGGGCAGCAGCGTCCCCTCGACCCAGGCCTGGCCCTCGCCGATGAGCGGGAGCGCAAGGTGCGCGAGCGGCGCCAGGTCGCCGGAGGCTCCCACCGAGCCGCGGCTCGGCACGTTCGGGAGGAGGCCGCGGGAGACGCACTCCACGAGCAGCTCCGCGACCTCGGGGCGGGCGCCCGAGTAGCCCTTCGCGAGCGTGTTGGCCCGGAGCAGCATCGCCGCGCGCACGACCTCGGCCGGGTACGGCTCGCCGACGCCGCACGCGTGGCTGCGCAGCAGGCGAACCTGGAGCTCCTCGGTCAGCTCGTCCGGGATCGTCTGCGAGACGAAGCGGCCAAAGCCCGTGTTGATCCCGTACGTGTGCTCACTCGAACCGTGGGCCGCGCGCTCGACAAGCTCGCGGGCCGCCTGCATCCGCGTCCGCGCCGAGTCGGCAAGCCCGACCTGGCCGCCCTCGACTGCGACCGCCCAGACGTCCTCGACGGTGAGGTCGTCCCCCGTCAGGACGGCGGTCGCAAGCACGCGGCGAGTCTAGCCCCGTACATTGACACGCTTTCGGCGCACTCTCGTCGCCAACGCGTGCGTAGCTCCCCGTTACCGTCGAAACCGGAGGGAGGCCCGCGGCCGGCCCCAAGGGACTGTCGGGCGAGAACACGTCCGCAACGGGCACGAAGGGGGTCGGGCGACTCGTCAGCGCCGGACGGACCGCTCCCCACCACGCCGCAGGAAGGCAACTCCGGCGGCGATCAACAGGATGGCCACGACCAGCGCGAACGCGCCGACCGGCGGTGCGTCGGTGCGGTACCCGGCGACGGTCAGTAGGTGTGTCCGGTGCCGCCGGCGTCGCCTCGGTAGAGAGCCACGGACAGTCCCCACAGCGCAAGAGGGAGTCCGGCGAGTACGAGGAGCGCACCGGGCCGCCGCGCCATGGCCAAACAATAGCTGATTCGCTATATAAGTCGTGTCAGCGGTCGAGGAGCCGGAGCTCGAGCAGCCGCGAGGCGTCGAAGCCGTCGATGCGTAGCGCGCCGCCTGCGGCGGCCGCGGCGGCGCCGGCCGGCATGAGGCCCACGAGCTCGGAGCCGACCACCTGCGCGCCGCGGGTCTCGGCCTCGAACTCGATCCGGTCGAGGATGTCGGAGAGCGCAGCGGCCTCCCAGTCCTCAACGTTCATGCTCACCTGCGTCAGGCCGGCGTGCTCGAGATCCATGCCGAGCGCGCGCACGCCGGGGAAGCCTCCCCCGCTCTCGCGCACAAGACCGGCGATCTCGCGAGCGGCGCCCGGCTCCCCACCGCCCAGGTTCACGTTGAACGCGATCAGCGGCTTGCGCGCGCCGACCAGCACGGCACCTGCCCGCTCGTCGAGCTGCGCAGGGCCGAAGTCGGGCGCCAGCTCGCCGGCGTCGACCCGCGCCTGCAGCGCCTCGAGCCCGCCGCGGCGGAAGAAGGCCGGGCCGCGGCCCGGCGCGAGCTCGCCGTACAGGAACACGGGCAGGCCGAGCCCCACGCCCACGCGCTCCGCCACCCGCAGCGCCGCCGCCCGGGCGCGCGGCATGGCCTCCGGGCGGATCGGGACGAGCGGCACGACGTCCGCCGCGCCCACGCGCGGGTGGACGCCCTCGTGCCGACGCAGGTCGATTTGCGCGGCGGCCAGCTCGACCGCTCGGACCACCGCGTCGATGAGCGCGTCGTCCGCGCCGACGGCCGTGAAGACGGAGCGGTTGTGATCCGCATCCGCGTGCACATCCAGGAGCGACACGCCCGCAAACGCCGCACGAAGCGCCTCGAGCACCGCACCGTCGCGGCCCTCCGAGAAGTTCGGTACGGCCTCGAGCGGCAGCTCCACGGCGCTTACTCTACGAGCGCGTGAAGGAGTACTACGACACCCGCGCGCCCGAGTACGACGAGTGGTACGAGGGCACCGGCCGCTTCGCCGAGCGCGAGCGGCCCGCGTGGGACGAGCTGCTGCACGAGCTCGCCGACTCCCTCCGCGCCCTCCCGCCGGCGCGCACGCTCGACATCGCCTGCGGCACCGGCTACGCGACTCGCTGGCTGCCGGGCGAGATCACCGGGCTCGACCAGAGCGCCGCGATGCTCGCCATTGCGGGCGAGCGGCTGCCTCATGCACGCTTCGTGCAGGGCGACGCGCTCGCACTGCCCTTCCCGGACGACAGCTTCGACCGCGTGACGACGATGAGCTTCTACGGGCACCTCGAAGGCGCCGACCGCGAGCGCTTCCTCGCCGAGGCCCGGCGCGTCGCGCCCGAGCTCGTCGTCGTCGACGCCGCGCTCCGCGGGGACATCGAGCCGGAGGAGCAGCAGGAGCGGATCCTCAACGACGGCTCGAGCTGGACGGTCTACAAGCGCTACTTCACGGCCGACGAGCTGCTCGGCGAGCTCGGCGAAGGCGACGTCGTCTACGACGGCCGCTGGTTCGTCGCCGTCCGCTCGCCACGATGACCGAGGTCATACCGATCCTGCGCGTGAACGACGCGCACGCGGCCGCCGGGTTCTACGCCGTCCTCGGCTTCGAGCTCGAATGGGAGCACCGGTTCGAGCCCGGCTTGCCGCTCTTCGTCTCGATCGCGACCTGGGACGGCGCCCGCATCTTCCTCTCCGAGCACACGGGCGACGCCCGCCCGGACACGCTGCTCTACATCCGGGTCGACGACGTCGACGCCGCACACCGCGCAGTGCGCGACGCGGCCGTCGATGTCGCGCCACCGGAGGATCAGCCCTGGGGCCGTGAGTTCGGCGTCCGCGACCCCGACGGCAACCGGCTCCGGATCGCCACGCACACGGAGTGACGCGCCGCCGCTCGGCGTACCGCTCCGTCGCCTCGCTCCAGCGCGACAACCGCGGCTGCCGCGCCTGCGCCGAGGCCGGCCACCCGATCGAGTCGCTGCCGATCGTGCAGCCCTACACGGGCCAGCGCGCCTACATGTTCGGGCAGGCGCCCGGCATCCAGGAGGGCGTCGAGCGCCTGCCCTGGCGAGGCCGCGCCGGCCAGACCCTGCGCCGCTGGCTCGGCATGGACGAGGACGAGTTCTACGCCACCTTCTATTGCGCGTCGGTCACGCGTTGCTACCCGGGCCGGCACCCCGGCGGGCGCGGCGACCGGACGCCCACGCCCGCCGAGCAGGAGCTCTGCGCCTTCTGGCGCGACCAGGAGCTCCGCTTGATCCGGCCGACGCTGATCGTCCCGGTCGGCGGGCTTGCCATCGGACGGCTGCTCGGGCCACGTCCCCTCGACAGCTGCGTCGGCGTCCGCTTCGACTACCACGGCATCCCGGCGATCCCGCTCCCCCACCCCTCCGGCGCCAGTTCCTGGCTGAACGCCCCGGCCAACCGCACGCTCGTGGAGCGCGCCGTCGAGACGATCACGGCCGAGCTCAGCGCGACGCGATCGCGAGCATCCGGCGCCCCTGCGCCGTGAGCGGCTCGCCCTCGCGGTCGTAGAAGCGCACCTCGTCGAAGCCCGCCTCACGCAGCCAGTCAGCGAGCTCGGCGGCCACGAACATCCGCACCGAGAACGAAAACCGCCGTGTGCGGCCATCCCGGACGACCGTGCGCTCCGTGTCCGCGCGTCCAGTGATCGGCTCGAAGACGTGGCGGTCGATCAGGACGTCGTCTCCCTTCTCGAGGACCGCCGACGGCTGCCACCGCGGGAGGAGCTCGGCAAGGTTGTTGCACTCGAGCAGGAGCGCCCCACCCGGCCGCAGCGCCTCGTGGACGTCGCCCAGCACCGCGCGGTTCGCCTCGTCGTCGAAGTAGCCCCACGAGGTGAACCACGAGACGACGCGGTCGAACGCGCCCTCCCACTGCAGCCCGCGCACGTCGCCCTCGACGTAGTCGACCTCCACGCCGCGAGCGGCCGCGTCGCGCCGCGCCCACTCGAGGAAGAGCGGGCTGCGGTCGAGCCCCGTGACCCGCGCGCCGAGCTCCGCGAGCCGGTTCGCGATCCGGCCATGCCCGCACGCGAGGTCGAGCACCTCCATGCCTGGCTCGAGCGCGAGCAGCCGCCAGATCACCTCCGCCTCGTCGTCCGCGCGCTCGTCGAGGGTCTCCACGAAGAAGTAGAGGTAGTCCTCTTCGAAGACCTCGTCGGCGTCGAAGCGCGGCTCGCTCATGCGCCCTCCACGGCGTAGAGCCGCCACTCGCCCGGCACGCCCTTGAGCGCGGCGTCGCCTCGGTCCTCGAAGGTGATCCCGGAGCCGGCGACGAGATCCTTGACCGTCGACGAGACGAGCACCTCACCAGCCTCCGCCCGCGCGGCGACCCGCGCGCCGATCGCGACGGCCAGGCCCGCCACCTTGTCCCCGACCAGCTCGCACTCGCCGGTATGCACCCCGGCGCGCACGTCGAGTCCCAGCTCGTCGTGCAGCGCGCTCGTCAACGCGCAGGCACAGCGGATCGCGCGGGCCGGGCCGTCGAACGTCGCGAAGAAGCCGTCGCCCGCGGTGTCGACCTCTTGCCCCCGGTAGTGATCGAGCTGTGTCCGCACGAGCGCGTTGTGGCGCGACAGCACGTCACGCCAGCGCGCGTCGCCGAGCTCCGCCGCGCGTTCGGTCGATCCGACGATGTCAGTGAAGAGCACTGTCCCCAGAACGGTTGCCGTTGGCTCGGCGGCTCGCTCACGGCCGATGAAGGCCTCGACGGCATCGACGATCTGGGCGCGGTCGCCGTAGGGCAATCC
>DASTZE010000188.1:0-6205 GCA_035764425.1 Gaiellaceae bacterium
TACACGCTGCTCAAGGCCGACGTGATCGCCGACCTGCCCAGCTACCAGCAGCAGATCGTCGTCTCGGCGGGCCGGGGTGACCACGTGAGGCGTTACGACCCGGTGGTCAGCCCGACCAAGCCGGGCCAGCTGCTCGGCCACGTCTCGAAGGTGGGCCGGACGACATCACTCGTCACGCTCGTTAGTGACCGCTCGAGCGCCGTCGCGGTCTACGACGTCGCCCACGGCACCAAGGGGATCCTGCGCGGCGCCGGCCCCGACGCCGGCTCACTCGTCCTGGACCAGGTGTCCAAGCAGGACGTTATCGCCGCCGGCGACGTGATCACGACCGCGGGGCGCATCTCGGGCGGCTCGTTCTATCCGAGCTGGATCCCTGTCGGGCAGGTCGAGAGCGTCAGCCAGAGCGACACCGAGCCGTTCAAGCTCGTGCGCGTCACGCCGTTCGCCGACCTCGGCAGCATCGACCAGGTCGTGATCCTGCTCCGCAAGGGGCCCGTCCCGAGCCTGCCGTGACCGTCGCGGTGCTCAAGGCGCTGGGCGCCGTGTTCGTCGCCGTGCTCCTCGAGCTCGCCGTGTTCGCGCCGCTCCAGATCGGCAGCGGCTCGGCCGACATCGTCCTCGTCACGGTCGCCGTTGTCGCGCTGCTCACCGGCTCGATCGTCGGCGCGATCGCCGGCTTCTGGGCCGGCCTCCTACTCGACACCGTCTCGCTCGGCACGCTCGGACTGACGTCGCTGCTGCTCACGCTCGTCGGCTACTGGTGCGGTCGCTACGGCGAGACGACCGCTCGCGACCAGGCCCACGCGCCGTTCCTCGCCGTCGCAGTGGTGACGGTCCTGGCCGCCGCCGGCAACCTGCTGCTGCAGTTCACGATCGGTGAGCCGACGTCGGCGCGCTGGATGCTGTTCGACTCGCTCTGGCCGCAGCTGATCCTGAACGTGATCCTGACGCTGCCGCTCTACGCGCTCTTCCGGTGGATGTTCCCGCGGCGCACGCTGATCCCGGCGGTCACACGCGAGGTCGAGCTCCTTGGCTAGCACCAGCTACAGGTCGAAGCCGCGCACGTTCCTGCCGGGCGATCCGCGCGTCGAGGAGCCGTACCGGCTCACCCCGCAGCTCGCTTTCCGGATCGGCATCCTCGGCGCGTTCGCGCTCGCGGCCTTCGCGCTCCTCTTCCTGCGCCTCTGGGCGCTGCAGGTGCTCTCCGGAGAGGACTACCTGCGCGCGGCGCGCGACAACCAGCTGCGCCAGGTGCGCGTCGAGGCGGCGCGCGGGCAGATCGTCGACCGCCGCGGCCGCGTGCTCGTCGACAACCGCACGGTCACGTCGATCCGGATCTGGCCGTCGAACCTGCCCGAGAAGGGCCGCTACGCCGAGATGAAGCACCTCGCGCACGTGCTCGCCGTTCCGCTCACGGACGTCCTGGCCAAGCTGAAGCAGCAGAAGCTCGATCCGCTGACGCCGATCACGATCAAGAACAACGTCTCGCCGAACGTGGTCACGTTCCTCTCCGAGCGCCAGACCGACTTCCCGGGCGTGAAGATCGAGGAGACGCAGGTGCGCCGTTACCCGTACGGCGACCTGGCGTCGCAGACGCTCGGCAACGTCGGCGAGGCCACCGAGCAGCAGCTGAAGAAGCTCAAGGGCTACCACCTCGGCGACCGCATCGGCCAGCGCGGGGTGGAGTCGGCGTTCGACCACTACCTGCGCGGCAGTGACGGCCTGGCGCAGGCGCGTTTCGACTCGGCCGGCCATCCGCGCAGCGATCTGCAGATCACGCAGGCGGCGATGCCGGGCGACACGGTGCGGCTGACGCTCGACGCCAAGCTGCAGCAGGCGGCGGAGGAGGCGATTCGCTACGGCGAGCACCTCGCCGAGAAGAACAACAACTGGTTCTCGCGCGGCGGCGCCGCGGTCGCGATCGACCCGCGGAACGGCGACGTCCTCGCGCTCGCGTCGCAGCCGGGCTTCTCGCCGGGCGCTTTCGTGAACCCGAACCTGCACAAGCAGCTGAGCCGGCTCTTGTCGCCCAATCCTTCGGTGGCCGAGCACGACAACTACCCGATGGTCAACCGCGCGATCGCCGGCCTGTATCCGCCCGGCTCCACCTTCAAGCCGGTGACGGCTCTCGCCGCGATGGAGCAGGGCATCCTGTCGCCGTACTCGACGATCGACTGCCCGGCGTCGTGGTCGGTGCCGCTGAAGGACGCGAAGACCGGCAAGACGGTCACCGGCGGCACCTTCAACAACTGGAACGGGACCGCGTCCGGGCCCCTGACCCTGCCGCAGGCGCTCGAGCAGTCCTGCGACACCTACTTCTACCAACTGGGCTGGGACTTCTACAACGCGCCGGGCAGCCCGCTGCAGGAGTGGGCGGGGCGGTGGGGCTTCGGCCGCCCGACCGGGATCGACATCGGCGGCGAGTACAGCGGCCTGCTGCCGACGCCGGCGTGGCGCAAGCAGACCTATAGCGCCGCGATCGACAAGCTCTGGAAGCCCGGCGACTCCGTGCAGCTGGCGATCGGCCAGAAGGACCTCACGGTCACGCCGCTCCAGATGGCCCGCTTCTACGCGATGATCGCGAACGGCGGCAAGCTCATCCGGCCGCACCTGCTCGACCAGGTGGAGGAGCCCGGCACGCGCCGGACGGGGCCGCTCGTCCTGCGGCGGTACTCGGCGCCGCCGCCGGTCGACAGCCGCATCGACCCGTCGATGCTGGCCGCGGTCCAGACCGGCCTCTACGAGGCGACGCACGGCAGCACCGGCACCGCGAGCGCCGTGTTCAGCACCTTCCCGACGACGATCTCGGGCAAGACGGGCACGGCGCAGAAGTTCGTCCAGGGCCTCGGCCTGCTCGACCAGTCGTGGTTCTGCGGATACGGGCCGTCCTCGAACGGCCAGGTCGCCTCGATCGCGCTCTGCGTCGTGATCGAGAACGGCGGCTTCGGCGCGGAGGCGGCCGCGCCCGCGGCGCTGAAGATCTTCCGCGAGTACTTCCACGAGCAGGGCGGCGACGCGACCTCGAGGGCCCTGGACTGATGCTCGACTCCCGTGTCGCCCGCCCGACCGTCCGCACCGTCCCGGTGCTGGACGTCGGCCACCTCCTGCGCCGGCTCGACTGGCTCATGCTCGGCGCGGTCGGCGCGCTGCTCGCCTATGGGCTCTGGCTGCTGAACGGGATCACGCGCAACGACGTCCCGGGCGACCCGACGTACTACATCCGCCACCAGGTCGTGTACGCCGTGGTCGGCGTGGTTGGCCTCGTCCTCGCCGTGTTCGTCAACCCGGACGTCTACCGACGCCGACGCGGGGTGATCTACATCACGCTGATCGGCTCGCTGCTGCTCGTGCTCGCCGGCGGCGTCAGCGCGCGCGGGTCACAGCGGTGGATCTCGCTCGGCAGCTTCCGCTTCCAGCCGTCCGAGTTCGGCAAGCTCCTGCTCGTGCTCTGCCTGGCCGCGTTCCTCGCCGACCGCGGCAAGCGGATCGCCGAGGCACGGACGACGGTGGCAGCCATCGGCATCGCGGCCATCCCAACGGCGCTCGTCTTCCTGCAGCCGGACGTCGGCAGCGCGCTCGTCTACGTCGCCGTGCTGGGCTCGGTGCTCTTCGTGGCCGGGACGCGCTGGCTCCACCTCGGCATCCTGCTGGTGGCCGCCGCGGTCATCGGCACCGTCGTCCTCTGGGCGGCGCCAGCGGCCGGCGTGGACATCCTCAAGCCGTACCAGGTCCAGCGCCTGACCTCGTTCACGAACCCGTCCCAGGATCCGAGCGGCGCGACCTACAACGTGACCCAGTCGCAGATCGCCGTCGGCTCCGGCAGGACGACCGGCCGCGGCGAGTCGGGCTCGACGCAGACCAACTTCGACTATCTCCCGGAGCACGCGACCGACTTCGTCTTCGCCTCGCTCGCCGAGCAGCGCGGCTTCGTCGGCGCGTCGATCCTGCTCCTGCTCTACCTGCTCGTCGTCTGGAGGGCCCTGAACACGATCGCGGTTGCGCGCGACCTGTTCTCCGCGATCGTCGCCGGCGGCATCGCAATCGGCCTGCTCTTCCAGATCGTCGTCAACGTCGGCATGACGATCGGGATGGCGCCGGTCACCGGAATTCCGTTGCCCTTCGTGAGCGCCGGCGGGTCGTCGCTGATCATGAACCTGATCGCGATCGGGATCCTCCAGGCGATTCACGCGCGCGGGCGCGGGCCGCTCCGGAACCCGGCGCGTCTCTGGTAGTCCGGTCCGTCCGACCCGGGACCTACCCTGCGCCGCATCGACGGAGGAGGGTCCCCGGGGATGACCACGCGCGAGGTCTACGAGCTGCTGATGATCGAGGAAGCGGACGCCTGGTTCGAGTACCTCGAGGCGACCCGCGAAAAGTCGCCGAACCGCTACGACGAGCTCGAGCCGTGGGCCTGGGCTCGGCTCAACCAGCGTCTCCGCCACGTGCGGCGGAGGCGGGCCAAGCTGCCCCCCGCGGCGGCGGCGTAGGCGAAAGACGTGCTTGCTACCCTCAGGGTAGGCAATGCCGAAGTTTTGTAACGCATTGATGACTTGCAGCGCGCGCGGCGCCCGCAGCGGCGTGGCCGTCCGCGCGCGCGCACACGAGAAGGAGATTCCGTTTGCCACTCAACTGGTTCCGACGGCGAAAGAAGCACGAAGAGGAACAGCAGGAACTGACGCAGCCGGCCTCGCCGGCTGAGGCACCACCCGAGCCCGAGCCACAGGCGGCCGCCGAGGCCGCCACCGAGGGAGAAGGGCCGAAGAAGCGCCGCCGCGGCACACGCGGAGGGCGTAACCGCAAGCGCAAGCCGGCCGGCGCGGTCGCCGAGGCCGACGCTCCCGAGGCGAAGCCCGCCCCGAAGCCCAAGCCTGCGCGCGAAAAGCAGGACCGCGCGACCCGCTCGCGCAGCCGGCGCCGCCAGCAGGCCAAGCGCGCGCCCCTCCCCGCGGCCAAGCGCGAGCTGCTCGTCTCGGCCGGCGTCACCGAGCGTCGGGTGGCCGTCCTCGAGGACGACAAGGTCGCCGAGGTCTACCTCGAGCGCCCCGACCGGCGCTCGATCGCGGGGAACATCTACCTGGGCACCGTCGACAACGTGCTGCCGGGGATGGAGGCCGCGTTCGTCGACATCGGCCTGGAGAAGAACGGCTTCCTGTACGTCGACGAGATCGTCACGCCGGAGCTCGAGGGCCGCCGGCACGGGAAGCGCATCCAGGACCTCCTGAGCCGCGGCCAGACGATCCTCGTCCAGGCGGTCAAGGATCCGATGAAGACCAAGGGCGCCCGGCTTACCACCGAGGTGTCGCTGGCCGGCCGCTTCGTCGTCTACGTGCCGAGCGGCGAGGGCTTCGGCGTGTCGCGCCGGCTGGAGGACGACGAGCGCACGCGTCTGCGCGACATCCTCAAGTCGCTCGACGTGAAGAAGGGCGGCGTCATCGTCCGGACGGCCGCCGAGGGCGCGTCCGCCGAGGACATCGAGCGCGACTTCGAGTTCCTCGCACGCCTCTGGAAGACCATTGAGACGCGGGCCAATTCCGCGCAGGCGCCGGCGCTCGTCTACCAGGAGGCCGAGCTGCCGCTGCGCGTCACGCGCGACCTGTTCACGGACGACTTCGAGCGGGCGCTCGTCGACGACGACCGGACCTACCGCCGCATCGTCGGCTACCTGAAGAAGACGTCGCCGCACATGGCCGAGCGCGTCGTGCGCCACCGCTCGAAGACGCCGCTGATGGAGGAGTTCGGCGTCGACAAGGAGATCAACTCCACGCTCTCGCGCCGCGTCGACCTGCCCTCGGGCGGCTACCTGGTCTTCGACTACGCCGAGGCCTTCACCGTCATCGACGTCAACACCGGCCGCTTCGTAGGCTCGCGGTCGAAGTCGTCGACGCAGACGCTCGAGGACACGATCACGAAGAACAACATCGAGGCCGGCAGGGAGGTCGTGCGCCAGCTGCGGCTGCGCGACATCGGCGGGATCATCGTCATCGACTTCATCGACATGGCGAACCCGAAGAACCGGTCGACGGTCGAGGAGGCGTTGCGGCAGGAGCGGGAGCGCGACCGGACGAAGACCTATGTGGTCGAGATCTCGCCGCTCGGGCTGGTCGAGATGACGCGCCAGAACGTCACCGATGGCCCACGCGAGATCCTCACGCGCAAGTGCACGGTCTGCGGTGGCGACGGCGTCGTGCTCTCCGAGGCATCGGCC
>DASTZE010000189.1:0-39930 GCA_035764425.1 Gaiellaceae bacterium
CCACACCGCCCGATCCGCCTGCCGCCGAGGTGATTCGCTTTCAGAACGTGTCGCAGCGTCTGGCCGCGACGAACGTGCCGCTCCCGCGCGGGCTGCGCAGGTGGCTGCGCGAGCATGTCGCCGAGTACGACGTCGTCTTGCTCTACGACGTGTACTCGTCGGTCAGCGTGCTCGGCGCTCGCGCCGCCGTCCGCGCCCGCGTCGCGTACGTGCTCCAGGCGCTCGGCACCCTGCCCGCCACGCCGGAGCGCGGCCGGCCGCGCGCGAAGAAGGTGTTCTTGCGCCTCTGGGGGCGCCGCACCGTGCGCGAGGCGGCGCTCTGCCTCTACCTCTCTGAGGTCGAGCGGCGCGAGTACCTGGCACAAGGGGCCGATGCGGCCCGCCTCCAGGCCATGCCGCCGCCGCTCGACCTGCCCGATCCCGGCGACGCGCAGCGTGCGCGTGCGCCGACGGTCGTGTACCTCGGACAGCTCCATCCGATCAAGCGGATCGATGTGCTCATCGACGCGTTCGCTCAGGTGCGGTCGCGCCTTCCCGCGGCGCGGCTCGAGGTGATCGGCGCGCCCAGCCCGTACGGGCGGGCAATGGCGCAGCGCGCCGCGGCGGCCGGGCTCGGCGATGCCGTCGCCTTCCGTGGGCTGATCCCCGAGGAGGAGAAGGGCAGAGCGCTCGCCGCCGCGCACGTGTTCGCGCTCCTGTCGGCCAGCGAGGGCCTTCCGCTCACGCCGCTCGAGGCGCTCGCCTGCGGGACGCCGGTCGTGCTCTCGCCGGGCTGCGGCCTGCCGGAGGTGGACGGCGTCGCCGGGATCGTCTGCGACGGCGGTGCGGACGACGCCGCGCGCGCGCTGCTCGAGTTGCTCACCGGCGACGACCGTGCGCGCCGGTTCGGCGAGGCGGGGAAGGCGTTCGCGGCGCGCTACCGGGCCGAGGAGGTGGTTCCGGCGACCGTTCGCCTGCTCGAGCGGGTGGCTACCTCCTCGAGCAGCCCCGCGTAGCGGGCCGCGATCCGGTCGCGGTCGAACTCCGCGAGCGCGGCGGGGTCGACCGGGGGCGGCGGAGCGTCGAGCAGACGCTCGATCGCCGCGGCGATCGCTGCGACATCGCCCGGCGCGGCGAGCCCCGCGTCCTGCCCGAGCCGCTGCAGCAGCCGCGCCAGATCACTCCCGGGCCCCGCGAGCGCCAGCACCGGCCGTCCCAGCGCGAGCGCCTCGAACATCTTGATCGGCAGCGCCATGTCGCCCCCCGTCGCAGGCGTCGTGATCGCCACCGCCGCGTCCGCCTCCAGCACGTGCGCGATCGCGTCGTCCCAGGAGACCGGCGGCTCCGTGGTGACCGCAGCCTCCGGAGTCGCGGCAATCGCCGCGCGCGTGCGCGGGTCGACGACGCCGACGAGCCGGAGGCTGGCCCGCCCGCGCAGCGACGGCAGTGCGAGCGCCTGAACGATCGCTTCGGCCGTGTGCTCGCCGTAGAGCGAGCCCGCGAAGACGAACCTTCGCGGCCCGTCGTGCTCGGTGGGCGGGTGACGCCGGCCGATGAGCTGCGGGTCGAAGCCGTTCGGAAGGACATGCACGCGGCCGTCGAGCCCCGGGTGGAGCTCGAGCAGGCGGTCGCGGCAGCCGTCGCTCACGGTGACGGTCGCGGCGGCGTGCTCCAGCCCGTGCCCCTGGAGGCGCGCCATGAGGGCGCTTCCGCGGTCGTAGTACGGATTGCCCGCCCAGAGGTCGCGCACATCGGCCACGAGCGGGATGCCCTGCACCTCGCGCGCGCTCGCGAACAGGGCGCTCGGCGGCGGGATCGTCGCCACGACGACGTCGGGATTCGCGCGCGCGACCGTTTCCCGCACGACGCGGCGGCCCGTGAGCGACCAGAGGTTGTTGGGCGCGAGCGCCTCGGGCTTGATCCGGACCAGCCTGGTGAGCGGGTCGACGACGCGTCCGGCTACCGCCATCACCCGGGCGCGCCGTGCGGCGAGCGCCGCCCGGCGCGGGTCGGTGCTGCTGTCGTCCGCGGTGAGCCCCACGCGCGGGCTGCATTCCGTGATCTGCCACCCGTGCCGCGGCAGCTCCCGGAGCAGGTGGCGCCAGCGCACGCTCCCGCCGCCGCCCAGCGAGAACGGCCGATGGGTGACCACCACGAGCCGACGATCCGGCATGGCAGCAGGGTATGCGTCCGCTAGCTTCACGCCCCATGCAGCCGGAGCGGCGGCGAGTCCTCGTGCTCGCATACTTCTTCCCACCGCTCGGCGGCGCCGGCGTCCAGCGCACGTTGAAGTTCGTCAAGTACCTGGCGCCGCTCGGCTGGCGGGCCACCGTCGTCTCGACCCGGTCGCGGCTCTACCCCGCGCGCGACCCGACACTGCTCGAGGAAGTGCCCGACACCACCCGCGTGGTGCGCACGCCCGCGCTCCCGATGGCCCACTGGCTGAGCCTGGTCGCCTACCGGCTCCGGATGATGCGCGCCTTCGCGTGGCTGACCTGGCCCGACGGTGGCTTCGGCTGGCTGCCGTTCGCGGCCGTCTCGGGACTCCGCGCCGCGAGGCGGGACCGCCCGGATGTCGTCTACTCGACGTCGCCGCCGCAGAGCGCTCATCTGGCCGCGCTCGTCGTCCACCGTTTGACGGGCATCCCGTGGGTGGCCGACTTTCGCGACGAGTGGGCAGCCGATGTGCATCGGGCGGACCAGCCGGCCGCGCTGTCGCGGCTCGCCGCCCGTGTCGAGCGTGCCATCACGACTCGCGCCGCGCGCGTGGTGGTCGCCGCCGACTACTTCGAGCTCGCCGGCGCACCGGCAGGTGATCACGTCGAGATCCTCAACGGCGTCGACGCCGCCGATCTGCCCGGCGACGACGTCGGGCCGGATCCCGACCGCTTCGTGCTGGCATACGTCGGGACGCTCTACGGCATCCGCAACCCGGAGCCGGTGCTGCGCGCCCTCGCCTGCCTGGCCGACCGCGGCGCGGTCGACCGCGACCGCGTCGTGGTGCGGCTCGTCGGGTCGATCTGGCTCGAGGGCTTCGAGCCGCCGCCCGGCGTCGCGGTCGAGGTGACCGGCTACCTCGACCACATTCGCGCAGTGGAGGAGATGTGCCGCGCGACCGCGCTCCTGCTCTACGTGCCCGGCGCGACCCTGGCCCCGTCGGGGAAGCTCTTCGAGTACCTCGCCTCGGGACGGCCCATCCTCTGCATCGCGAACGAGCACAACCTCGCGAGCCGACTCGTGCGCGACTGGGACGCCGGTGTCGTGGCCGACCCCGACGACGACACCGCGATCGAGGCAGCGATCCTCGGGCTCTGGCGCCGGTGGGAGGCGGACGGCCTGCCGCGCCAGGACGGCGTGCGGGAGCGGACGCTCCGCAGCTACTCGCGGAGCGCGGCCGCCGTCTCCCTTGCCGCGGTGCTCGACCAGGCGAGCGGTGGCTGACCGGCTCCGCGTCCTCGTCGCCGGCTGGCTGAACTCGCCGCACGTCGTCTCGTGGGCCGCCGGTGTGGCCGAGGCCGGCCACGAGGTGCATCTGGTCGGCCGCCCGACCCCGCAGTGGCCGCCGGTGAAGCCCGGCGCGACCGTCCACGTGTTGCGTTCCGACGGGCTGCCGCTCGTGCGCAGCCTGCGCATGAGCACCGACCTCGCGCGGGTGGCGGCGACGGTCGAGCCCGATCTCGTCCACGCGCACTGGCTGCCCGAGTTCGGCTGGATGGCTGCGCGGGAGCACCTGGCTCCGCTCATCTGCTCGGCCTGGGGGTCGGACGTCTTCGGCGTGAGCGGCCTCGGCCGCCGCCGGTCGCTCCGCGCCCTCCGTGCGGCCGACGTCGTGTTGGCCGACTCGGAGGATCTCGCCCGGGCGACGCGGGCGCTCGGCGGCCCGGCAGTCCGGGTCGAGGTCGCCCGCTGGGGCCTCGACCTCGACCGGTACTCGCCGGGCGAGCCGCGCGCCGCGCGGCGCTCGCTCGGGCTGCCGGAGGACGAGCCGCTCGTCCTGAGCGTCCGCGGCTTCGGCCAGATCTACAACCCGCTCGTCCTGGTCGAGGCGATCGCGCTCCTGCGCCGGCCCGCACGCCTGGTGTTCAAGCATCCCGGAGGACAGGTCCCGGACGAGGTCGAGCGGGCCATCGAGCGCCTCGGGCTGCGCGACCGCGTGACGGTGATCGGGAACCTCGACGCCGACCGCATGCCCGACGTGTACCGAGCCGCGTCCATTGTCGTCTCGCTCGCGTCGACCGACAGCTCGCCGCGGAGCGTGTGGGAGGCGCTCGCGTGTGGACGGCCTGTCGTCGTCTCCGATCTCGCGTGGGCGCGGGACGAGCTCGCGCCGCCCGGTGCGGCGGAGCTCGTCGCGATCGAGCCCGCGGCCGTGGCGGAGGCGATCGCGCGAACGCTCGACGACGGCGCAGGCGCCCGTACGATGGCGGAGCAGGGGCGGGCCTTGGCGCTGGCGAACCTGGATCCGAGTACGTGTGCGGCGCGGATCGACGCGCTCTACCGGGAGATCGCCGCGTGAAACGCAGATGAGCACGGTTCGACGACATCTCGGCGCCGGGGCGGCGCTCTCGGTTCTCGTCCAGGGGGGGCCGCTGCTCGCGGCCGGAGTCCTCAGCATCGTGCTGGCTCGCACGATCGGCCCGTCCGCGAACGGCGACTTCGCACTCCTGGCGACGCTGACCGGGCTGACCGCCATGGTCGTATCGCTCGGCCTGACGGCCGGGATCACCTACGAGGTCGGTCGCGGACGCTGGGCGGTCCGGGGAGCGCTTCGAGCCTCCTACGTCGCGGCGCTCGTGCTCGGCGTCCTGGGCATGATCGGCGGGCTCGTTTTCTTCGAGCTCACGCGCGATTCGGTCTTCGCCGGCATCAGCCAGGGCATTGCGCTGGTCGCGCTTCTCAGTCTGCCCGCCGTGCTCGCGTACCAGTATCAGGACGCCATCCTTCTCGGCCGCGAGTACTACGAAGGCTATGCGGCGCTCGAACTGACCCATGCCGCCGGCATCCTGGTGTTCGGCGCTGGGCTCGGATTGATTTTCGGACTGTCCGGGGCCGTCGTCGGGCTTCCGGCCGCCGCGTTTGCCGGAGCAGCCGTTGGAGCGGTTCTTCTTGCTCGTCTCGCGCGCCGTGAGCCAGTTGTCGATTCAGGTGACTCATTCGTCTCCGCCGTTCGCTTCGGGCTTCAAAGCTGGGGATCGAATCTTCTCCAACAGATCAATTACCGCTTCGACCTTTTGATCCTCGGCGGGTTCGCGACAGCCGGCGACGTGGGCGTCTACTCGGTCGCGCTGACCCTGACGGCGACGGCCTGGGTGCTTCCGCAGGCGCTTCAGACGGTCGTCTTTCCACGTGCTGCCAGCCTCTACGAGTCCGCGTCCAGTGGTGGGGTGTCGACACGCGATGCCAACACTGCCGTGGAGAGGACGATTCGCCACGGCGTGCTGCTCACGATTCCCGCCGGCCTGATCGTCGCGGCCCTGCTGCTTGTTGCCGTTCCTCTTCTCTACGGACCCGAGTTTCATCAGACGATCGGCCTCGGCTTCGTTCTTCTGCCGGCCGTCCTCGTCATCGGTGTCGCGAAGATCCTGTCGTCGATAATCGCCGGACGCGGGCGTCCGCGCTACACGCTTTACGTCGCTGCGATCTCCGCCCCGGTTACGCTCATCTTCTATTTCACGCTGATTCCCGCGTTTCATGCGTGGGGTGCCGCCGTCGGGTCGGCCCTTTCGTACACCGTGACTTCGGTGCTCACGCTTATCTTCTTTCGGCGGGCGACAGGCATCGGCTTTCGCGAAGCATTTGTTCCGACGCGCCACGATGTCGGCGATTACCGTTTGGCTGCGCGCCTCGCCCGCGAACGGTTTCGCTAACGTCCCGTGGTGCCAGACTCGGAGCCGGAGCCCTTCGACCCGCAAACCTACTGGGCCGAGCGGCTTTCGGCCGCGTACTCGCTCGAGGGGGTCGGCTGGTATGGCCTCGGCGAGGAGTTCAACCGCTGGATGTACGCGGTTCGACGTCACGCTTTTCGCCGCGCCGTCACGGGGCGCGTCGCCGGTGCCACACGCGTTCTCGATGTTGGTACCGGCACCGGATTCTATATCGATTGCTGGCGCGAGCTCGGCGTACGGGACATCGTGGGATCAGATCTCACTTCCGTTGCGGTGGAGCGGTTGCGCGACTCCTATCCCGCCGTCGAGTTCTTCCAGTTCGACCTCACGGCGTCGACGTTACCCGACCTGGGAACGTTCGACGCAATCTCTGCAATGGACGTCATGTTCCACATCGTCGACGACGACGGCTATCGCCGGGCAGTCAACAACCTTGCGACTCTGCTCAAGCCTGGTGGCTTCCTCGTCTTGACCGAGAACTTCTTGCACGCCGGCAGTGGGCGCGGCCGCCATGAGGTCGACCGAACGATTTCCGAGATCGACGCCATGCTCCACGAGGTGAATCTTGACCTGATCTATCGGCGGCCCGTTTTCGTCCTCATGAACACGCCGATCGATTCGCAAAGCGGCTTGCTTCAACGAACGTGGACCGGGATCAACCTGCTTGTTCGGCGCGGCCCATTGCTTGCCAAAGTGGTGGGTGGCCTGACCTACCCACTCGAGCTCGCACTCACCCGCGTCGTGCGAGAGGGGCCGTCGACCGAAATTGCGGTCTGCGAGAAGCGCTAGCGAGCTTCGCCTCGGGCGCGAACCGAGCTCCGTCCTGGTCTTGCCCACGTGGTACCCGAGCGCGGACCGACCGTTGTTCGGGAGGTACGTGCGCGACCATGCGCTCGCGGCGGCGGTACGTGGTCACCGCATGGTCGTCCTCGTTGACGACGGACCTGCCGAAGACATTCGCGGTCTCGCGAAAGTCATCGAGGAAGAAGATGGGCCGCTCCGCGTCTTTCGGCTCTCATACCGGCCCGGAGCCGGCACGCTCGCGTACCTGCCCGAAGTTCTTCGGCTGGCCCGGCGGCTCGGACGCGACGGCACACCCGTCGGAGTCCTGCATGCGCACGTGCACCGGATGGGCTGGGCGGCGGTCGTCGCGGGGGCCCTGCTCCGCCGGCCGGTCGTGATCAGCGAGCACTCGAGCGAATGGACGACTCACACGATGTCGCGTGCCGCGCTGCTCAGAGCTCGGGTCGCGTTTCGATCGGCTGCGCTTGTCTGTCCGGTGAGCACCTCTCTTCAGCGGGCTATCGAGGGGCATGGGGTCCGCGCGCGGTTCCAGGTCGTTCCGAACGCGGTCGATGTCTCCGTCTTTCATCCAGGGCAGGTCGACTCCAGGACGCGGGCGACCAGCCTGGTCAATGTCGGGATTCAGGTCCCTGTGAAGGGCCTTGATCTCCTCGTCCGTGCCTTTGCACACGTCGCCGGCGAGCGCCATGACCTCGTTCTGGAACTCGTCGGTGACGGTCCTGAAGCTCCGGCCTTGCGCCGTCTGGCGCGAGATTTGAACGTCGCCGACCGCGTCCGCTTCTCAGGAGCCGCGCCGCCGGAGCAGGTGGCGGAGGCACTTCGCCGATCGGATGTCTTCGTTCTTTCCAGTCTCAGCGAGACCGGGCCGGTCGTCGTCCTGGAGGCTCTGTGCAGCGGTCTCCCGGTCGTTTCGACGCGCGTCGGCAGCGCGCCCGAGGCGATCGGGGCCGACGGCGAGCTCACCGATCCCGGCGACGTGATGGGACTCACGCAGGCGATCGAACGGGCACTCGGTCGCTTCACCGATTTCGACCGGAGGTCGATCGCCGAACGTGCCGCCTCCCGGTCGTCGCTGGAGGCTGTCGGCCGACAATGGGATGAGATCTACCGGTCGCTCGTCGGACGCCATAGCCCGAGGAGATGACTGCGGAGCCAGGGCACCGCCCCGAGCAAATTGGCTACGGACGCGTGACTCGCAAGCAACTCGGCGAGCTCGAACGCGAGCGCCGTCCGCCGCAGCAGACTGGGCTCGCCGAAGAGCCGCCGGAGCTCGTCCTCGTCGAGGCCGACGGTCGGCGTCCCCGCGACTGCTCGCCGCCGGAGGCGGAGGCCGCGCATGTCGAACGACAGCACCCAGCCGCCCGCCGCGACGCGGCGCATCTCGGCCGCCACGGACAGCCGCACACTCGGGTCAACGATCGATGACAGGCACGTAAACTGCGTGACGAGGTCGAACGAGCCGTCCGCAAACGGGAGCTCGGTCGCGCTCCCGACGTGCAGGCTCAGCGCCGGATAGCGTTTCCGCCCCTCGTCGATGCGGTTCTCCATGAGGTCGATGCCGTGGCACTCTCCGGCGCCGTACTCCCGAAGGCGGTGCAGGAAGTAGGCGCTGCCGCAGCCGACGTCGAGGACGCGCGCACCGGCGAGGTCAAGGCCGGCGTCGGCGAACGCAGAAAGGAGCGAGCGCTCGAGCCCTTGCATGTAGGTCACGTAGCCGGGGTTGTCCCAGCGGTACGGCGTATCGGCCGCGGCGTCGCGCTCCTCGTAGGCCGTGCGGATGCGGTCGAGCTCGGCGTCGCTCACGTCGCGAACAGCTCCGGCGCGGCCTCGACCGCCTCGACAGCGCGCTGGTGCTCGGCGACCGTGCCGATGTCGTACCACTCGACGTCGCTCCGGTATGCGGCGACCACCTCGCCCTGGTCGAGCAGCCGCTGGACGAGGTCGGGGAACTGGAAGGGGCCGCTCGGGGGCAGGAACGCAAGTGCACGTTCGTCGTATGCGTAGATGCCCATGCTGACCTCGTAGTCGAGGCTCGGCTTCTCGCGGAAGCCGGTGATGCGCTCGCCGTCGCTCTCGATCACGCCGAGGTCGATCTGAACCCGCTGGGCGTGCATTGCCACGGTCAGTGCCGCGCCGGCACGCCGGTGGAACTCGACCAGGTCGCGGTAGTCGAGGGTGGTCAGGATGTCGCCGTTCATCGCGATAAACGTGCCGTCGAGGTCCGGCACGATCCGCAGTGCGCCGGCGGTGCCCAACGCCTCGTCCTCCCAGTGGTAGCGGAGCTCCAGATCCGCGGGCAGCGTGTTGGCCTGCGAGAAGTACACCTGGATCAGCTCGCCCAGGTGTCCGACGCAGAGGTCGACAGTCCGGACGCCCGACGCGTAGAGCCGAAGGAGAATGTGCTCGAGGATCGGCCGATCGCCCACGGGAACGAGGGGCTTCGGCAGGATCGTGGTGTAGGGCCGCAGGCGTGTGCCTTGCCCGCCCGCAAGAATGACCGCCCTCACGGCCGCGTACCCTAGAGCGTGAGCTGCAGGTACAGAGCCCGTGAAGGCGGTGTAAGCCTTGCGGGCTCCGGCCCGGGGCCCCGCTAAGCTCAACCTCTTCGATGGCCGAATCGGCGACCGCGCTCCGGCAGGAGCTCCGCGAGCAGCTCGTCACGCAGTCGCGCGTGCTGGTGATCGTCCCGGCGTTCAACGAGGCGCGCTCGGTCGGCGGTGTGGTGGCGGAGCTGCGGGCGTTCGACCCCGATCTCGCCGTCGTTGTCGTCGACGACGGCTCGACCGACGACACTGCCGCGGTTGCGGCCGCGGCGGGTGCGACCGTGCTGCGGCTGCCCTACAACCTCGGCATCGGCGGCGCGGTCCAGACTGGCCAGCAGTACGGCCGCGACGAGGGGTTCGACATCGCCGTCCAGGTCGACGGTGACGGGCAGCACGATCCGCGCGAGCTGCCCAAGCTGCTCGTGCCGGTGCTCGCCGGCGACGCGGATATGGCGGTCGGCACCCGGTTCGGCGGCGAGGACGGGTACCGCTCCTCGCTGCTGCGCCGCATCGGGATTGCGGTTCTCGCCAGAGTCGTCTCCATGCTCGTCCGCCAGCGCGTGACCGACCCCACCTCGGGGTTCCGTGCCGTCAACCGCCGTGCGCTCGAGCTCTTCGCCGGCGATTACCCCCACGACTACCCCGAGGCGGAGGCCACCGTGATCGCGCACCGTCACCGCCTGCGCGTGCTCGAGGTGCCTGTGCGCATGCGTCCGCGGGCGGGCGGCACGTCCTCCATCGGCGGCATCTACTCGCTCGTCTATATGGGCAAGGTGCTCGTCGCGCTCTTCGTCGGACTCTTTCGCAGCTACCCGAAAGAGGTCGGGTGACCCCTCTGCGCGTGTCGATCTTCGCCGCGGCTGCGGCGCTGATCCTCCTACTCGTCATCTTCGAGCTGATCCGCCGGCGCCGCCTTCAGGAGCGCTACGCACTGCTGTGGATCGCGACGGGCACGGTCATCCTCGTCCTCGCTCTCTGGCGCAGCCTGCTCGGGAAGCTCTCCGACGCCGTCGGCATTGCCTATCCGCCCTCCGCCCTGTTCATCTTGGCGGCGTTCTTCATCCTCGTGCTGCTCCTCCACTACTCGACCGTGATCTCGAAGCTCTCGGACCAGAATCGCGTCCTCGCGCAGCGGCTCGCCCTGCTCCAGCGCCGTCTCGAGGAGCGCGAGTCGGCCGACGAGCGGCACACCTAGGATCCCGCCGTGGATACGCCCGTACGCGAGCCGGACGTCGACGTCCTCATGTCGCTACTACACGCGGAGGTCGACGCAAGCATGCGGCCGAGTGGGCTCGGCTCTGCGCCGCGCGACTGGCAGGCGGCGCGGATCGAGGCAGGTCGGCACGCCCAGGTCAGCGCCGATCGGCCGTTTCACCGGCGGCCTGGACGATTTGGGCGCGTGCGCTCCGCCGTCACCGCGGTCCCGAAGTTCGTCATCCGCAAGCTGCTGCGCTGGTACGTCGAGCCGCTCGCCGCCGAGCAGCGCGCGTTCAACATCGCCGTGCTGCGCCTCGCCGACGACATCGCCGCCTGGACCGCTGCGATGCACGATGCCGAGCGCGCCCGGCGCGACCAGGATGTCGCGCGCAGGCGGGACGAGCGCGACCGGCTCGCCCAGGAGTTCCACGACATCGAGCAGCGACTCGACGCGCACCGCACCGAGGCGGCGCGCCTCCTTGCCCGGCTCGAGGAACGGCTCCAGGCCGTCGAGCGCCGGCCGGCCGATCGACCGGATGTGAGGTGAAGGTCGCCGTCTGCCTCCCGCAGGTGCCGTTCGTCCGCGGCGGCGCCGAGATCCTCGCCGACGGCCTCGTCGAGCAATTGCAGGAGCGCGGCCACGAGGCGACGCTCGTCACCGTCCCCTACCGCTGGTATCCGAACCCGAGAGTCCTGACCAACGCGATGATGTGGCGGCTCGTGGAGCTCGACGAGTCGCAGGGGCGGCCGATCGACCTGGTCATCGCGACCAAGTTCCCGTCCTACGTCGTGCGCCATCCGAACAAGGTGGTCTGGCTGGTCCACCAGTTCCGCCAGGCGTACGAGCTCGACGGCACCGAGTACGCCCAGTTCGGGCCTGAACCGGCCGACCGCGCGACACGCAGGGCCGTCCACCGCCTCGACCGAAAGACGCTCGGCGAGGCGCGCCGCCTGTTCGCGATCTCGCGGAACGTGGCGAACCGGCTGCACGAATCCACGGGGATGGACGCGGAGGTGCTTCTGCCCCCGCCCCAGCCACTGGCGTATCGCTGTGACGCGTACGGCGACTTCGTTGTCTCGGTTGGGCGGCTCGATGCCGCAAAACGCGTCGATCTGCTCCTGCGCGCGGCCGCCGGCCCGAGCAGGCTCGACGTGGTCGTCGTCGGCGACGGGCCGGAGCGCGAGCGCCTCGAGTCGCTCGCCACGTCACTCGGCCTGAACGGCCGCGTCCGCTTCACCGGGCGCATCGGCGGCGACGAGCTGGCCGAGTTGTATGCGACCTGTCTGGCCGTGTACTACGCGCCGCTCGACGAGGACTTCGGTCTTGTTCCGTACGAGGCGTTCCTGGCGGAGAAGCCGGTGATCACGACGCACGACGCGGGCGGTCCGCTCGAGGCCGTCGCCGACCGGGCGACCGGCATCGTGGTCGAGTCGTCGCCCGCCGCGGTAGCCGAGGGGCTGCAGTGGCTGGAGCACAACCGCGACCGGGCGGCCGAGCTCGGCCGACGCGGGCGCGCGCTCGCCGAGACGGTCACCTGGGAGCGCGTGATCGAGCGACTGTTGGCCCCATGAGGGTTGCGTACTACTCACCCATGCCGCCGACCCGGAGTGGGGTCGCGGACTACAGCACACTGCTCGTGCCCGCGCTCGGGCGTTGGGCTCACGTTGACGTCATGCGGCCGGGACGGCGCCGCCGTGGTTCTCCGGACGTGCGGCTCTTCCACATCGGCAACAGCCCGGAGGCGCACGGATGGATCCTGGACGCGCTCCCGGCGCACCGCGGCCTCGTCGTTCTCCACGAGCTGGTCATCCACCATCTGGTTGCGGGCGTGACGCTGGCACGCGGAGACGGCCCCGGCTACCTGGACGCGATGCAGCGCGAGGCGGGCGTGGTGGGGCGGCTGCTCGCCCACGGCGTGATCGACGGCCTGATCCCGCCGCTCTGGGAGCGGCGCTCGACGGACTTCCCGCTGGTCGGGGAGGCGTTAGCCCACGCAGACGGCGTCGTTGTGCACTCGCGCTATGTCGCGGAGGGGGTGCGCGCCGCCGGCTACGCGGGCCCGATGTTTCTCATCCCGCATCCCGCGTGGCCTGCGCCCGCCGTCGAGCCGTGGATCCCTCCGTCCGGGCCGGCGGACGCCCTCTTCGTCGTTCTCGGCCACCTCAACCCGCAAAAGCGCATCGGCCCGGTGCTGGCTGCGTTCGCGCGCACGCGCGCGTCCGTGCCCGGAGCCCGGCTGGTGGTCGCGGGCGGGAGCGCCGGCGTCGACCTCGAGCGCGAGGTGGCGATGGCGGGGGTCGCGGACGCGGTCGACATCCTCGGCTTCGTCGACGAGGGCATGCTCTGGCGGCTGCTCGTGGCCGCCGATGCGTGTGTCAGCCTGCGCTTCCCGACGATGGGCGAGACATCCGGCGTTGCGGTGCGCGCGCTCACGGTCGGCACGCCGCTCGTCGTCTCCGACGTCGGCTGGTTCTCCGAGCTGCCCGACGACGTCGCGATCAAGGTGCCGATCGGCGAGGGCGAGGTCGAAGCGCTCGAGGAGGCGCTGCGGCTGCTCGCCACCGACCGCGGCCACCGCGACGAGATGGCGGCCGCGGCGCGTGCGCTCGCGCAGAGCGAGCACGACCTCGACCGGGTCGCCGAGCTGTACGTGGCCGCCTGCGAGGACGTCGCAGGTGCCCCCGCCGTCGAGGCAGCGCTCGTGCGCCAGGTCGCCGAGGCCGCTGCGGATCTGGGCGTAGAGCCGAGACAGCTGCAGGACCTTGCGGCGACGATGGGCGAGATCACGCGTGGCGACTGAGCCCGTCGCCGCACCGCGGGGGCGGATCGAGGTCTCGACAAGGCTCGGCGGCTGGCCGCTCGCCCTCATGGTGACGGGCGTGGCACTGCTCGTGATCCTGGTGCGCCTCTGGATCGCCCGGCGGATCGAGACGCCGTGGATCCTGCTCGACGAGGTCATCTACAGCGAGCTCGCGAAGAGCCTCGCGTCGGACGGCCACCCGTTCGTTCGCGGCGCGTCGCCCGGCTTTCCGAGCCTCCTCTACCCGGCGACGATCGCGCCCGCGTGGCTCGCATCCGACGTCCCGGCCGCGTACGCGATTGCGAAGGCCATCAACGTCCTGGCGATGACGGCGGTGACGGTGCCGACGTACTTCTGGGCGCGCCGCCTCGTCGCGGCGCGCTGGGCGCTTGTGGCCGTCGCGCTCGTGCTGCTGATGCCGTCGATGCTCTACACAAGCGCTCTGATGAGCGAAAACCTCTTCTTCCCGCTGTTCGTCGCCTCGGCGTTCGCGTGCGCAGCCGCGCTCGAACGGCCGACGCTCTGGCGGCAGCTGCTCGTCTTCGTCCCGATCGCGCTCGCCATCGGCGTCCGCGTGCAGGGAATCGTCCTGCTCGCGGTCCTGCCCGGCGCGATCGCGGCGAAGGCCCTCTTCGACGCACGTGCCGGCGATCCGCCGAGGCTCCGCCGCGCGTGGGCGACCGTGCGTGCGATGTGGCCGACGCTGGCGGTCCTCGCGGGCGAGGTCCTGGCGTTCGCCGTGTTCGAGCGCTCACGTGGACGCTCGCTGTCCTCCGCGCTCGGCGACTACAGCGTCGTGACGTCGGGGAACTACTCGTTCGGAGACGTCCGGCACTGGGTGGCGTTGCACTTCGCCGAGCTCGCGTTCTCGGTCGGCGTGGTGCCGGTGTGCGCGCTGCTCGTTCTGGTCGGCCTCGCCCTCGCCGGCCGACCGATGACGGAGGCCGAGCGCGCGTTCCTCGCGGTCGCGAGCGTCTCGGTCCTGCTCATCGTCGTCCAGGTGGCGGTCTTCGCATCGCGCTTTTCGCTACGGATCGAGGAGCGCTACATGTTCCCCCTCGCGGCGTTGCTCTTCATCGCACTCGTGCTCTGGATCGCGCGCGGCATGGAGCGGCCCATCGTGCTGACGGCGCTCAGCGCCTTCGTTCCGGTGATCCTCTCGCTGACGCTCAAGCTGAACGACCTGCTGGGCGCCCAGATCCTGTCCGACACGTTCGCGCTGATCCCCGTCTGGCGCGTGACGCAGATCCTGAACGGTGACGCCTCCTCCGCGCAGACGCTGCTGGTCTTCGGGACGACAGTCGCCGCCGCCGCGTTCGCGCTCGTGCCGCGCCGCTTCGCGGCCTTCGTACTGCCGCTCGGCGTCGCTGCGTTCCTCGCCTTCGGCTCGTACCCGGTCTACGGAGCGGTCCGCGACTACGCGGCCGCGCTCGCGGCGTATGCGGGCGGTGGCGATCGCGACTGGGTCGACGACGCTGTCGGAACGCACGCCGACGTCCCGTACCTCTACGACGCTTCGCGGGTGCCCGGCTACGACGACATGCTCCTGTGGCAGACCGAGTTCTGGAACCGCGAGCTCGACACGGTCGTCCGCTTCGGCCCAGCGGTACGCGACGGGCTGACGGAGCAGGTGGGTTCGGTCGACCCCGTCAACGGGGCGATCGCTACCGGCGCCGGCCGGCCGAGGTACGTGGTCGCAACCAACGGCCTCGTCGTCGCCGGCGCGCCGGTCGAGTCGAAGGCCGGGCTGACGCTGTACCGCGTGGCGCCGCCGCTCCGCCTCGGGCGCTCGGTCGAGGGCGTGTATGCGGACGGCTGGATGGGGGCGAACGCCGCCATGACGCAGTTCGCCACGCCCGGAGATCGGCCTGGAACGGTGCAGATCCAGCTGTCGCGGAGTGCCTGGCGCGGCCGAGACGTGCCAGGACGGGTGACGATTCGTCTGGGCCGGCCGGTGCGGACGGCGACCGGGGTCACGATCGCGAAGCCGCTGGTGCAGCGCCGCTGGACGATTCACGCCGGGTCGAGCCGCACATTCACGCTCAGGGCGCCGCGGCCGCCCTTCCGCGTCGAGGTCGGCGTCGATCCGACATTCTCGCCCTCCGACTATGGCCTGAGCGACGCGCGGGAGCTCGGAGCGCAGGTCGATTTTCGATCAGTCTCGCCCCGATGACAGCGAGGGGGCGACGTCGCCCGGCAGCTCGGGCCTAGCTCTCAGTGCCAGGCAGGCTGCGATCCCGTGACAGTGCCAGGCTCTGTAACGCGCGCGTCACGGTGCCTGGCACTGAACATGTTCAAACCGGCTGGCGGGTGACGTCCGTGGTTCTCAGCGCAGCACGAGAGCGATGCCCGCGAGGATTACGACGATCCCGGCCACCCGGGAAGCGGTCAACGCTTCGCCGAGGATGAGGGCGCCGCCGGCCACAACCGCGCAGTAAGCAGCGCCGACGAATACGGGGTAGATCCGGCTCACTTCGTAGCGGCGGAGAGCGAGCAGCCAGGTGGCGAAGCTCGCTGCGTACAGGACGAATCCGAGTGAGAACAGCGGCTCTCCGAGGATCGCGCGAATCCCGCCGGCCGAGAGCGGGTCGCTGTTCCGCAGCGCCGACCTGAGCAGGAGGACACCTGCGGTGCTCAGGACGGTGTACGCAACGACGTAAAGCGCGGTCGTCACGGGCGCGGACGCTCCGCCACGGCTACGACGATGTCGAACAGATTGACCGGAACGCTCACCTGCCCGAGCGTGCTCTGGCGAAGCGCGAGGACGACGCGGTCGAGGAACGGCAAGCCGCTCATCGTCTGCAGCTTGTGCGACAGGTAGGCGAACGTATACCTCGATGCGAGCGTCGTCATCGTCCGGAGACGCAGCCCTGCCTCCGTGAACGCACGCTCGAGTGTCGCCCGCGTGAAGAAGTAATTGTGGTGTCGCGGCGTCAGGAGGTGCCACCGCCGGCCGGAGATCCGAGCGATGGGAGACCCGGCGTCGCCCGTCGAGAGCGCGAGCACGCCACCGGGGCGCAAGAGAGCATGGACACGCCGGAAATCGCCGACCGGGTCGAGCGAGTGCTCGACATAGTCCCACATGGTCACGCAGTCGAACGACTCGTCCGCGAAGTCTGCGACGCCGAACGGTGCCTCGACCACGTTCAGTCCGAGCCGGTCCCTCGCCACGGCGGCCATAGACGGGGCGAGCTCGACACCGGCCACGGCCCATCCGGCTTGTGCGGCCTCGTCCAGGAAGAAGCCCGCGGCGCAGCCGACGTCCAACAACGTTCCGGGTGCCAGAAACTCCTCGAGGAGCGCGAGACGCTGACGCGCGTTCCGCCGGTGAAGCTCCTCGTCGGCCGTGTAGTCGAGATACCCCTCCCCTTTCGGCAGCGTCCCGGATGACGCGAAGTAGTCCGTCGCGTAGAGCGTGGCGATCTCGTCCGGCGACGGCAGGTCACGTCGAAAGAGGAGTGAGCACTGACGGCACCTGACAATCGGATACCCGTCACGGACCCAGCGCAGCTCGGCGTTGGTCGAGACGTCGGCACCGCAGAGGTCGCACGCCCTGAGCGCGACCTCAGCGGTCATACGTCACCAATCCCTGTCGTACTGCGCCGACGTCGCGCGGCGGCGGTACCGCCCTCTCGTCGAAGCCCTGGGCGTCTCGGACGATGTACAGCGGGCGGTTCTTGACCTCCTCGTAGATCCGCCCGAGGTAGACGCCGACCACGCCGAGCACCAGGAGCTGCACGCCGCCGAGCAGCGATGTCACGAAGACGAGCGACGTCCACCCTGGCACGGTGAAGATCCCGGCGATCTTCGCGACGACCGCGGTGGTCGCCGCGAGCAGCGACAGCGCGGCCACGACGAACCCGACGTGCAGGGCGACGCGGAGCGGCGCGGTGGAGAAGCTCGTAAGCGCGTCGCTGCCTAGTGCCGCCATCTTTCTGAGCGAGTACTTGCTCTCCCCGCTCCGGCGCTCCTCGTACGGGTACTCGACGCCGATCTGGGCGAATCCGATCCAGCTGAACATCCCGCGGACGTATCGATTCGTCTCACGGAGGCTTCGGAAGGCGTCGAGGGCGCGCCGGTCGACGAGGCGGAAGTCGCCCGCGTCGGCCGGGACTTCGATGTCTGCCACGCGGCCGAGCGAGCCGTAGAAGACACGGGCCGTGACGCGCTTCGTCCATGGCTCGCCGGCGCGATCGGAACGGATTGCGTACACGACGTCATAGCCCTCGCGCCAGCGGGCGGCGAGTTGCGGGATGATCTCGGGTGGATGCTGGAGATCGGCATCCATGATCACCACTGCATCGCCGGACGCGGCATCGAGCCCGGCAGTGATCGCATTCTGATGGCCGAAATTGCGTGACAGCCGCAGGATCTTGAAACGCGGATCTCGGGTGGCGATCGCGGTCATCTCGTCGTAGCTGCCGTCGGAGCTTCCGTCGTCGACGAAGATCACTTCCCACCGCGCGCTCAAGCCGTCGAGCGTCTCGCCGAGCCTGCTGCCGAGCTCCTCGAGGCACCCTTGTTCGTTGTAGACGGGAACGACGACGGAGTACTCGGAGGCGTCGGTCACGGCGGTGCTCATCGGGGGTGGCGAGCGTAGCCGTTTTCGGCCCGGAGGCCCGCGTCACCGCCGGCGACCGGTCGCCGCAGGTGCGTCAGTACGGAGTTCCCCTGAACCGGGCCTTGATCCGCCACATGCGCTCACCCGTCCGCCAGACCCGCGTCTGCCGCATGCTCGCAAGCTCGCGCGTCGCCTCGTCCAGAGCGCGCTCGGCGGCATCGAGGCGCAGCTGCAGGTCGTCGATCACTCGGCCCCGCCGCTCCATCTCGGCGTCCTTGTTCGCAACCGTCCGGTCGCGAAGGAGGAGCTCGTCGGCCATGCGGCGTTCGAGCCGCTCGATCTCCTCATCCCGCCGCACCAGCGTTTCGTGAGCCTCGACGAGCCGCTGTCGCGTCGCGGCGTTCTGCTCGGTCAACGCGGCGACGCGTTCTCGGAGCGAATCGACGTCGCCGCTCGCTGGTGTTGAGCTGCCGTCGTGTTCCACCATCACTCGAGGTCGAACCGGATACAGACGACGGCGCGGGCGGCGGCCGCGAGGTCGTCCACGGGGCGTGGGTCGCGGAGGTAGTCGCGGTACTCGCAGTCCGCCGCGCCGGCGAAGTCGCTCACCTGCCAGCCCTCCCTCGAGTAGCGGTAGATCGAGCACGACGTTCGCCGCGCCGGGACGCCGCTGACGAGCTCGTCGACGTCGTCGCGGTCGAACTGACGCAGCCAGCCATGGTCTTCGCGCCGGCCGAACGGCACGGTGACGAGGACGACGCCGCCCGGCGCCGTCACGCGCACGAGCTCCGCGAGCGCGAGCCGCATCTCCTCCGTGGGATTGGCGGCGCGCGGCGCCTCCACCCCGTAGATCGTGTTGTCCATGCCGACGTGCTCGAGCGTGGACACCGAGACGACCGTGGTGAAGTGACCGTCGCGATACGGGAGGTTACGCAGGTCTGCGTAGACGTACGAGACGTCTTTGTCCGTGAACGCGAGCTCCTCGGGGACGAGCGTCACGATGTCGAGTGTCGTCACGCGCGGGCGCACCCGGTCCAGCACGTGAGCGTGGTTGAGCGCCGATCCGGCGTCGAGCAGCCGCCCGCTCGGCTGCTGCGCAAGTAACCACGGGAACTCGACGACGCGCTCGTCGAAGCCGACGCCGTATCCAGGCGGAAGCGGATCGCCGGCGGCGATCTGCGCCACGAAGCGTGCGTCGTCGAGCGCCTCGCTGACGAGGCGACGGTGCAGCGCTTCGTAGTCGTGCGTCCACGGCCGGTCGGGAGGCGAGTAGCGCTCGCCGAACGTCCCAACATCGGGCTCGCTCCCGTAAGAACCGTTGTCACTCGTGCCGTCGATGCCGGGGAACCGCCGCCGCACTGCTTGTTCGAACTCCCGCGTCCGCTCGACCTCCCGCACCTGCGCGCCGAGCTGCTCGATCACCGACGCAAGCTGCGAGTCGATGCTCTCGAGGTGGGCGCGCACGTCGTCCTCGAACTGGCGCGTCCGGGCGACCTCGTCCGACTGCGCTCCAATCGACTCGTTCAACGCGCCGAACAGCTGCTCGACCTGCCGGAGCCGGTCGAACTGCCTGCGCTGCGTCATGCTCACGCGCTGTTCCGCCGCGCCGACCTCGGCACGGGTCTCCGCGTTCGCCAACACGCTCGCTTCGTGGGCTCGCGTCATCATGTCTCTGAGCTCCTCGAGCGCTCGCTGATGCGCGCCGGCCACCTCGACCATCGCGGCGTCGAGCTCCTGATGGCGGAGCGTGTACGGCCGCAGGAGGCGCCGGACGAACCGTCGGCCGAGCCTCGCGGGCGGGCCGAGCCGCGCCGGAGCGTCCCAGGGAATCGATGGTCCCTCGTGGACGTAGCGGGAGCTGGCTTCGGCTGCCTGCCGTCCCGCATCGACGCCGGGGGCAGCCGGGGCGTCGTCGGCGGGCGTTTCGTCTACGAGCAGCCGGATCTCGCGGAGGCGCGCCGCGACGAATTCGGCGCCCTGTTTTCGCGAGTGGTGCTGCAGCATGTGCTCTCTGGCGCGGGCGCCCATCTCGCGCGCCTCGTCCTGGTGCTCGAAGACGTAGCGCAGGAGCTCCGCCGCCTCTCGAACGTCCGGCTCGGCCCACTCCACTCCCGCGGGGTACGGATTGCACCCGCTCGGAACCGACGCGGGCCGGAACGGAACGAGGTAGCTGTTCGACGCATCCATGAACGTCAAGTTGCCCGAGTACTCCGTCGCGACCACCGGTTTCCCGAGCGCCATCGCCTCCGCCATGGTCAGGCCGAAGCCTTCACTGCGATGCAGGGAGACGTAGCAGTCGCACCCGTTCATGAGGCCGTCCTTCTCGTCCGCCGAGACGTAGCCGTCGAGCACCACGATGTCGGGGCGGTCCGCCGCCGCGCGAAGGCGCTCGAGCTCGACCAGGCGCTTGTCGCCATTGATGCTCTTCAGGACGAGGCTGGGGCCTTCGCCCGGCTCGAAGGCCGCCTTGAACGCCTCCACGACGGCAAGCGGGTTCTTGCGCTCGAAGACGCTGTAGAAGTCGAACGAGAACAGGAACTGAAAGCCATCGGGGAGCCCCAGGGCGCTGCGCGGGCCGGGTTCGACGACGCGCGGCTCCACGCCGAGCGGGAACACCCGGACGGGTTTCGCCGTCTCCCGCGCGACCGCCTCGGCCACAAAGTCGCTTCCGACCCAGATCTCCTGGACGATGTCGAAGGCGTGGTGGAAGCGTTCGGGAAATCGACTCAGCTCCCACCACCACAGGCCGATCGAGTAGCGGTCGGCGAAGAATTCGGGGCCCATGTCGTACGCGAACTCCGGAAGGCGGTCGGCGTTGACGCAGATGACGTTGACGTCGTAACGCGGCGCCGAGTCCGCGTGGGCGAACGGGTGCTCCTGGCGATTCGGCGTCTCCTCGTAGTTGACGGCCGCGAAGTCGAGGTTGGCCGCGTCGAGCGCCGAGATCAGCCCGCGAGCGGCCTCGCCCACGCCGCCCTCGGCGCGAAAGTAGCCGGCGACATTGACGCCTGTGCGTCGATCGGACCGGCGAGCGGCCGACGCGGGCTCGGAATGCGGGTCGGGCAGCAGCTCGAGCGGGATTCCTTCCTCCTCCTGCCCGTGCGCGACTGCCCAGTCGAGGAAGCGGTCGCCGTTCACCCACCGGAGGTCGGGAAAGGCAGCCTGCAGATCGGGCCGCTCGCGATAGAGGGCCTGTAGGTACCGGTTGACGTGCGCAGCGCCGCCCCGCGAGTCCGGTGATGCGCGTAACCACGCCAGGAACGCAGGCTCGTCATCGTAGGGATTCGGCGGCTCCGAGTCCCCGCGTTCTTCGGCGCTCATCAGCGCCGAGCGGTACAGGCGGCGCATGCGTGCGTCAATCGCCAGCCCGGCCGGGCCCGTGTCGTAGCGGTAGGGCAGCCTGCTGACCTCCGTGAACCCGGCGTCGAACAGCGCTTGCGCGTACTCGTTGCAGATTCGCGCGATGTCGGGACGTTCGCTCAGCAGCGTTCGTGGCGCCGGCCCCTGGTGCTTGCTCAGGATGTGCGGCGACCGCGGGTCGAAGCCGCTGAAGTGGAAGAACCGGAGCTGCTTGCCGTCGACCGTATAGCGCTTCCCCGTCCAGCTCATCGTGCGGCCGGGCAGGTTCCACCAGGCGACGTTGTACGCCGGGTCCCTGAGGATGAAGTGGTCGAAGAGAGCGGGAACGAAATCGACCCAGCGCTGATCGACGAAGTGCCCGCGGTCGGGGGCCACGATGCAGTCGCGGGCGACACGCTCCGCCCACCAGTTGAGAAACGGGTCGGAACCGGGGCCGACGGCAATGAAGCCGAGATTGTAGATCCCGGCCAGCAGAAATGTCGTCTCGCCGGGCAACGTCCGGTCGTGCGGGGACACCGCTGGAGCATGGGGCGTCAGCACGATCGAATGCTCGCGCGCGAGCTTCGACACCGGCTCCAGCGAAGCGAAGACCCGGATATCCGGGTCGAGGTAGACGATCTCGTCGGCGGTCTCTTGTCGCAGACGCTGCAGGAACCACGGCTTGACCGCCGTCGAGAGCTCCATGACGTCGTAGATTCCGGCCATGCGATGGAACTCGCGGGCGTCGAGCCCGATCTCCAGCGGCCCGACCGCCTCGAACGGCTCACCTCCCGGCGGCCCGGGACCGTCGATGATCAGCGTGAAGAAGCGCGAGCCGGGATGGTGCGTGAGGTACGACTCGGCGAGCACGCGAGCTTGCGCGAGGTAGTTGCGGGCGATGATCGTGCAGGCCGTCAAGAAAGCGAGCGATTGTAGCGCCGGCTCGTTTGACGGCCGTCGCCGACCTCGTGAACATGTGCCGGCGTGGAATCCCCTCTGAAGCAGCCCGATGCCGATGAGGCGCGTTCGTTCCTCGCGACCGCCGACTTCATCTGGCACCAGCGGTTCCAGCTGGCGCCGGGGGTCTTCGCGCCTGGCGCGAACGACATCGAATGGCTGCTCGGCGCCGCCGGGCTGCCCGCGGACCTGACCGGCCAGACCGTCCTCGACATCGGGACGTCGAATGGCGGTGCCGCGTTCATCGCCGAACGGCGGGGCGCGAAAAAGGTCGTGGCTGTCGACATCTACGGGCCGGAGCGCTTCGGCGTTCTCGCGCTCCGGGACCTTCTGGGTTCGAACGTCAGTTTCATGCAGGCAAGCGTCTACCAGCTGCCGTCGTTGATCGGCGAGCAGTTCGACGTCGTGCTGTTCCTCGGCGTCCTCTATCACCTCCGCCACCCGTTACTGGCCCTGGATGCCATCCGGGCGCTTACGCGTGGCGCCGTGCTGCTCGAGACCGCGGTGGCGGATCACGAGCTCGGCGCCCTGAGGACTGCACCGCTCGTGCGGTTCTACGAGCGCGATGAGCTCGGAGGCGACTCCTCGAACTGGTTCGCACCGAGCGTCGCAGCCCTGCTCGCGTGGTGCTCGTCGTCGGGCCTCACGCCTGAGCTGCTCGCAGCGTGGCCGGAAAGTGCCCCGGAGCGATGTGTCGTGCGCGCCGAGCCCGGTGCCGGCGAGCCTGGTTACGTGCGCGTCTCCTACGAGCGACCGCTACGCGTGGACGCGGCGCCCGGGGAATCTGGCTCGGCGGGGTGAGCGAGCTGGGGCGCGTCAGGGCAACAGCTCCTTCGTTCCGAACTCGCGGGCGAGCGTCCCCGGCGCCGCCGGCGTATCGAAGTCCACCACCGCGTAGGGATCCGTGATCGACGTGGCCACCGGGCCGCTCCCGTCCGTGATCGAGGTCGTGTAGCGCACCCAGCCGTCGCCGAGCGGACGGCGCGTCCAGGTGGCGTCCGCCGCACTCCAGGGTGAGCCGTCCGCGTGCGCTCCGGTGATGCGCGGCTGCTCGCCGGCCGCGGAGGCCTCGCGCGCCACGACGGTGAGCCCTTGGGCGCCGGTGTCGGTCACGTGGTCCGCCGGAATGCCGCGCGCGAGCACGACCGTCCCGCCCCCACGCGATGCGCGCACCGCGAGCAGCGCGACGCGGCGCGACGGCGTGGCGCAATCGCTGACGGGGAAGCCCACCGGTGGCCCGCACGCGGGCGCCGGCGGCGCGAGCGTGCGGACGTCGAGCTTCAGCCCGGTGCGCAGGTACACGAGGTAGTCGGACGTCCCGCCGTAGAAGACCAGGTTGCCGAAGCTCCAGTTCATGTCCCGGTTGAGCAGGTACATCGTGGTCCCCGGCCGAACGCCGTTCAGCACACCCCGGTCGAGCGCTTGCTCCATGAGCGTCCGCTGCTGGATGCCCGGCTGCTCGATCGCGACGACCCTGAAGTTGGAGTAGCTGGACGCGAACACCATCCAGAACACCAGGAAGCCGAGCGACCCGACTAGTACGAGGTGCCGCGCAATCGTCCTGCCCCACGCCAACCCAAGAGCGACGAAAAGGAGGACGAACCCGATCGTGTTGGTGAAGGTCGCCAGGTGCCCGTTGCCCAGGAAGATCAGCTCCTGGTGTTGCTTCGCCAGTGAGATATAGAGGCCGGAGCAGGCCATCATGACCGTGCCGATTCCGGCGACCTGAAGCGTGACGGCGCGCCGGTCGTCCGCAGCCTGGTAGCCGGGATCCGCCAGGAACTGCGCGGTGGTCGGCCGCGCCCGGCGCAGCGCGAGCAGCACGAACAGGAACAGCGCGGCCGCGATGAGGCCGCGCCAGAACGCGCCGAAGAGCTCTGCCCTCGTCGGATCGGGGAGGAGCCCGAGTGAGCCGGACACGAAGTAGATGTCGGGGATCCCCGAGACCGCCTGACGGACAGCGACCTGGGCGACGAGGATCGGATCGAGAGAGGTCTGATACCCCTCGACAACCGTCGACGCGTGGCTATGCATGTAGACCGACAGCAGCGTGACGGCGGCGCCCAGTCCGAGGATCGGGATCAACGGCTTCATGCGCGAGAGCCGGAATGGGCGCCCGAGGTAGAGCGCGGCGAACGCGAGCACGAGCGGCGGGTTCGCCTCGTAGGTGAAGACGAGCAGGAGGACGGCCACGATCGACGCTGCGTACCAGCGTCGCGATCCCGTCTGCAGGTAGCGGACATATGCGGTCAGCCCGAGGAGCAGTTCGAGCACGGTCAGTTGCCCAGTGCCGCTGTAGCCGAGCATCGGGTCGTGCGTCGCTCGGAATTGGAGTGACAAGGCAAACGCGACGGCCACGGCCAAGAAGACGTTGCGGGACGCGACTCCGAGCGTGCGCAGCAGCAGCATGAGCGCCGCGATGCACGCGAGCGACAACAGCACGATGCCGAGCTTGTTGGGGAAGCGCTCGGGGACGAGGACGTAGTAGAGGTTGCTCTCCGCGACTCCGACCGGCATTACCCGGCCCCAGTCGAGCATTTGGTCTTCAGCCTGGTCGACGTAGTCGATCAGCGAGACGTGGTCGGCACTCATGTGACCGTTGCCGTCGATCCCGATGTGCGAGTCGTCCCCGCGCATGCCGCTATGGAGGGCAGGCGCAACCACGAGGAGGAGCAGCACGATCGCGGCAACGGCAGGTAGGTACGGACGCGTTCGACGCAGGAGCGACCGCGCGCTTGCTCGGATGCCGCTACGCGGCGGGCCCGCCTCGCCGACCGGGCGGCCTCGGACGCGGGTCAGCATCACGCCTACAGTAACGACTTGTCGGCCCGGGCCAGAGCGGCACTGACGGCCGGCTGTGACGATTCAGCGATCATCGCCTCGCCATGCCCCAGGCTCCGAAACGGCCGACCCTGTCCCTCTGTGTCGTGACGCGGGCGCGACCTCAGCACGCGCGGGCGCTCCTGCAAAGCTGGCGGGGCGCTGTCGACGAGATCGTGCTAGCACAGGATGAGCGCGCCGACCCGAGCGTCGCTGCAGCTTGCGGCGACCTCGCCGACCACGTGGCGGTCGTTCCCGCGGCCACCCACATGGAGCGGTACCTCGGCTGGCTCCACGGCCGCTGCTCAGGGGATTGGATCCTTCGCGTCGACGACGACGAGGTGCCTAGCGCCGCGCTCCTGCGTGCGCTTCCGCAGCTGCTCTGCGAGCGGGAGCTGACGCACTACTGGCTTCCCCGTTGGTGGGTGGATCCGACCGCAGACACGCGCATCGCCGAGGGGCCGTGGGCAGCCGACCTCCAGGTGCGTCTCGTCCGCAACCTCCCCGGCCTCTGGCGCTTTCCGGGGCGACTTCACACGAACATCGACGTTCTCGGGGCGAGTCGCGTGCTCGATGAGCCGCTCCTGCATCTCGTTCTTCGGCTCTCGACGCTCGAGCAACGCCGAGCGAAAGTCGCCGCCTACGAACGGCTGCTGCCCGGGATGATGCATGAATCGGGCAGGCCACTGAACGAGGTCTTCGTTCCGGAGGACGTCGGCGCCCTCCGACACGAGCGCCTCACGGACGCCGACGTGGCGCAGATCAATTACTTCACGGCGCAGCTCGGCGCGCCTGCGCGGCGGCATCAGGCGGCGTCCGTCGAGCGACCGTTGCCGGCTGATCTCGAGCGCTGGCTCGACGACCGTTCGGTGTCCGACGCGGCGTATCGCGCCTCGGTCCAGCTCGTCGACAAGCTGTCGGCGATGCCCGCGGAGGCGATCCGGCACATGCGCGTCGAGGTTGCGAATCTCGGCGCAGACGTCTGGCCGCGCGGCCCCGACCCGGAGCCTCCGATTTCGGTCGGTCATCGCTGGCGGCGAGCCGACGGGTCCTTCGTCGAGACGCCGACACCTCGCACGCCGTTCACCGAGACGGTGGCACCCGGCGCGACCACGCGGCTGACCGTTGCGCTCGAGGCGCCCAGCGAGACCGGCGAGCTGGAGCTCGTGGTCGACGTCGTGCACGAGTGGGTGCGGTGGTTCGAGTGCGCGGCGACGCAGACCGTGTCCATCACGAGTCCCTACACGGAGGGCTTCTATGCTGCCGTCGGGGAAAGCTCGAACCGGTCGGCAGAGGTCACTCTGCCTCTGATCTTCGAGCTCACGCCGGTTACCAGCATCATCGACGTCGGCTGCGGCACGGGCGCATGGCTGCGTGCGGCGATCCAGCTCGGCGTGCGCGACGTCCTCGGCGTCGACGGGCCGTGGGTCACCGCACAGGAGCTTCAGATCCCGCCGGATGCGTATCGGCGCGCCGACTTGGCCACTCCGGTGTCATTCGGGCGCCGGTTCGACCTTGCGCTCGCGCTCGAGGTGGCCGAACACCTGCCCGCCGACTCGGCCGACGTGTTCGTGAAGACGCTCGTGGACGCGGCTCCCGTTGTCGCGTTCTCTGCGGCCGTACCCGGCCAGGGCGGAACCGCGCACCTAAACGAGCAATGGCCCGCCTACTGGGTCGCGCGGTTCGCTCAGCACGGCTACGAGGCGCTCGACTGCATGCGACCCGCGATCTGGGACGACGATCGCGTCGAGTGGTGGTACGCGCAGAACCTGATCCTCTTCGTGCGCCGCGAGGCGCTCGAGGCCAATCCCCGCCTCCGTGAACACCGGCGACGCGGCGAGGTGCCGCTCGCACTCGTGCATCCGCGCCGCGTCCTCTGACCATCCGGAAGTCGTCGCGTTCGCCGAGGTCGTTCAGCGAGTGCTTGAGCGTCCTGGGCGTCGCATGGGGGTTGAGACACGTCTTACGCTTTGCGCACAAACAGCCGCTCCGGGTGCTTGCGCACAAAGCGCGCGATGCCGCGCCAGTGCCACAAGGTGCGGCGGCTGAGGAACCGGTGGTCGGTCACGGCGACGTGGCGGTGCGTCACGACCGCCTCGGGTACGTACCAGCGCTCCCAGCCCGCCCGGGCGGCGCGGTAGCAGAGGTCGATGTCCTCGCCGTAGAGGCGGAAGCCCTCGTCGAAGCCGCCGAGCTGCTCGAGCATCGTGCGGCGCAGGAGGAGGAAGCCGCCGAGCATCCAGTCGGCGGGGGCCGGTTCGGACGGCCGCTCGTCCAGGTTGAAGTGGTGTCGCTGGTGCTTGTACGGGTCGGCCACGAGCCGGAGTGGCGTGCGGCGGACAAGCGTGCCGCCGACGGTCGGGAAGCGGCGCCGGGAGGGCTGCCAGGTGCCGTCCGGATAGCGCATTTGCGGGCCGGCGACGCCGCAGCGCTCGTGCGCCTCCGCGAACGCCGCGAGTGTGCGCACGGCGCCTGGCTCGGCCTCCGTGTCGGGGTTGGCGATAACGACGAACGGCGCGCCGGTCGCCGCGACGCCGCGGTTCGCGTTGGCCGCGTACCCCAGCGGCGACTCGTTGCGCATGAGGCGCGCGGCAGGCGGGAGCGGCAGCTCGGCGGGCAGGTTGGCGATCACGACCAGTTCGTCGAGCTGCGGCGCGAGCGAGGCGAGGCAGCGCTCGAGCTCCGGGCGCGGCTCATGCACCACCACCACGCCCGCGACGGTCACAGCAGCTCGTGGTACGCGGCGAGCGTGAGCCGCGCCGTCTCGCCCCAGCTGTAGCGCTGCGCGCGCGCCAGGCCGGCGGCGACGAGGCGCTCGCGATCGGCGAGCGCTCGCTCGATCCCGCCGGCGAGGGCGCACGGATTGCCGGGCTCGACGATCACGGCCGCGTCGCCTGCGACCTCCGTCGTCGCGCCGGCCGCGGTCGTCACGACGGGCGTCCCGGAGGCCATCGCCTCGACGATGGGGAGGCCGAAGCCTTCGTAGCGCGACGGGAAGACGAGACACCGTGCGCCGCGGTAGAGCGCCGCCAGTTCGTCCTTCGCGACGTGGCCGCGCAGGTCGACGAGCTCGCCGACGCCGAGCTGTGCGCTCTTCGCGCGCACGGTCTCGCCGAGGCCCTTGTCCGGGCCGACCATGGTCAGGCGCAGCTGCCCGGACAGGAGCGCGAGCGCCTCGACCGCGGCAAGCGGGTCTTTCCGCGCGTGGAGGGCGCCGACGAAGAGGGCGTAGGGCGCGCTGTTCGGCGCCGGGCCGTCGGGCGTGAAGGCGGGGTCGACACCGTATGGCGTCAGCCTGATCTTGGCGGGGTCGATGCCATAGCGATCGACAAGATCGTCGCGCGTCCGCGTCGAGCCGGTCAGCACCCGTGCCGCGCGGCGCGAGGAGGGCCTCACCTGCGTGCGGAATATCAGCCTGTCGCGCGCGCCCATCAGCTTCCGGTCCGTCTCGAACGAGAGGTCCTGCACGGTCAGCACCGACGGCCCCCTGTGAAGCGGCGGGAGGACGTGGAGGAAGTGCGCCACGTCGGGCTTGAGCTCGCGCAGAAGGCGCGGGAGCCGCCAGGCCATGCGGGTGGCCTGGCTCGTCGCCGGCAGTTCGACCGCCTCGATCCCGTCGGGTACGGCGCCGGGCTTCCGGGTGACGGCGGCGATGCGGAGATCGCCGGCGATCGGCACCAGCTCACGCAGCAGATTCTCGACGTACGCCTCGTCGCCGGTTCGGCGCCGGCCGAGCACGTCGGCGTCGACTACAACCAGCGCGCTCATGCGGTGACCTCGCGGTAGACGGCGAGCGTGGCGCGCGCGGTGCGCTCCCACGTGAACGTCGCAGCGCGCTCGCGGCCGCGCGGGCCGAGCTCGCGGCGGCGCGCGACGGCGTCGCGGAGCGCACCGGCGATCGAGTCCGTGTCGAGCGGGTCGCACGTCACTGCGACGCCATCGGCGAACTCATCGTACGGCGGTCCTGCCGGACAGACGACCGGCGTGCCGGCCGCCATCGCCTCGAGCACGGGCAGGCCGAAGCCCTCGTACGTCGACGGGTAGACGAGGCAGCGCGCGCCGCGGTAGAGCGCCGCGAGCTCGTCGTCGTCCACGCGCCCCAGGCGGCGCACGCGCTCGCCGCCGACGTCCACGTCGCCCCAGCCGGCCTGGCCTGCGATCCGTAGTTCGCAGTCGAGGCCGGAGCGCCGGAACCCCTCGACGAGGAGCGGCAGGTTCTTGCGCGGCTCGAGCGTCGCGACCGCGAGCACGTAGTCCCCCTCGGCGACAGGCCCGTCACCCGTGAACGGTGCGCCTACGCCCTGCGGCACGACCCGGACGCGCCGCTCATCGATTCCGGTGACGGCGGCCAGCTCTCGCTGCTGGAACGCTGACACGGTGATCACGGCGGCGGCGGCGCGCACGATGCGCGGCAGCGTCAGCGACGTGTAGCGGCGCATCCACGGGTTGAACGCGTCCGGGCGCCGCAGTGGGGCCACGTCGTGCACCGTCACGACGACGGGAACGCGCGAGACGACCGGCGCGCGGAGCGTCGTGCAGTGGAGAAAGTCGAGCCGGGAGCGCGCGGCGGCAGCCGGTAGGACGGCCGGATACCAGAGTACGTCCCGGGCGAGCTTCGCCAGCCGCCCGCCGCCGTCGAACCGCATCTCCCGCAGGTCGACCTCGTCAATCCGCCGGAGCTCGGCCAGCAGGTTGACGACATACCGCGCCGTGCCGGCGCGTGTGAGCGCTAGCGGCGAGACGTCGATCGCCCCGCGCAGGCGGGTCGGGCTCTCGGACACGGCCGGAGTCTCGCAGCCGCGCTCAGCGCGCCGAGGCGTACGCGGCGAGCACCGACTCGCCGCACGCGCGCCGCGAGAACTGTGCTGCGTGCCGGAGGCCGGGCTCGAGCAGCTCGTCGCGTCGCGCGACCGCCTGCTCGATCGCCTCGGCGAAAGCTTCGGGGTCGTCGGCGTCGGCGCGCAGCGCGATGCCGCCCGCAGCCTCGTCGAGCGACCGGTCGGTCGAGCAGACTGCCGGCGTTCCGCACGCCATCGCCTCCACGACTGGCATGCCGAACCCCTCGAAGCGAGACGGGTAGCAGAACGCCGCCGCGCCGCGGTACAGCGCCGGGAGGTCGGAGGGCGGCCTGTATCCGAGCCGGCGGATCCCGGGCTCCGGCCCGACCTGGTCGCCCCAGCCGCTCTGGCCCACGAGGGCCAGCTCGAGCTCAGACCCACGCGAGCGCAGGATCCGAATCGCTTGGACCGCGGCTCGTAGGTTCTTCCGCGGTTCGTCGGTCGCCACCGACAGGACGTACGGGGCACCGAGCGCGATCCGCTCGCCGTCCGGGTGCAGCGCCGGATCGAGGCCCGGATACGCGACGCGCAGCCGCTCCTCGGGCACACCGAGCAGTTCGCGCACGTCGCCGGCCGTGTGGCGGGAGTTGCACATGATCACGTCGCACTCACGCGCCGCGAGCATGTCCCGCTGCTCGTGCATGCGGCGCGTGATCGGGGAGACCCAGTGCGGGAACTTGAGCGGCACGAGGTCGTGGATCGTCGTCGTGCGGACGCCGCCGCGCTGCGTCGGCTGCATCCACTCCGAGAAGTGGAAGACGTCGAGCGGGCCGGCGACGCGCTCGACCGGGGGCCACCCGGCGCGCGTCCACAGCCGCCGCCACATGGACGCGGACGGCGGCACCACCACGAGCCGGCGCTCGACCGCCAGCCCGTCCAGTGCCCGCGCAACGGGCCGTCGCCGGCGGGGACCCGTGACCGAGAAGGCCACGATCTCATGTCGGCCCTCGGACGCCTGCGCGAGGCCGTCGAGCATCCCGATCCAGTACCACCCGATGCCGGTGAGCGGGTTGAAGAGCGGCGTGACGTCGATGACGACGCGCACGGCGTCAGGCGAGCCGCACGCGGGCGATCGGCGACGCGGGCTCGGAGAACCACCCGAGGCGTTCACGCACGAGGTCGACAAGCACCTCGTCGCGACCGCGGTGCTCAGCCGGCACGATGAGCGCCACGGTGACCGCGCCGCCGGTCGGCAGCGAGTGCGGGAGCGTCACCCGTGGCAGCTCGACGCGTTCGTCGTCCACCAGCAGGTAAGGGGCGACGTTGACGATCCCTTCCGGGTACGGGAACGAGGTCGGCGCCGGCCAGTACGCACGGCCCGTGTTCTCGACGTGGATCAGGATGTGGAGCGAGCCGTCCTCGGCCTCGGCCGGCGGCGCGGCAACCGAGATGCTCGCGCGCCAGGCGTCCTCGCCGTCTGTGTCGGCGACCGGCTTCCTGGCGATCAGCGTGTTGGTCTCGGGCTTGCGCCGCCCGGCGCGGATCTTCGCCCACGTCGTGAAGATGCCCATCGCCGCGCCCGCGTCGTCCAGCGGGACAAGGCGGTCGACCTCCATGAAATGCCGCACGTCGACGAAGCCCGCCTCCTTGACCGACCAGCGGAGGTACTCGGGATCGAACGGCGACTCGAGCGTGCCGTATTGCTCCATCTCGGTAACCAGGTTGCGCTCGTCCTCCGAGCCGGGCACCGGCTTCACGCCCTCGCGGATATAGACCGCGCCGCCGGGGACGAGTGCGCGGAGAATCACGCGCAGGGTCTCCACCTCGTCGTCGAAGTGGTGCATCGTGTCGTAGAGGACGGCGGCGTCGAAGCGGTTCTCCCAGGGCATCTCTCGCACCGGTAGCGCGTGGAACTCCGCCTGCACCTCGATGCCCTCCGCGACCGGGCCGGGGATCGCCGCGACCCGTTCGCGGGCGATCTCGACCATGTCGTCCGAGATGTCGACGCCGGTGACCCAGTAGCCGCAGCGGGCGAGGAACTCGGACAGCCAGCCCGGCCCGCAACCGACGTCGAGCACCTGCGCGCGCAGGCCGAGCTGGAGCTGTTCGACCACATGCGCGAACGTGCGCAGCGACGTGGGCAGCTCGTAGTTCGGCGGCGCACGGAACGGCTTCGTGCGCAGCCAGATCTTGTTGCCGGGCGTGAGGTTCGCGACGTACTCCCGATGACCGCGGTCGAAGTCCTGGCCGAGGCTGGCGAGCCGTCCGCCCTGCGGCACACGCGAGCGCCGAAAGCGGTGGATCACGCGGGCGTGGGTCTGGACATGCGTCCCTAGACTACGGGCCGATGGACGTCTACGCGGACGTGGGCCGGTACTGGGATCTCTTCTCGGACCTGTTCCGGCGCGACTTCTCCGTGCGCTTCCGCGGGTCGGCGCTCGGGGTGGCCTGGACGCTCCTCAACCCGCTGTTGCTCATGGCCGTCTACACGCTGCTCTTCTCGTTTCTGATCAAGGCGCCGGCGATCACCTCGATCCCGAGTTTCCCGCTCTTCGTGCTGACCGGCCTGCTCGCCTGGATCTTCTTTCAGGGCTCGGTGCAGACGGCTACCGGCGCGCTCGTCGGCAACGCGTCGCTGGTGAAGCAGGTGCGCTTCCCGCGCCAGCTGCTGCCACTGTCGATCGTCGCGGCGAACGTCTTCACGCTGGTCGCCATGCTCGTGGTCATCCTGCCCTTCACGTTGTGGCGCCTCCCCGAGACGCGCGCGACGTTCTGGGCGTGCGTGTTGCTGCTCGTGCCGCTCGTCGGCTTCGCGAGTGGGCTCTCCGTCCTCGTCGCGTGCGCGAACGCGATCTTCCGCGACGTCGAGCACATCGTCGCTGCGTTGCTGCTGCCATGGTTTCTGCTCACGCCGATCTTCTGGTCGTTCGATGCGCTCCCTGCCGTCCAGGACCACGCGTGGCTCGTCAGGCTCCTCTACTGGGGCAACCCGCTCACACCGATGGTCGAGGGCATCCGCGCGCCGCTGTTCTTCGGCGAGATGCCTGGAGCGCTCGACGTGACGTACTCGGTGCTCGTTGCGCTCGGCGCGTTGGCGCTCGGCGGGTACGTGTTCAGTCGGTTGGACGACCAGCTGGTCGCACAGCTCTAGCGGCAACACGAACGCGGATCCGACCGTCGCAGAGCGTCGGACCCTCGACGGTCGCAGGGTCGATGGCCGGCAGGCCGCCGGGGCCGGGCACTGCCTCGCCGGTCACAAGGGACGGGCAGACCAGCGGTAGCGCCCAGGCGGGCGAGCGGCCAAACCCGGGCGCCCAGTCTCCGAGCTCCTTTGCAGCCGCGCGGCGCTCGATCCGGCCGCCCTCGACCTCGATGGCGCCCGCGACGGCAACGAACCCCTCCTCGTGCGCGTCGAGGAGGCGGCGTGACCAGTCGGCCGCGGGCCGGCACCCGGCGGCGAGGTGGGCGGTCGCCTCTCCTGCCTCCGAGACGGGCTCCTCCTGCTGCGCGAGCGCGGCCCGCGTGAGCGCCGTGAGCTCGGCGTTGCCAGGCCTGACCGAGACGCCGAGCGTTCGGTGCGCAATCCCGGGGAGCACCACGACGGCCAATTCGAGCCGCTCGTTGCCAAGATCCCGGAACCAGTAGCGGCCCTCGTTGACGAGGTCGAAGGCAAGGCGGTAGGCGCCCGGCGGCCTCGGCGCACGAACCGTCACGATGACGTTGATCCGCTCGCCTGGCGCGACCCGCTCCGGGAGGAGGATGAAGGCGCCCGCCCAGACGATCGGGTTCCCGAGTGCGTCGAGCCAGTGGTACGAGAGGTGAATGTCCCGTCCTGGGCGGGAGCGCCAGCCCGCCGTGCCGGCGTTCTCGAGCTCGACCGTGCCGATGAGCGTGGCGCCGGCGCGTGCCGGCGGCAGGTCGTGCGCCAGCCAGCGGACTGCGAGCGGGCCTGCGGGGACGGCGTGTGGCGGGGCGGGCGTGGCCACGGAACTAGTCTAGGAACATGACAGCGCCCCTCCTGGTTCGGGCCGCCCGGCGCGAGCCGGTCGAGCGGACGCCCGTCTGGTTCATGCGCCAGGCGGGACGGTCGCTACCCGAGTACCGAGCGGTTCGCGACCGGTTCACGCTGTTCGAGATCTGCCGGCAACCGGAGCTTTGTGCGGACGTCACGCTTCAGCCGGTGCGGCGGCACGGTGTGGATGCGGCAGTGCTCTTCGCGGACATCATGATCCCGGTCCTTGGCATGGGCGTTGACGTCGAGCTCGTCGAGGGCGTCGGGCCCGTGGTGGCTCGTCCCATCGAGACGATGGGCGACGTCGAGGCGCTGCGCGTGTGCGAAACCGAGGAGGGGGCGCCGTACGTGCTCGAGACGATACGGCTCGTGCGTGAGCAGCTCGAGCCGGGGCGGGCGCTCGTCGGCTTCTGCGGCGGGCCGTTCACTGTCGCCGGGTACCTTGTCGAAGGGCGCCCGTCGCGCGAGTTCGCGAAGACGAAGGCGCTCATGTACCGCGTGCCGGACGTATGGCACGCCTTGCTGGAGAAGCTCGCCGAGACGTCGGCCCGCTATGTGGCTTCCCAGGTCGAGGCGGGCGCCGACGTCGTGCAGGTGTTCGACTCGTGGGCCGGCGCCCTGTCGGTCGAGGACTACGGCGAGTTCGCGGCGCGCTACTCGGCCCGGATCCTCGGCGCCGTCGCGGCGCCGACGATCCATTTCGCCACCGGTGCGACGCACCTCCTGGGCTCCCTGGCCGCGGCCGGCGGCGACGTGATCGGACTCGATTGGCGGCTCCCGCTCGACGACGGCTGGCGGGCGGTCGGCCCCGACCGCGGCGTCCAGGGCAACCTCGACCCGGCCGTGCTGCTCGGCCCGTGGGAGCGTGTGGACAAGGCCGCCGGCGCCGTGCTCGAACGCGCGGCCGGGCGTCCCGGCCACATTTTCAATCTGGGCCACGGCGTCTTGCCGCAGACCGACCCGGACGCGCTCACGCGCCTCACCGAGCGCGTCCAGGCCGCCACCGTCGAGGCTCGGGTCTAGCCACCGCGGGCCGTCGCAGGGCCGCGCGAGGGCCCGCTCACGGCGGCCGGCGCCGCTACGCTCATTCCGTGCAACAGGGAGCGGTCGTCGCCGCGAACGTCAGCCGCCGCTTCCGCCTATACGGGCAGTCGAAGCGCACGCTCAAGGAGGCGGTCGTCCGGCGAAAGCGCACGCAGGCACGCGACGTCTGGGCCGTTCGCGACGCCTCCTTTAGCGTCGAGCCGGGAGAGTCGGTCGGCATCCTGGGGCGCAACGGGTCGGGCAAGACGACGCTGCTCAGGCTGATCGCAGGCATTTTCGCCCCGACCGAGGGGCGCGTCGACGTCGGGGGTTCGGTTGGCTCGCTCCTCGGGCTCGGTGCGGGCTTCCATCCGGAGTTCTCCGGCCGCGAGAACGTGTTCCTGAACGGGTCGCTCCACGGGCTCTCGCGCCGCTTCGTGCGCGAGCGGATGGACGAGATCGTCGCGTTCTCCGAGCTCGAGGAGTTCATCGACGCACCCGTGCGCACCTACTCGTCCGGCATGCACATGCGGCTCGGCTTTGCGGTCGCGAGCCACTTGCAGTCCGACGTGCTGCTCCTCGACGAGGTTTTCGCCGTCGGCGACGAGGCCTTCCAGCGCAAATGCTTCGGGAAGATCTTCGAGTTCAGGAACCGCGGCGGGACGATCTTCTTCGTCTCGCACTCCGCGGCCGCCGTCGAAATGCTCTGCGAGCGCTCGTTGCTGCTGCGCAACGGCCGCCTCGAGTTCGACGGCACGGCCCGGGACGCCATCGCCCGCTACCAGGCGTTGCTGGCCGAGGACGAGGATCCGGAGGAACGCGGCGCGGGCCTGCAGGAGTGGGGGAGCGGCGAGGCGCGTGTCACCGAGGTCCGGTTGGAGGACGAGGCCGGCGAGCCGCGCACCCAGTACCTGGCCGGGGAGCCGCTCGTCGCGCTCCTGCGCGTCCACGTCGATCCCGGGTGCCCGCCGCCGCACGTCGGCATCGAGATTCAGGCGAGCAACGGCGGGCTGATCGCGGGCGCGAGCCAACCGCTCGCGGAGCTCGGCTGGGCGGGCGGCGAGGCCTGGGTGCGCTGGGAGGTCGAGTCGCTTCCGCTCACCGACGGCCGCTTCGACGTGGCCGTGTCGCTCGCCGACGGCGCGGGCAGTCATGTTTACCACCGGCGGCTTGCGGCAGCGAGCTTCGTCGTCTACTCGGAAGACGAAGGCCCCGGCGGACTCGTCCGCCTGGAGGGACGCTGGTCGGTCGCAGGAGACGTCACCGCGGTGGGCGCATGAGCGCGCGGACGTGCCCCGACTGGCCCGAGCTGCTCGAGCTCGCGCCCGACCTGCAGTTCAAGCACTACACCGTGGCCGAGGCACAGCTGCCGACGGAGGCGCTCGTCTTGCTCGACGGTGTTCTGCCCAGCGAGGCCGAAATCTGCTGTGACCGCGAGCGCCACGTGTTCTTCGCGGCGCACACCGACCCCGCGGTCGCACGCGCGCTGCGCGACACGCACTGGTACGAGGTCGCGGAGTGGGCAACCACTGGGCCGGGCGCGGGCGCCTAGCATTTCGGCACCCAGTCGGTACGCGCAGCATTGCTGAGAGACGACTGCCCGGGAGAGCGGCGGCTTCTCGCCGTCGCGTTTGCCTGCCCGGCCCGCACGCCAGCCGCGGCCGCGGCCGCGGGGAGTGGCTAGCGCCCGTCGAGGAGATGCGCGTCGGCTCCGCGCAGCGGCGGTGGCATCCGGCCCGCGGGTGCGGCGTCAACTGGCCATTCGACTTCGGCATCTGAGGCGTGCTTCAGCCGGGCGACAATCAGCCACTGATACCCGCGGATCCCGGGCGGCTCGATGTACGTGATCTTCAGGCCCGCCTCGTGGATCGTGCGGATGAGCCACTCGCGATCGAAGATGACCGCGTTGGTCGGGTCGAGGTCGTTGATGAACAGAGCGTTCTGGAAGTCCTGCATCATCGGGAAATCGGCCTTCTCGAACAGGAACCACGTGCTGTTCAGGTAGCCGTCGTCGGTCAGCACCCGTGAGGATTCGTGCAGGTAGTGGGTCGCTTGGTCCTGCATGAGATGGGTGAACACTGACCAGGCGTTCACCAGCGTCGCCGACCTGGTCTCTGCCGGGATTGGCAGCGTGCGATGCCGGCCGTCTGGGTTGAACCCGAGGTTCTGGATGTCGTGGTGAAGGAAGTCGAACCCGGGCTGCGCGAGGTTCCGCTGGCACCAGTCGATCATGCCGGCGTGAAGATCAAAACCGATGTACCGCTGCGGGCGTGGGTCCTGTTGCAGGAGCATGCGAGCCACACGACCGCATCCGCAGCCCATGTCTACGACGGATCGGTAGGCCGCGACGGGTAGGTGCCTGAAGACGGGATCACCGTCGGGATTGTCGAACAGGGCCGGATCTGTCGACCCGATGAGAGCCCGCAGTTCGACGGGAGGCATCGGCAGTGATCGCCCCTGAAGCCCCATCGCACAGCCAAGCCTAGGGGCAGACCCAGCCGCGCGGGTGCCGCATCCGTGACGTGTTGCACTTCCATACCCGTGCCTGACACGCGCTCGCGTGTGTGCGTGTTCAGCACAAGTCCTGGCCTATGTCCGCCGGCGCCCGCGCCTAGCCAGCAGCTCGCCCAACGGCCGCGTGTTGACCACACGCTCGGGCGGCGCCCAGCCGCGGCGGGCGGTCGCGACCGACATCGGCATGTTCCCGAGCCCGCGCACCGAGTGGGCGTCCGTCGAGCAGACGATGTCTGCGCCCGCCTCGACCGCGAGGCGCACGTGCTCGTCCTTGAGGTCGAGCCGGGCGGGCAGGCCGTTCACCTCGAGCGCGACCCCGGTCTCGACGGCCGCCGCGACCACGACCTCGATGTCGAGCTCGTTCGGCGGGCGGCGGCCGATCAGCCGTCCGGTCGGGTGCGACAGCGCGGAGACCGCCGGATGCGCCATCGCCGTGAGCACGCGCTTCGTCATCTCCGCGCGCGGCATGCGCTGCCCCGCGTGCACGCTCGCCATCACCCAGTCGAGCCCCGCGAGGACCTCGTCGGGGAGATCGAGCGAGCCGTCCGCCAGGATGTCGCACTCGATCCCGTGCAGGAGCCGGAACGGCGCCAGGAGCTCGTTCGCCTCCGCGACCTCCTCGGCCTGCCACCGCACGCCCTCGGCGTCGAGCCCGGGCACCGCGTTCACCGCCTGCGTGTGATCGCAGATGGCGAGGTACTCGTAGCCGAGCGCGATCGCCGCCTCGCCCATCTCGCGGATCGTCGCCCGGCCGTCCGACCAGACCGAGTGGCAGTGGAGGTCGCCGCGGATCTGCTCCAGCGCCACGAGCGGCGGCGGCTCGCCGCGGAACGGCCGCTCGCGCAGCTCCGGTGGACACCACGGGATGCCGAGCGCCGCGTAGACGCCCTCCTCCTCCGCCGCGACAGGCAGCGGCTCGAGCGCGTCGACGTAGGCGCGCGACCCGGTCGCCCGCACCAGCGCCGTCCCGAACGAGCCGGGCTCCGCGACGACGAGCTCCACCGGCAGCCCGTCGACGGTCACGCCGACCGACAGGCGCTCGCCGCGGTCGACCACGGAGACGATCTCCGGCAGCGCGGCGAAGCGGTCGAGCAGCTCCGTGGGGTCGGGCGCCCACGTCACGACGGCGAGCTCGCGCGGCTCGTCGCGCCACCGGCGCACGTCGCCGGCGACGACGCCCGAGACGCCGCCGGCGATCCGTTCGAGCAGCGCCCACGCCCGCGAAAGCATCGGCGCCCGCCCGCCCACCTGGGGACGCAGGTCGCCCGCGAGCGCGGCGATGATCTGGCGCTCCTTCGCGGGGCCGATGCCCGGCACCTCGCGTAGCCGCCCCGCTGCCGCCGCCCCGCGGAGATCGTCGAGATCGGTGACCCGGAGCGTGCGGCCGATCTCGGCGGCGAGCCGCGGGCTCACCCCCAGGTAACGCCCGAGCCCGACGAGCCCGGGCCGCAGCCGGTCCTCCAGCTCGGCCACATCGCCCAGCTCACCCGTCTCCACGAGCTCCTGGAGCCGCTTCTCGATCGAGGGCCCGATGCCCCGCAGCTTCTGGGCCTCGCCGCGCCGCACGAGCTCGGCCACGGAGAGCGGCGTGTCGCGGACGAGTGTCGCCGCACGCCGGTACGCGCCCACGCTGTGCGGCGACGATTCGGCCAGCTCGAGCAGCGCGGCGAGGCGATCGAGCTGGTCGGCGATTACCTCGTTGGCGGGATTCGTAGGGTCGTCCACTGCCGATAGTCTCTCCACGTGCCGAGGATCGTCGTGCCCTTCAGGGGCGCCGACGCCAAGCGCCGGCTCTCCTCTCTTCGCCCGACCGAGCGGCGCGCGCTTGCGCACGCCATGCTCGCGGACGTCCTCACCGCCGCGACCACCGTCGGCCGAACGCTCCTCGTCACTCCCGCGAAGGCGGTGCAGGCCCGCGCGCTGGCCGACGTCGCCGGCGCCGAGGTCGTCGACGACCCGGGCCGCGGCCAGGGCGAGGCCGTCCTGCACGCCCTCCGCACGCTCGACGACGGGCCCGTGCTCGTCGTGAACGCCGACCTGCCGTGCGTGCAGCCCGCCGACCTGCTCGCGCTCCTCGGCCGACTGCCTCCGGGCGGGCTCGCCCTCGTCGAGGCGGCCGACGGCACGACGAACGCGCTCGCGCTCTCCTCGCCGCGCCTGTTCGAGAAGCTCTACGGCGCCGGCAGCGCCGCACGGTTCCGCCGGCACGCCGAGGGGCTCGATGTCCCGTGGGCGGACGCGACCCTGCCGGCGCTCGCGCAGGACGTCGATCGCGTGGCCGACCTCGAGGCGCTCGACGGCCGGCTCGGCCCCGTCACGGCGGCCGTGCGCGAAGGCCTGCTCGCCGCGGCGTGAAGGTTGCCGTCCTGGCCGGCGGCGTCGGCGGCGCCCGGTTCCTGCGCGCGCTGACGGAGACCGCCGACCCGGCGTCGATCACCGGCATCGTCAACGTCGGCGACGACCTGGAGATCGCCGGGCTGCACGTCGCGCCCGACCTCGACACCGTCCTCTACACGCTCGCCGGGCTCTCGGACGAGGAGCGCGGCTGGGGACGCGCCGGCGAGACCTGGCACGCCCTCGAGACGCTGCGCGAGCTCGGCGGCGACGCCTGGTTCGCGCTCGGAGACCGTGACCTCGGCCTCCACCTGGCGCGGACCCAGGCGCTCCGCGCAGGCGAGCCGCTCTCGGCCGTGACCACGCGGCTGGCCGCGGGCGCC
>DASTZE010000190.1:0-15382 GCA_035764425.1 Gaiellaceae bacterium
GTCACCGCGATCCGCCAGCCCCTCGGCGTGGTCGCCGGCATCACCCCCTTCAACTTCCCGGCGATGGTGCCCATGTGGATGTACCCGGTGGCCATCGCCTGCGGGACCACCTTCGTCCTGAAGCCGTCGGAGAAGGACCCCTCGGCGTCGCTGTTCATCGCCCAGCTCCTGCACCACTCAGGCGTGCCCGACGGCGTTTTCAACGTCATCCAGGGCGACAAGGTCGCGGTCGATGCCATCCTCGCCCACCCCGACATCGCCGCGGTGAGCTTCGTGGGCTCGACCCCGATCGCGCGCTACATCTACGAGACCGGCACGCGCCACGGCAAGCGGGTGCAGGCGCTCGGCGGCGCCAAGAACCACATGATCGTGCTGCCCGACGCCGACATGGAGCTCGCGGCCGACGCGGCGGTCTCGGCCGGCTACGGCTCGGCGGGCGAGCGCTGCATGGCCATCTCCGTCGTGGTCGCGGTCGGTGACGTCGCCGACCGGCTCGTCGGGGCGATCCAGGAACGGCTGCCGAAGGTCAAGGTCGGGAACGGCCTGGACGAGGGCGTCGAGATGGGGCCGCTCATCACCCGCGAGCACCGTGACCGCGTGGCGTCGTTCATCGACAAGGGGCGCGAGGCGGGCGCGACGGTCGTCGCCGACGGCCGGGAGAACGCACCGGACGGGGGCGGGTTCTTCCTCAATCCCTCGCTGCTGGACAACGTCAAGCCGGACATGGACGTCTACCTCGAGGAGATCTTCGGGCCGGTGCTCGGCGTCGTCCGCGTCGACACCTACGACGAGGCCGTTCGCCTCGTCAACGAGAACTCGTACGGGAACGGGACGGCGATCTTCACGCGCGACGGCGGCGTCGCCCGCCAGTTCCAGTTCGAAGTGCAGGCCGGGATGGTCGGCATCAACGTGCCCATCCCGGTACCGGTCGCGTACTACTCGTTCGGGGGCTGGAAGGACTCGCTCTTCGGCAGCTCGCACATCTACGGGCCGGAGGGCATCTCCTTCTACACGCGCGGGAAGGTCGTCACCAGCCGCTGGCCGGACCCGGCCACCTCGAAGGTCGACCTGGGCTTCCCGCAAACCCGCTGACGAAGTCGCTCTGGCTTGCCGAGGCGCCGGCCGTCGAGCCGGCGCCTTCGCTTGCCGGCGACCTGCGCGCCGACGTTTGCATCGTCGGAGGCGGCTACACCGGGCTCTGGACGGCGCTGGCGCTCGCCCAGGAGGGGGCGGACGTCGTGCTGCTCGAGGCGGGGCTGTGCGGCGACGGGGCGAGCGGCCGCAACGGCGGCTTCCTGCTGACCTGGTGGTCGAAGTTCCTGACGCTGGAGAAACGGTTCGGCCCCGAGGAGGCGCTGCGGCTTGCCCGCGCGTCGGCGGCATCGGTCGACGCGGTCGCGGCGTTCTGTGCCGAGCGCGGCGTGGAGTGCCGCCGCCACGGCTGGCTCTGGACGGCGACGAACGCGGTCCAGGTCGGCGCCTGGAAGCCGGTCATCGCGGCGCTGGCGCGGCATGGCGAGCAGCCGCTCGTTGAGCTCCGGTCGGACGAGGTCGCGCAGCGGGCCGGGTCCGACCGTCACATCGCCGGCGTCTTCGAGGCCGCTGGCGCCTCGGTGCAGCCGGCGCTGCTGGCGCACGCGCTCCGGCGCGCGGCACTCGAGCGCGGCGTGCGCATCCACGAACGCTCGCGCGCGACCGGCCTTGACCGGACCCGGCCGCCTCGGGTGACGACGGACCGCGGCTCGGTGACCGCAGAGCGGGTTGTCGTCGCGACGGGCGCGTGGGCGATCTCGGTGCGCGAGCTGCGCCGCGCGCTTGTCGTCGTGTCGAGCGACGTCGTGGCAACGAAGCCGGGAGTCACCGCCGTCGAGCGGCCGTGCGTCTCCGATGCTCGCCAGCTCGTGCACTACCACCGCCCGACGCACGACGGCCGGCTCGTCTTTGGCAAGGGCGGCGGGACGCTCGCCTACGGGGCGCGTGTGCAGGCCGCCCCGCGCACTGCCGAGGTGGAAGGGAGCCTTCGCCGGCTGTTCCCCCAACTGGGTGCGGCCATGAGCTGGCAAGGCCCGGTCGACCGCTCGCCCGACGGCCTGCCGTTCGTGGCGCGGCTCGGCGGCCGCGACGACTTGCTCGCGTGCGCGGGCTTCTCGGGCAACGGCGTCGGCCCCTCGCACCTCCTCGCAGGCGCGGTCGCCGGCCTCGTGCTCCGCCGCGACGCCTCGCTACTCGTGAACGACGATCCAGGTCGTTTCCCGCCCGAGCCGGTGCGCTACGCCGGTGGCCGCGTCGTCCGTGCCGCCGTGCGTGCGAAGGAGCAAGCCGAGGACGCCGGCCGGCGCCCTGGCCGCCTCGTCCGTGCGCTGGCCGCATTCGCCCCGAAAACCCGCGCCTAGCGGCGTATAACTGCGGCATGGCGACGCCGGCCGGAGAGCGGCGGATCGTTGCCGCGCTCTTCGTGGACGTGGCCGGCTCCACCGCGATCGCGGAGCAGCTGGGCCCGGACCGGTCGAAGTTCCTGTTCGACGAGGTGGTCGGGCTCATGGCCGAGCAGGTCCGCGCTTACGGCGGGACGGTGGCGCAGCTGACGGGCGACGGGCTGTTCGCCGTCTTCGGTGCGCCCGTCGCGCACGAGGACGACTCGGTGCGCGCCGTCCGGGCCGGTCGTGCCATCCACGATGCGCTCGGCGCATACGCGTCAGACGTGGGGGAGGCGTACGGCATCCGGCTGGCGGCGCGCGTCGCCGTCAACACTGGGCCGATCGTGCTCGTACGCGATGGGGCCCCGGACGAGCAGCGTTACAACGCGCTCGGGGATACCGCCAATGTCGCTGCTCGCCTGCAGGCCGTCGCCGGCGACGGCGGGGTCGCCGTGGGGCCCGAGACCGCGCGACACGTCGGACGCGCGTTCGGCCTCGAGGAGCTCGGCGAGCTCGAGCTGAAGGGCAAGAGCGCGCCGGTCACGGCCTTCCTCGTCACGGAGGAGCTCGAGGTTGCAGCTGCCCCTGCGCGAACACCGTTCGTCGGGCGCGCGACCGAGCTCGGCCTGCTGACCAGTGTGCTCGAGGACGCGGTCGACGGGCGCGGTGCGATCGTCTCGATCACGGGCGAGCCGGGCATCGGCAAGACGCGGATCGTCCGCGAGGCGTGTGGCCGCGAAGCAGGTGTCCGCGTCGTCTCGGGCCACTCGCTCTCGTACACCGAGTCGATCCCCTACTGGCCGGTGCGGGATCTCCTTCGCGACTGGCTCGGGGTCGGCGTGTCCGACCCCGAAGGGCGCACGCGGCTGGAGTTGAAGGCCGCGTTGGCAGCGCTCTCGCCCGACGAGGCGGACGAGCTGTATCCCTTCCTGGCGACGCTGCTGGGCTTGACCCTCGAGCCGATGGCGGACGACCGGCTGCAGCAGCTCTCGCGGGACAGCGTCCAGCAGCAGACCGTCGACAGCGTCGTCCGCGTCGTCGCGGCGCTGGCGGCCGAGCGGCCTGTGTGCCTCGTCCTGGAGGATCTGCACTGGGCCGACGACGCCACGCTCGACCTGGTCCAGGAGCTCATGCCGGTCGTGGACGACGAGGCCGTCGTCCTGTTCCTGCTCCACCGCACCGAGCGCGATCACCGCTCTTGGGACGTCTCCCAGAGCGCTCGCCGGCGTTTCCCGCACCGGTACCACGAGGTCGAGCTCCAGGCGCTCGACGAAGGCGCAAGCCGGGAGCTCGCGGCGGGCGCCGCGGGTGCCCAGCTGCCCGAGGCGCTGGCGGCACTGATCGCCGAGCGTGCGGGCGGCAACCCGTTTTTCCTCGAGGAGGCGCTTGCCGACCTGCTCGAGCGCGGCGCAATCACGAAGCGTGAGGGCCAGCTCGAGCTCTCGGTGCCGTCGGCCGTTCAGGAGGCGCTACAGGCGCGCCTCGACAGGCTCGACCCGGCGACGCGCGAGGTCGTCGGCGTCGCCGCGGTCATTGGACAGAGCTTCGGGTTGCAGCTCCTCGAGCTCGTCGCGCCTGAGGAAGGGCTCCGGCGCGCACTGTCCGAGCTGCAGCGGCTCGACCTCGTCGTCGAGGAGCGGCGCCGTCCCGCGCCCGAGTACCGCTTCCGCCACGGGCTCGTGCAAGAGGTGGCGTACCGCAGCCTGCTCGAGCCACGCCGGCGCGCGCTGCACGGCGCGGTCGGCCGGGCACTCGAGAGCATCCACCGGGACTCGCCCAGCGAGGTGTACGGGCTGCTCGCGTGGCACTTCTCCGAGTCGGACGAGCCGGCGGCCGCGGTCGACTACCTGCTCGAGGCCGGCGACGCTGCGCGCGCGCTCTTCGCGAACGAGGAGGCGCGCGAGTTCTACCGCCAGGCGATCGACCTCCTCGCCGACGACGACCCGCGGTCGCGGGACACGCTGTTGCGGCTGGGGCTCAGCCACCATCTCGCCTTCGAGTTCGAGCAGGCGTCGGACGCGTACGAACGTGCCTTTCGCCTGCCGGAGCCGCTGGCGGCGGCGAATGCGGCGACCGCCGAGGTCGAGGTGCTCTTCTCGCCCTTCTGGGAGTTCACGCCCGGGCATGCGTACTCCACGGTCACGGGGTGGATCGCGCACCAGCTCTTCCGCGGGCTGCTCACGCTCGACGCGGAGCTCAACGTGGTGCCGGACGTGGCCGCGGAGTTCGCGATCGGTTCCGACGGGCTCGTGTACCGGTTCCGCCTGCGTCCGGAGGCGACGTGGAGCGACGGCGTTCCTGTGACCGCAGACGACTTCGCCTACACCTTCGTGCGGATGCGCGCCGAGCGTGTCGAGGCGAGCCACCTGCTCGAGCCGATCGAGTCGGCGACGGCGACCGACCCACAGACGCTCGAGATCAGATTGCGGGCGCCGTCGAACCTTCTCCTCCACCTGCTGACCACGCCGTACGCGTTCCCGTGGCCGAAGCACCACTGCGAAATGCTCGGCGACGCGTGGCGCGAGCCGGCCAACCTCGTCTCGAATGGTCCGTTCGTCCTCGCGTCGTACGGTGACGACCTGGCGACGCTGGGCACCAGGGCGGGCTGGCACGGATCGCGCGGCAACGTCGGGACGGCGGCGCTCCGGCTCGTGCCCTACGGGTTGTCCACGGTCGAGCCGTGGGAACGCGGCGAGGGCGAGTTCCTGTCCACGAACACGCGCCGCTACGCGGAGGACGACACGACTGTGGTCGAGGTCGGGCCGGTCCTTGCGACCTGGTACGCGGGGTTCCGCGCCGACGCGCCGCCCTTCGACGACGAGCGCGTTCGGAGGGCGTTCGCCCTCGCGCTCGACGTCGATCGAACGGCACACGCCTGGTCGGGGCCGAGCCAGCCGGTCGGACGAGGCGGCTTCCTGCCCCCCGCCATCCCGGGTCACTCGCACCGCATCGGCCTCGGCCACGACCCGGCCCGGGCGCGTCTCCTGCTCGCCGAGGCCGGCTACCCGGACGGCCGTGGCCTAAATGAGCTCATCTTTGCGATCGACGACGGCGTCAACGAGATTCCCACGTACTCCCGCCCGTACATCGAAGCCTGGGAGGCGCTCGGTGCACGCGTCCGGCTCGAGGTGGTCGATCTGCAAGGCATGGTCGCGTTCACGAGATCTCGGGCGCATCTCTGGTCGTGGGGCTGGGCCGCCGACTTCCCTGATCCGGACGCGTTCCTCCGGAGCTTCGTCACCGAGATGCCGGTGTACCGCGACCGGTCGATCGACGAGCTCCTCGAACGGGTCGTGACCGTTCACGACCAGGATGAACGGCTACGCATTCACCGTGAGATCGATCGTCTCTTGGTTGCCGAGCACGTCTCGCTCGTACCCACGCACTACGACGTGACGCAGCTCGTCAGCCGACCGTGGATTCACGGGCGGCTCTCGCACCCGTTGCTGATCCAGGCGCCGCTCGACTGGCTCACGGTGGACGAGGAGGCCCGTAACAAAGCGCTTGCTCGGCAGACTTAACGGTATGACGAAGATCAAGAAGTCCGACGCCGAGTGGCGTGCGGAGCTGTCGCCCACGCAGTACCACGTGCTGCGTGAGAAGGGCACCGAGCGCGCGTTCACCGGCGAGTACGACCACACGTTCGAGCCCGGCACGTACCGGTGCGCCGGTTGCGGCGCCGAGCTGTTCTCATCGGAGGACAAGTACAACTCCGGCTGCGGCTGGCCCGCGTTCTCCGCGCCGATCGCCGACGAGGCGGTCGACGAGGAGACGGATCGCAGCTGGTTCATGACCCGTACCGAGGTCATGTGCTCGAACTGCGGCGGCCACCTCGGCCACGTCTTTGAGGACGGCCCCCAGCCGACCGGGCTCCGTTACTGCATCAATTCCGCCGCTTTGCGGCATGAGGAGGACTGAGAAACCGAATGTTCCTGTTCCAGCGCCACAAGACCGAGATGGTCGCCCCCGAGGACGCGCTCTCGGGCCGCGACGCGACGATGCCCGTGCCCGAGCGGCACGACGTGCTCGGGACGCCGATCACGCCGCCGTTCCCGGAGGGCTACGAGTCGCTCGTCGTCGGCCTGGGCTGCTTCTGGGGTGCCGAGCGCATCTTCTGGCAGCTGCCCGGCGTCTACACAACGGCCGTCGGCTACGCGGGCGGGTTCACGAAGAATCCGACGTACGAGGAGGTCTGCAGCGGGCGCACCGGCCACGACGAGGTCGTGCTCGTCGTCTGGGATCCCGCGAAGATCTCGCGCGAGGAGATCCTGCGCGCGTTCTGGGAGGGCCACGACCCGACCCAGGGCATGCGCCAGGGCAACGACGTCGGCACCCAGTATCGCTCGGCGATCTACGTCTCGTCGCCCGAGCAGCGGGCCGCCGCCGAGGCGACGCGCGACGCCTTCCAGCGTGAGCTGACCGAGGCCGGCTACGGCGAGATCACGACCGAGATCGCCGAGGCCGGGCGGTTCTACTACGCGGAGCCGTACCACCAGCAGTACCTGGCGAAGAACCCGATGGGCTACTGCGGGCTTGGCGGGACCGGCGTGTCGTGCCCGGTCGGCGTCCTGTCGAAGTAGTGCGAGCCGACCTCGTCGTCGGCAATCCCTTCCCGGACATTCGCCTGCCCGAGACCACCGGCCGCGAGCTCGCATTGAGCGAGATCGCGGCCGGGCGTCCGCTCGCGCTCGCATTCGTCCGCGGCTGGTGGTGCCCCAAGGAGCAGGTGCGCGTGCGCGGTCTCGTCGCCCTGCAGGAGGAGATCCAGCGCGAGTACGGCCGCATCGCCGCCGTCACCGTCGACGAGCCGTACGTCAACGGCGCCTTCCGCGCCGGCATCGGCGCCCAGTTCCCGTTCCTCTCCGACGAGGACCGCGCGGTCGCGCGCGAGCTCGACCTGCTCGAGCTGACCGACGAGTGGCACCTGCCCTACCTGCCGTTCACGTTCCTGCTCGACACGCACCTGCGGATCGAGGCGATCTGGTGCGGCTTCTGGTCGTGGGGCAACCCGACGCCCGATGAGCTCCGGCTCGGCTTTCGCGAGATCACCAGGCGCGAGCAGCCGAGCTTCGAGCCGCAGAAGGTGTGGGCCGATCCGGCGGCGCCGGCCGCCGGGATCGACGGCGACGTGATCTGGATCCGCGAGAACAGCCGGGGCCATGAGCTCTGGCGCGGCGTCCACGACGGCCCCGTCCCGCAGGTTGGCGACACCCTCGGGCACTCGTCGGTCGACGGCCGCCCGTGGGTCGTGCGCCGCATCGACCGCGCGGGCGACCGGGTGGCGATTCACGTGAGCAAGGACGGCAAGATCGGGTCGCCGCGCCTCGTCGGCCACCACGTGACGGCGCCGCCGAGCGTGCGCTGACGTCGCGATTATCCTGCGTCGCCGATCGCGTCGCCGGCGGCTGGGTCGAAGAAGTGCAGCCGCCGGGGGTGAACGAGGAGCGCGACGCGGTCGCCTTCACGTGCCGTGCTCTCGCGATCGACCCGCGCCACCCAGAGACCGCCGTGCGCGAGCTCCTCGGCCGCGAGCGCCTCGACAGCGTCCTCACCGACCGCCGCCTGCACGTCGGCCCCGAGTACAGGACGGCCGCCCACGCCGAAGTGGAGGAACACCTCCGAGCCCATATCCTCGCGGATGTCGACGACGGCCGTGAGCGGGTGGGTGCGCGGGGTGCTGCCGAACGCCGCGTCCTCGATGTCCTCCGGCCGGACGCCGAGGATCAGCGGCCGTCCGACGAACTCGCCGAGTCCCCGGCACCGCGCAAGCATCTCCTGCGTCAGCGGCAGCTCGTGCTCGCCGAACCGCACGGCGAGGCCGCCGTCGTGCTCGACGATGTCCGCGCCGACGAGGTTCATGGCCGGCGACCCGATGAACTCGGCGACGAAGAGGTTGATGGGCGTGTCGTACAGCCGCTGCGGAGTGTCCACCTGCTGGAGCACGCCGTTGCGCATCACGGCCACGCGGTCGCCGAGCGTCATCGCCTCGGTCTGGTCGTGCGTCACGTAGATCGTCGTCGCCTGGAGGTCGCGCTGAAGGCGCGCGATTTCGCTCCGCATCTCCACCCTGAGCTTCGCGTCGAGGTTCGAGAGCGGCTCGTCCATGAGGAACGCCTGCGGCTCGCGCACGATCGCCCGGCCCATCGCGACCCGCTGCCGCTGGCCGCCCGAGAGCGTGCGCGGGCGCTTGTCGAGCACCTCGGCGAGGCCGAGCGCCGCCGCAGCGCTGCCGACCCGCCGGCGGATCTCGGGCCGCTGGACCTTACGCAGCTTCAGCCCGAATGCCATGTTCCTGAACGCGGTCATGTGCGGGTAGAGCGCGTAGTTCTGGAAGACCATGGCGATGTCGCGCTGCTTCGGCGGCAGCCTGTTGACGACCCGGCCGCCGATGCGAACCGTCCCGGACGTGATCGGCTCGAGCCCGGCGATCATCCGCAGCGCCGTCGTCTTGCCGCAGCCCGAGGGGCCGACGAAGACGACGAACTCGCCATCGGCTACGTCCATGTCGAGCCCGGTGACGGCATGGGTACCGTCGGGATAGACCTTGGTCAGCTGCTCCAGCTGGATCTCGGCCACGTCACCTCACGAGCGGTTGGCGCGGCGAGTTTGGCATAGCGCTTAGGATCCCGCCGTGTCCGTGGCCGTCGAGGCTCCGCGACGCCGCCGCGACGTCCTCGAGGAGCGCAGCGTCCTCGCGCCGGTCCTCATCGCGCCGGCAGTCATCTTCATCGCCGTCCTCGTCGCAGGACCGCTGCTGCTCGCGATCTACCTCAGCCTCACCGACGCCACGGCAGGCTCGCTGCACGGGCACTGGGTCGGCCTCGACAACTACCGCGAGGCGTGGAACAGCCCGATCTTCCGCCGCGCACTGCGGAACACGATCCTCTTCACGGTCATCTCGCAGATCGTGGTGCTGGTCAGCGCCGGGCTGCTCGCCCACGCCCTGCTGAAGTCGTTCCGCGGCAAATGGCTGCTGCGGTTCTTCATCTTGCTGCCCTGGGCGACGCCAATCGCGCTGGGGACCATCGGCTTCCTCTGGATCTTCGACTCGCTCTTCGGCGTCTTCAACTGGACGCTCGTCCACGACGTCCTGCCGGGGAGCCACGCGTTCTACCCCTACAAGGCCGTCAACTGGCTGCTGGCGCGGCCAGCGCTGCCCGACTGGCTCGAGATCTCGCCGATCGACCCGAACAACCCGCCGCAGTGGCTCGGCGACTCGACGCTCGCCATGGCCGCGATCATTGCTGTCCACGCGTGGCGGATCATCCCCTTCGCCACCGTGATCTTCCTGGCCGGACTGGCCTCGATGCCGCCGGAGATCGACGACGCCGCTAAGGTCGACGGCGCAACGGGCTTCCGCAAGTTCCTGTACGTCACGCTGCCCCTGCAGCTGCCGATCGCGACGGTCGCCCTGCTATTCGGGATCGTGTTCACCGCGACCGACATGACCGTCGTCTTCATCCTCACCCACGGTGGCCCGTTCAACAGCACGCAGATGCTGACGACCTGGGCGTTCGACACCGGAATCACGTCGGGCAACCTCGGCCTGGGCGCCGCGATCTCCCTCTACCTGCTCCCGATCCTTGCGATCGTGGCCATCCTGATGCTGCGCTTCGCGCGCCGCGTCGAGGTCAGCTGATGCTCGCCGCGCTGCGTGAGAAGGGGCCCGCGTACCTCGTCGTCGGCCCGTTCGCGATCCTGCTCGCGTTCCCGTTCTACTGGATGCTCATGACCGCGCTCAAGAGTGACGGCGACCTCTACAACGTCGAGAACGTTCCCTACAAGTTCAACCAGGGCTCGCCGACGTTCGCGAACGTCGAGTTCCTGTTCCGCCACACGAAGTACCTGCAATGGCTCGAGAACACCGCGATCGTCGGCGTCCTCGTCGTCATCATCACGCTGATCCTCTCGCTGCCGGCCGGCTACGCCCTCGCCCGGCTGTCGGGGCGCTGGGGGCAGAGCGTCGGCATCGGCATCTTCCTGACGTACCTCGTGCCGCCGACTCTCCTGTTCCTGCCGATGTCGCGCGTGATCGCCGAGCTCGGCCTGCAGGACAAGCTCATGTCGCTCGTCCTCGTGTATCCGTCGTTCACCGTTCCGTTCTCGACGTGGCTGCTGATGGGCTTCTTCCGGACGATCCCGATCGAGCTGGAGGACGCCGCGATGGTCGACGGCGCCTCGCGTGTGCGGACGCTCGTCTCGGTGGTCTTTCCCGTCTCGCTGCCGGGGATCCTGACCGTGGTGATCTTCACGTTCTCGCTCGTCGTCAACGAGTTCGTCTACGCGATCACGTTCATCACGACGTCGAGCGAACGCACCGTGTCCGCCGGCGTTCCGACGGAGCTGATCCGGGGCGACGTCTTCTACTGGGGCGCGCTGATGGCCGCGACGCTGATCCCGGCGATTCCACTGGCGCTCCTCTACAACCTCTTCCTCGACCGCTTCATCGCCGGCTTCACCGGCGGCGCATTTCGCTAGGCGGTCTGTCAGGATCCGCCCGTTCGAGCGAGGAGGTGACCGCCGTGAAGGACACACGGCCGCGGGTCGATATCTCGAAGGCCTCCGACGACGTGACGCGCCGCGAGCTGCTCCGCCGCGCCGGGATGGGGGCTCTGGTGCTCGCCTACGGCGCATCCGGAGCGAAAACCGCCGTGGCGGGCGTGACGCGCTTCGCCGGGAGGGAGCTCTCCGGCACGCTCAAGATCCTTCAGTGGAGCCACTTCGTCCCGGCCTACGACAAGTGGTTCGACGGCACGTACATCAAGGACTGGGGCCAGAAGAACGACGTCCAGGTGACCGTCGACCACGTGAACCTCGCGGAGCTGCCGGCGCGCGGGGCCGCCGAGGTGGCGGCGCAGAGTGGCCACGACCTGTTCCAGTTCCTCGCGCCGCCGGCCTCCTACGAGGACTCCGTGCTCGACCTCAGGGACATCGTCCAGGAGGTCACGAAGAAGCTCGGCCCGATGACGCGCGTGGCCCAGCGGTCGTCGTACAACCCGCGCACGAAGAAGTACTTCGGGTGGCCGGACAACTACGTGCCGGACCCGGTGCACTGGCGCAGCGACTACTGGCAGGAGACGGGGCGGGGGCCTAACAGCTGGGAAGACCTCCGTCAGGCGGCTGCCAAGCTCAAGTCGATCGGGCACCCGATAGGGATCGGGATGTCGCAGGAGCTCGACTCGAACATGGCCATGATCGCCCTCATGCAGTGCCACGGCGCGTACATCCAGAACGAGGAGGCGCGCGTCGTGATCAACTCGAAGCAGACGCGCAACGCGCTCAAGACCATGCGCGACATCTTCAAGCGCGGCATGACGGACGAGGTCTTCGCGTGGCAGGCGGCGTCCAACAACCAGGCGTACGTCGCCGGGCGGCTTTCACTCGCGCTGAACGCCGTCTCGATTGCCCGCACGCTCGAGGGGCCGCCGTGGGTGGTGACGCCGGCGCGGCCGGACATCGGCGACGTGACGCACATCAACCCGATCCCGAAGGGCCCGGTGCAGCGCCTCGGCCTCGAGCACGTGATGGGCGTCTACGTGATCTGGAAGTTCGCCCAGAACAAGGCGGCCGCCAAGCAGTTCCTGGTCGACATGCAGCTGAACTACACCCCGCACTTCCAGAACAGCGGCTTCTACAACTTCCCGGGCTGGTCGAACGGCGTGAAGGGCGGCTTCAAGGCGATGCACCGCCTGACCGCCCAGGACAAGCACCGGCCGCTCGGCAAGTACACGATCCTGACCACGATCGCGCAGAAGTACACGGCCAACGTCGGCTACCCCGGCTACTCGAACGCGGCCATCGACGAGGTCTGGAACAAGTTCCTGATTCCGCAGATGTTCGCCCAGGTCGCGCAGGGCAAGATGACGCCGGCCGACGCGGCCAGCGCGGCCGACCGCGAGATCAAGCAGATCTTCGCATCGTGGCGGACGAAGAAGAAGATCTAGTGACGGCGCGGACGCCGGGCTCGCGACGGGCCCGGCGCCCGCAGTAGGCTCATGGCATGGCGGTGCGACGGCAGAAGAGCCTTGTCCTGATCCTCGCCCGCGAATTCGCGTCGCAGCTCGCCATGCCCATGTTCGTGGCGGACGGCGACGGGACGCTGATCTTCTACAACGAGGCGGCGGAGCGCATCCTCGGCCGGTCGTTCGCCGAGGTCGGCGAGCTGACGGCGGGGGAGCTCGTCGACACGTTCGACATCGAGAACCTGGAAGGCGAGTCCCTTGCGCCGGAGGAGCGGGCCCTCGGCATCGCCTTCTTCGAGCGCCGGCCCACCCACGGGAACCGGCGTGTGAAGGGTGTCGACGGCCTGTGGCGCACGATCGCGGTCACCGCGTTCCCGCTCATGACGGGTCATGACGAGCTCGACGGCGTGGTGGCCATCTTCTGGGAGAACGGCGAGGACGCGTAGGCGTGCGGATCACGATCTGGGGCTGCCGCGGTTCGCTCGCGTCTCCGGGGCGGCACACCGTTCGCTACGGCGGGAACACGTCGTGCATCGAGGTCCGGCACCCGGACGGGTTCGTCGTGATCGACGCCGGCACCGGGCTCCGGCCGCTGGGCGAGCACCTGATGGCCGAGGCGCCGGCGCGCATCGATTTGCTGCTGACGCACCTGCACCTCGACCACCTCGAGGGGCTCGGGTTCTTCCTTCCGCTGTGGCATCCCGCGATGGAGCTGCACATCTGGGGCCCGCCGTCGCCGACGCGGACGCTCCAGGAGCGCATCGCCCGCTATCTGTCGCCGCCGCTCTTCCCGATCGACGTCTCCGACGTTCCGTCCCGGCTCGTCTTCCACGACGTGCCGGACGAGCCGTGGGAGCTCGCCGGCTTCCGCGTGTCCGCCGCGCCGGTGGCGCACCCGGGCCCGACGGTCGGCTTCCGGCTGGAGTCCGGGATGTCGTCGATCGCGTACATCCCGGATCACGAGCCCGCGCTCGGAGCCGACCTAGCCGAGATCGAGTCCGAGTGGATTCCCGGCTGCGAGCTGGCGCAGGGCGTCGACCTGCTGTTGCACGACGCCCAGTTCACCGACGCCGAGTACCCGGATCGCGTCGGCTGGGGGCACTCGAGCGTCACGCACGCCGTCACCTTCGCGCTCCGCGCCGGTGTCAGGCGGCTGGTGCTCTTCCACCACGATCCCTGGCACGCCGACGGCATGCTCGACGAGATCGAGGACCGCGCGCGAGACCTGTGGAACGGCAACGGCGAGCCGCCCCTGCTCGCCCGCGAGGGCATGAACCTCGAGCTGGGGAGCCTCACTCCCTCTCTGCAGGAGCAGCGCGCCTAGTTAGGAGGACTTGGCGGCACTCAGGCAGTGCCCGCCGCGGCTTACCGCCAAGCCCTCCTAGCGATCACGTGGAAGACGTGCCAGTGCTTGGCGTCGCCGAGCGCCGTCTCGCCATCCGCGTCCTCCTCGTCGAACCGCTCGAGCCCGAACCCGGCGAGCCGGCCCAGCGCATCGCCGCGCGTGAGGAACGTCAGCTCGGGGTCGTTGGCCCACTCGTCGCGGTCGCCGAACAGCTGCCCGCTGAACCGTCCGCCCGGCCGGACGGACGCGACGACGCGCGCCCAGACGTCGTCGAACCGCTCCGGCGGGCAGAACGGAAGCGCGTAGCCGGCGTTGACAAGATCGGCGTCGGGCCAGTCGGCCTCGACGAACGACGCGACCCGTGTCTGCAGCAGCGGCTGGTCGCCCGCATGGGCGCGCAGCCGCTGGATCGCCTCGGGCTCGGCGTCGATCGCGAGCACGCGCCACCCGAGCTCGAGCATCGCGAAGGTGTCGCGACCCTGCCCGCAGCCGAGGTCGACGGCGAAGCCCGGCGCGCCGAAGCGTCTGAGCGCCCCGACCACGGTCTCGTGCGCGGCGCGCTTGGCGACCGCGTCGTAGAACGCTCCCCAGTCGTCGGCGGGAGTCTCGCTCAGGAGACGGCGACCCCCGCCGTCAGCTGCTTGCCGAAGCGCGCACGCGGGATGAACTGGCCCACGCCCGGCTGCGCGACGAGCTCGTCGCCGTCGACCAGCACCTTGCCGCGCAGCAGAACGACCTCTGGCGAGCCGGTCACCGTCGTGCCCTCGTACAGGTTGTAGTCCGACTTCGAGTGCTGCGTGGCGGCCGAGATCGTGTGCCGTTTCTCCGGGTCGAAGACGACGATGTCTGCGTCGGAGCCGACCGCGATCGTGCCCTTGCGCGGGTACAGGCCGAAGAGCTTGGCCGGGTTCGTCGCCCTGAGCTCGACGAGCCGGTTGAGCGAGACCCGTCCGCCGCGGACCCCGAACTCGTGGAGCATGTGCAGCCGGTTCTCCAGGCCGGGGGCGCCGTTCGGGATCTTCGAGAAGTCGTCGCGGCCCATCGTCTTCTGCCCGTCCCACAGGAAGGCGCAGTGGTCGGTCGAGACGACGCTCAGGACGTCGGTCCGGAGCGCGTTCCAGAGCACGTCCTGGTTCTCCTTGGCCCGCGGCGGCGGGGTGTAGACGTACTTGGCGCCCTTGAAGTTCGGGCGCTCCAGGAACGTGTAGTCGACGAAGAGGTACTGCGTGCAGGTCTCGCCGTGGATGTTCCAGCCCTTCTCGCGCGCGAGCTCGATGGGCTCGACCGCCTCCCGACAGGAGACGTGCACGATGTAGAGCGGTGAGCCGGCGACGCGCGACAGCTGGATGGCGCGGTTCGTCGCCTCGCCCTCGGTCTCGGGCGGGCGGGTCAGCGCGTGGTACTTCGGCTCGGTGTTGCCGGCCGCGAGCGCCTCCTTGACGAGCACGTCGATCGCGTCGCCGTTCTCGGCGTGCACCATCACGAGCGCACCCGTCTCCGCCGCGACCTGCATCGTCCGGAAGAGCGTCTCGTCGTCGACCATGAGCGCACCCTTGTAGGCCATGAAGAGCTTGTACGAGGTGACGCCGTGGTCCTCGGGCAGGCGCGCGAGCTCCTCGAGCGTGCCGCCCTCGCGCAGGTCGGTGACCGCGATGTGG
>DASTZE010000191.1:0-18523 GCA_035764425.1 Gaiellaceae bacterium
CGACGCTCGCGGAGATCGTGCGCATCGCGCCGAGCACGCCCGCAGAGCTCGCCGGCGTGCCTGGCGTCGGGCCCACGAAGCTCGAGCGCTACGGCGTGGACGTGCTCGCGGTGCTTTCGCGGCAATAACGCTGCCGATCGACATAATCAGCGCTTATGGAGACGCGCCAGCTGGCGGCGTTCGTCGCCGTGGTCGACCGCAAGAGCTTCTCGCGCGCTGCTGAGCAGCTCGGGCTCTCGCAGCCCGCCGTCTCGCTCCAGGTCGCGGGGCTCGAGAAGCGCGTCGGCACGAAGCTCCTCGACCGCTCCGGTCGCACCGTCGAGCCGACCGAGGCGGGCGCGATCCTCTACCGCCGCGCGCAGAAACTGCTCCAGCTCGAGGAGCAGCTGCTCGACGAGATCGCCGGCGAGGACGACGAGCTCACGGGCACCGTCGAGATCGGCGCCTCCACGGGCCCGGGCGAGAACGTCGTCCCGCTCCTGCTCTGCGAGTTCCAGCGCGCGCATCCGGCCGTCCACGTGTCGCTCTCCGTCTGGGACACCCAGACCGTGGTCGAGCACGTCGCCCGCCGTGAGGTCGAGCTGGGCGTCGTCGGGGCATCGCGCCGCCACCGCTCCGTGGTGTTCGAGCCGCTCTTTCGCGACGAGGTCGTCCTCGCCACACCACCGGACCACCCGTTCGCCGGCCGCACGATCACGGTCGACGAGCTGGTCGCCGAGCCGCTGATCATCATGCAGGAGGGCGCCGGGGTCCGGCTGGTGATCGAGGACGAGCTGCGCAGCATCGGCACCCGCCTCCGCGACCTCGACGTCCGCCTGGAGCTCGGACTGCAGGAGTCGGTGAAGAGCGCCGTGCTCGCCGGCTACGGCGTCAGCTTCATCGGCCGCTCGGCGATCGAGGGGGAGCTCCTCGCCGGGAGCGTCGCCGCGGCGCGCGTCGAGGGGCTCGAGCCCGCGCGCGAGATCTCGCTCGTCCGGTCGACGGGCCGGCCGCTCACGCGCGCGGCGAACGCGTTCGTCGTTTTCGCGCGCGAGCGGCTGGCGCCGTGATCGTCCGCTGGGGGCTCGAGGAGCTCGCCGCGCTGCTCGGCGACTTCGGGCTCGCGAGCCCGCTGCTGATCACGAGCCCACGCTTCGCCGGCTCGCCGATATCGGTCGAGCGGCGCTTCACCGGTGTCCGCTCGCATACACCGGCCGAGACGGTGCAAGCGGCCGTGTCGGCGGCTGCAGGCGCAGACGGGCTCGTCCCGCTCGGCGGCGGCAGCGCGATCGATACGGCGAAGGCGGTATCCGCACGGACCGGCCTCCCCGTCGTCTCCGTGCCCACCACCTACTCGGGCGCTGAGTGGACGACGTTCTTCGGCACGCGCGACGAGGAGCGCGGCATCAAGGGCGGAGGCGGCGGAGCGACGCTGGCCGGGATCGTCTACGACCCGCGGCTCACGCTCGACCTGCCGCGGGCCGAAACGGCCGGCACGGCGATGAACGCGCTCGCGCACGCGGCCGAGGCGCTCTACACGACGACGCGCGACCCGGCGGGAGACGAGGACGCGCTTGCCGGCGCGGCAGCCCTCGCGGAGGCGCTGCCGGCAGTTCTGGCCTCCCCGCACGACCTGGACGCACGCACCCGCCTCCTGCGCGGGGCCGCCCACGCGGGCGCGGCGCTCGGCGTCTCGTTCATGGGCCTCGCGCACGCGATCGCGCAGGCGCTCGGTGGCCGGTACGGGCTCCCGCACGGAGCGATGAACGCACTGGTGCTCGCACCTACGCTGCGCTTCAACGAGCCGGTCGCACAGGAGGCGCTCCAGCGTCTCGGCGAGGCGCTCGGCGGCGACGCCGTCACGGAGACCGAGCGCCTCGCCCACCTGGGCGGCTTCGACCGTCTGCGCATGTTCGACGTTCCGGAGGCGGAGCTCCCCGCGGTGGCCGCCGCAGCGGTCGACCGCCCGGCCGCGCGCGCGAATCCGCGCCGGGCCACCGTTGAGGACATCGAAGCGATCCTCGGCGCGGCGTACTGAAAGAGTGTGGCTAGCCGTACGGCGTCCGACACGTGACCGTGCGACGATTACGGCCATGAGCAAGACCGTCCTGATCGTCGACGATCACCCGAGCTTCCGCGGCATGGCCCGCGCGCTGCTCGAGAGCGAGGGGTTCACCGTCGTCGGCGAGGCTGAGGACGGTGCCGATGCGATCGCGCAGGCGCGGGCGCTCCACCCGGATCTCGTGCTCCTCGACGTACAGCTTCCCGACATGGACGGATTCGCCGTCGCGGCCCAGCTGACGTCGAACGGCTCGAGCCCGGACATCGTGCTCACCTCCAGCCGCGACGCGGAGGACTTCGGCCCGCTCATCGACGAGTCGGGCGCTCGCGGCTTCGTCCCCAAGGCCGAGATCTCGGCGGAGGCGATCGCAGCCCTGATCGAATGAGAGCGGCCGCGCGGCTCTGGCTCGTCGTCGTCCCGGCGGCGCTGATCGTCGCCGGCATCGCCCTCGCGCTTGCCGTCACCACCGACCACCAGAAGCAGAACCCGGCGATCCTCGTCCTCGAGATCCTGGTCGGCTGGTCGTTCATCGGCGCCGGCCTGGTCGCGCGCACGCGGCGGCCGGACAACCGCACGGGGCTGCTGCTCATCGGGGTCGGCTTCGCGTGGTTCGGGAACGCGCTCTCCTTCTCCAACAACGCTTACGTCTGGACGGCCGGCTGGACGATGGGGGCGCTCTGGGCGGCGTTCATGGTCCACACGCTGCTCGCGTACCCGACGGGCCGTCTCGGCACCACGCGCGACCGCGCGCTCGTCGTCGTGGGCTACATCCTGGCGGGGACGGCGAACGTTGCGCTCGCACTCTTTGACCGCGACCCGGCGCGGTGCTCGGACTGCCCGTCGAACAAGCTCCTCGTCCACGACAGCCACACGGCCACGAATGTGGTCAACGGCGTCATCACCGTCTTCGGGGCCGCGTTCCTCATCGCGGTTGCCGTCGCACTGATCTTGCGCTGGCGCCGTGCAACCCCGGTCGCTCGCCGCTTGCTCGGCCCCGTGCTGCTCGCCGGCGGCCTCAGCGTCGGCCTCCTCGGCATCGCGATCGCGCTCGGGCCGCTGTCCAGCGTCGCGTCCGAGCTCGCGGGCGGGCTCGCCGCGCTGTCTTTTCTCGCCGTTCCGTACCTCCTGCTGCACGGATTGCTGCGAACGCGGCTCGCGCGTGCAGGTCTCGGCCGGGCGCTCATCGGGCTGCCCGGGAGCGCTTCCCTCGCCGAGACCCAGGCCGCCGTGCGGGAGGCACTCGCCGACCCCGAGGCCGAGCTGCTGTTCTGGGACGGCGGCCGATATGTCGACGTGGAGGGCAACCCCCGCGAATTGCAGCACCCCGGTCGGGGCCGCGTGGCGACCGCCATCGACGCAGACGGGCAGCCGCTCGGCGCGCTCCTGCACGACCGGCTTCTGCTCGACGAGCGCGAGCTGCTTACCGACGCGCGCGACGCCGCGCGCGTCGCCATCACGACCGACCGGGCGCGCTTCGCGCTAGAGACCAGTGAGCGTCGCAACCGCGCGCTCCTCGAGGCGATCCCCGACGCGATGATCCGCATCCGCCACGACGGGACTGTCATCGACTGGCACGCCGACGAGCGGCACATCAGGTTCGACGCGCCCGAGGGGTTCGTGGGAATGAACCTCTTCGAGGGCGTCAAGGAGGAGCACGGCCGGAAGATGCAGGAGGCGACTTTCCGCGCCCTCGAAACCGGCGAGCTCCAGACGGTGGAGTACGACATCGAGATTCGCGGCGAGCTCCACAACCGCGAGGGCCGGGTGGTCGCGAGTGGCGAGGACGAGGCGACGGTGATCATCCGCGACATCACCGATCAGAAGCGCGCGGTCGAGGCGCTCGAGACGAGCGAGCGCCGCAGCCGCGCCCTGCTCGAGGGCGTCCCGGACAACATCTACCGCGTCGCCCGCGACGGACACCGGTTCCTCGACGTCCGCTGGACCGACCCTTCGCGGCTCCCCGTCCCGCAGGAGCGCTTCATCGGCGGGACGGTGCACGACCTCGGACTGCCGGGCGATCTCGCCGACCGCTTCATCGAGCTCGCGGAAGAGTCCTTCCGGACCGGCCGCCTGCAGTCGATCGAGTACGCGGTGCAGGTGGCCGGCGAGCCGCTGTATCTCGAAGCACGCATCGTCCCGAGCGGCGACGACGAGTACTTCGTGACCGTCCGCGATGTCACCGACCGCCTGACCGCCCAGCATGCGCTCGAGGCCAGCGAGCGCCGCAGCCGCGCCCTGCTCGCGGGCATCCCGGACAACATCTTCCGGATCGCCTACGAGGGCGACCGGTTCGTCGACGTCCGGATGGTGCGCGTGACGCGCTTCCTCGATCCGGAGGGGCTCGTCGGCCGGTCCATCGACGAGATCGGCTTTCCGCAGGTCGTCGTCGACCGGGTTCGAGCGGCGGCAGCGACCGCCCGGGCGACGGGCGAGGTGCAGGTGATCGAGTACGAGCTCGAGGATGAGCTCGGCACCATGCACCTGGAATCGCGCGTCGTCCCGAGCGGCGAGGAGTACTACATCGTCGTCCGCGACGTGACCGACCGGAAGCACGCGGAGCTGGCCCTCGTCGCCCAGCGCGACCTCCTCAGCGCGATCGGCGACGCGACCCCGGCGCTGCTCGCCGTCCTCGGCCCCGACGGCACGATGAGTGCCGAGCCGATCAACCATGCGCTTCGCGAACTGACCGGCCTGACCACAGACGAGGCGGCCGGGGCGAACTTCTTCGAGCTCGTCTCCACGGCGGCTGACGCGGCCAGGGCCGAGCGCCTCGTGCGAATCGTCGCCGACACGAGCGAGCCGCAGTCGGCGGAAACGTGGTGGCGCGGCAGCGACGGGGAGCGGCTCGTGGCGTGGACGTGTACGAGGCTCCCCGACGGCGATCGCGGGCAGCGCGGCGTGCTGATCAGCGGCGTCGACATCACCGAGCGCGCCGCGCAGGAGGAGGAGCTGCGCCGCTCGCGCGCCCGCATCGTCGAGGCGGGCGACGCCGAGCGGCGCCGCCTGGAGCGCAACCTGCACGATGGCGCCCAGCAGCGGCTCGTCTCGCTGTCGCTCTCGCTCAGGCTCGCGCAGGCGCGGCTCACGACCGACCCAGAGGCGTCGGAGGCGCTGCTCGCCGGCGCCAGCACCGAGCTGGCGCTCGCGCTCGAGGAGCTCCGCGAGCTCGCGCGCGGCATCCACCCTGCCGTGCTCACCGACCGCGGCCTCGGCCCAGCACTCGAGTCCCTCGCGGACCGCGCCCCGATTCCCGTGGAACTCGGCGATATCCCGGAGGAGCGCCTGCCGGCTCCCGTCGAGGCGGCAGCGTTCTACGTCGTGGCGGAGGCGCTCACGAACGTCGCCAAATACGCCGGCGCCTCGAGCGTCCGGGTCTCGGTGGCGCGATCGAACGGCAGAGCCATCGTCGAGGTCGCGGATGACGGCTGTGGGGGCGCCGATCCCACCAAGGGCTCAGGCCTCCGAGGGCTGGTCGACAGAGTCGCAGCTCTCGACGGTAGCCTGTCGGTACACAGCCCCGAGGGCGGCGGCACACGGGTAGTGGCCGAGATTCCGACCGCCTAGCAGTAGTAGGGCTGACCCCACCCCAAGACGCCTGCTGGCCACATGGCCACCGATGAGCTTCGGTGCAAGCCTGGGTCTACCCAATGAACCGCAAGAGAGGACTTCACATGCCGACCATCGATCCCACTACCGTTCGCGAGCTCGCCCACCGCGCCGGCGACGGCCTCGAGGTGACGCTCCTCTGGCACGAGGACGGCAACCGCGTCGTCATCGTGGTCGACGATGCCCGCACCGGCGAGCGCTTCGAGATCGAGGTGCCGACCATTAACGCGCTCGACGCCTTCGAGCACCCCTTCGCGTACGCGCCGGCGGATCCCAGCGTGGCCGCCGGGCGGCGCGTCCCGCAGCCCGTCTGAGCAGCTTAGGATCAGCCGGTGGCCCTGCCGACCGGCATTGTGGCGCTGCTCTTCACCGACGTGGAGGGCTCGACGCGACACGTCCAGGAGCTCGGAGACGACTATCCCGCCGTGATGGCGGAGCACCGGCGGCTGATACGCGACGCCGTCGAGGGTCGCGGCGGCCACGAGGTCGACGCGCGCGGCGACGAGACGTTCGCCGTTTTCGCGAGCACGCGGGACGCCGTGCATGCTGCCGCCGACGCCCAGCGCGCGCTCGCAGTCAGTCCGCTGCGTGTGCGGATCGGCATCCACACGGGTGAGCCGACGCAGGCCGAGGGCGGCTACGTCGGGCTCGACGTGAACCGCGCGGCGCGTATCTGCACGGCCGGGCACGGCGGCCAGGTCCTCGTGTCGCAGTCGGCGCACGACCTTGTCGCGCCACTCGGCGAAGCGGAGTTCCGCGACCTGGGCGAACACGAGCTCCGGGGCCTCCCGCGGCCCGAGCGGATCTACCAGCTCGTCGCCGAGGGCCTCGAGGGCGACTTCGCCGCACTGCGCACGGACACCGCGGACGCGCCGTTCGAGGCGCACACCCGAGTCGTCCTTGCCGAGGACTCCGTGCTCCTGCGCGAGGGCATCGCCCGGCTCCTCGCCGACGCCGGCTTCGACGTGGTCGGGCAGTCCTCCAATGCCGACGACCTCCTGCTGAAGGTGCGCAGCTACAGCCCCGACGTGGTGATCACGGACATTCGCATGCCCCCGACGCAGACCGACGAGGGCCTGCGCGCGGCGCAGCAGATCCGCACAGACCATCCCGGCGTCGGCGTGCTCGTCCTCTCCCAGTACGTGGAGCCCGGCTACGCCATGGAGCTGCTCGCCGACAGTGCCGAGGGCGTCGGCTACCTGCTCAAGGACCGCGTCGCCGACGTGGAGGAGTTCGTGGCCGCGGTGCGGCGCGTCGCCGAGGGCGGGTCGGCGCTCGACCCGGCGCTCGTGACGCAGCTCGTCGGTCGCCGCCGGCGCGAGGACCCGCTCGACGCCCTCACGCCGCGCGAGCGCGAGGTGCTCGAGCTGATGGCCGAGGGCCGGTCGAACCAGGGCATCGCGCAGCGCCTCGTCGTCACCGAGCGCGCCGTCGAGAAGCACGTGACGAGCATCTTCACCAAGCTCCGTCTGCCGCCGGCGACCGAGGATCACCGGCGCGTGCTCGCCGTGCTCGCCTTCTTGCGCGGCTAGCGCGATCCCGAGTCGAGCTTTACAAGATCAGGAGGATCACCGATGCTCTCGAGGGGACGCGCGCACACTAATGCTCGCATCGGGTCAGGGCGCCGGCCAAGGCTGGCTCCCGAACGGATGAGAAGAAGGAGGAGGATCATGGACGTTCGCGGTCGGCGACCCTCTGCTGCGATGCTGATCGCCGTTCTCGCCTTGTTCGTCGCCTTGGGCGGGACGTCGTTTGCGGCGGTGTCGAAGCTGCTTCCAAGGAACAGCGTCGGCTCCGCGCAGGTGATCAACGGGTCGCTCCAGAAGGGTGACTTATCTGGAAAGGCGGTCACAGCGCTGAGGGGCAACCGGGGGCCGCAGGGCCCACGCGGCGCGACGGGTGCGTCGGGACCAGCCGGGCCGCAGGGGGCGACCGGCCCGCAGGGCCCACAGGGTCCGCAGGGGGCGCAAGGAGCCACCGGTCCCTCAAATGCGTATGAGACCGGCTTCTGCTCCATTCTCGCTTGCGGCGGGTCGACGAATCCCGCCTTTCCGATCACCGCGTCAAGCTTGGGCGGTGCGGGGTGGATCGCCACGCTGAGCAACCTTCCTGCCGGCGACTACGTCGTCAGCGGCCAGGTCGAAATCCGCGCTGCAGACAGCTCCGACTGGCGCGTCTCGTGCGAACTGCGCGCCCCGCTCACCGGCCCCGGCTGGTCAGGAGGTGCGAGCGCAACGGCCGGAGACACCCCGGGTGACGCCCAAGAAGCATCGCTGCCGATCCTCTTCGGGGCGAAGATCACGAGTAACGGAACCTCGTTGGGCCTCAGGTGCTCCCGCGCTGACGGAGCCGGAGCCGCGGGCACAGGCCCAAATCCCAGCGTGACCTACGCCGACTTCATCGCGACGAAGGTGGGGTCTCTTACTCAGCAATGAACCCGCTAACACCCCCGCGTGATCGTGCTCGCGTTCCTACGGGGCTAGCTCGCTGCGCATCACCACATACGGCGGGAGCAGCGGGTTGACGAAGCGGTAGCGCTCGCCGCGCTGCTCGAGGATGCCGAGCTCGACCAGGCGGCCGAGCCCGTCGATGCCGCTGAAGTACCCGAACTCGTCGTCCTCGGCGAGCGCCGCTGCCAGGAGCGCGATGCCTTCCGGCTCGGCTCGCAGGTACGCCTCGGTGACGCTCTGCTGCGCGCGCTGGATCGCACGCTCGACCGCGAAGTCGACCTCCGGCATGCCGACGTTCGCGTAGCGCTCCGCGAGGGCCGCCTGCGCGCCCAGCTGCGTCAGCAGGTGGGTCAAGTGCGGAAGGCCTTGAGACAGCGTCGTGATCCGGTCGACGGCCTGGTCCTCGATCGTCATCTGCGCCGCCTCGATGCCGCGCCGGGCGATCTCGGCCAGCTCGTCACGTGACATCCTCGGCATGCGCACCTGCACGAGCGCGCGCTCGATCGAGCGGTGCTCGCGCAGCAGGTCGTCGATCGTGTCGGCGACGCCCACGAGCGCCAGGGTGGCCGCCGCGGCGTGGTCCGAGAGCAGCTTGATCGCGTCGGTGAACAGCGCGCGGTCGTCCGCGCTCGACAGCCGGTCGAACTCGTCCAGGAAGATCGCGAGCGGCCTCGGCCGGGCGAGCGCCTCGAGCCCGCGCGCGACCATGTACGGGGTCACGGTGGCGTCGCCGAGGACCGCGGAGGCCGGCGTCGCGACGTCCGTCGTCGTGGCGGCGAACCCGATGCCGCGACTCTCGCGGTGCAGCTCGATCTCGCCGAGCGCCTTCCGCCAGACCGACGAGAAGTCGTCGCCGGAGTCGCACGTCGTCCGCGCGGTCAGGACGCCGCTCGAGCCGAGGAGCTCCGCGACGACCGCGGCGAGCGACGTCTTGCCGACGCCGCGCTCGCCGTAGATGACCGCATGCTGGCCCGGCTGCGCGACCACCGAGAACAGCTCGGCGATCTGGTCGGTGCGCCCGGAGAACAGGCCGCGTCGGTCGATCGGCGCCGAAGGGCGGAACGCCTCGGCGACGAGCTGCATGCGCTCGAGGAGCGCCGGCTCGTCGAGAGTCGTGGCGCGCGTCACATGCCGAGGGTACGCCGTGGCGTGCCCATGCGGAAGGGTGCGGGAGGCCGAACCCCAAGACGCCTGCTGGCCGCATTTCGGGTTTTCACCGAGGCGGGGATGGTGGGGGCGTTCCACCAACCCAAGAGAAATAGGAGATCCCGAAATGTCACCGCTCAAGCACTCCAACAACCTCGCCGCCCGGATGGGCCGCTGGAGCGCAGGCCACTGGAAGACCGCCGTGTTCGGCTGGCTCGCCTTCGTGGTCGCGTCGTTTGCCATCGGCACCGCGGTCGGTACCAACACCCTCAAGACCTCCGACAGCAACGTCGGCGAGGCCGCGAAGGCCGACAAGATCATCAAGGAAGGCTTCGTGACCAAGGTCGACGAGCAGGGGGAGGTCGTCTTCATCCAGAACAAGAAGCTCAACGTCCACGACCCCGCCTACCGGGCGACGGTGGCGGACATCACCCGCACGCTCGACCGCTTCCCGCAGGTCACCAAGATCAAGTCGCCGCTGGCTCCGGCCAACGCCGAACAGATCTCGAAGGACGGCCACTCGGCCCTCGTCACCTTCGTCCCGAAGGGCGACTTCGACCAGGCGTCGCTGTATATCGACAAGATCACCAAGGCCGTCGACCGGGCGGAGACCCGCCATGCCGGCTTTTACGTCGAGGAGCTTGGAAGCGTCTCGACCGAGAAGAAGTTCCAAGCCACCTTCAACGGCCTGCTCGCGAAGGTCGCGCTGATCGCCCTCGTGCTGACACTCATCATCCTGATGTTCGTGTTCGGCTCCGCCGTGGCGGCCATCGCGCCGCTGCTGCTCGCCCTCACTGCCGTGATGGCGACCACCTACCTGGTCGCGATTCCCAGCCAGCTGATCCCCGTCGACGACCAGATCTCGGAGGTCATCCTCCTGATCGGGCTCGCCGTCGGCGTCGACTACTCGCTCTTCTACCTCCGTCGCGAGCGCGAAGAGCGGCGCAGGGGCCTGGGCGAGCGCGCCGCGCTCGAGGCCGCCGCGGCAACCTCGGGGCGGGCGGTGCTCGTCTCCGGCTTCACCGTCCTGATCGCCATGGCCGGCATGTTCTTCTCCGGCGACAAGACGTTCATGTCCTTCTCCGTCGGCACGATGCTCGTCGTCCTCGTCGCGATGATCGGCTCGCTGACCGTGCTTCCCGCACTGCTCGGCCGGCTCGGCGACAAGGTCGAGCAGGGCAAGGTCCCGTTCCTGCACCGACTCCGGTCGAAGGACGGCGAGGGCCGCTTCTGGAAGGCCGTGCTCGAGCGCGTCCTTCGCCGCCCGGCCCTGTCGGCCGTGACGGCGGGCGCCGTGCTCGTCGCCCTGACGATCCCGGCGTTCGGCATGAACATCGCGCAGACCAGCACCAAGGACGTGAACATCGACGGAGTGGCCCCGATCCTGAAATACGAGGCCGCGTTCCCCGGCGGCAACGAGCCGGCCCGCGTCGCCCTGAAGGCCGACAGCGTCAACTCCGCCCGCGTCCAGCAGGCGATCGCGAGCCTGAAGCGGGAGGCGCTGGCCAGCGGCCAGATGAACAACCCGATCGTCGTCGACACCAACGCGGCCGGCACGGTCGCGACCGTGGACATCCCGCTCGACGGCAACGGCTCGGACAAGACGTCCAAGGCCGCGCTGCACACACTGCGCAGCGACCTCCTGCCGAACACGCTCGGCAAGGTCTCCGGCGTCGACTACGCGGTCACGGGCTTCACCGCCGCCGACGAGGACTGGAAGAACAGCATGTTGAAGTCGGCCCCGCTCGTCTTCGGGTTCGTCCTGATCTTCGCCTTCCTGCTCCTGACGGCAGCGTTCCGCTCGGTCGTCGTCGCCGGCAAGGCGGTCATCCTGAACCTGCTCTCGGTCGGCGCCGCCTACGGCATCCTCGTGATGACCTTCCAGTGGGGCTGGGGCGAGAGCCTGCTGGGCTTCCACTCCAACGGCGGCATTACGCCCTGGCTGCCCATGTTCCTGTTCGTGATCCTGTTCGGGCTCTCGATGGACTATCACGTGTTCATCCTGAGCCGCGTCCGTGAGGCCTACGGCCGCGGGCTCTCCAACGAGCAGGCCGTCGAGCACGGGATTCGGCGGACCGCGGGCGTCGTGACCAGCGCCGCCGTCGTCATGGTCGTCACCTTCGCGGTGTTCGCGATGATCCCGATCATCGACTTCAAGGAGATGGGCATCGGCCTGGCCGCCGCCGTGCTGATCGATGCCACCATCATCCGCGCGGTGCTCCTGCCCGCGACGATGAAGCTCCTGGGCGACCGCAACTGGTACCTGCCGCGGTGGCTCGAGTGGCTGCCGAGGCTCGAGCACGACGAGACGCCACGCGCCTCCGTGCGGCTCCCGGTGCCGGCGCAGCCTCAGCACTGACCTCCAACCCCGACCGAACATGCGAAGGCCCGCCACGGCGGGCCTTCGCCGTCCGTAGCGACCCTCGGCTCGCGTCAGGGACGGACCAGGGTGTTTCCGGATTGTGGGCCGGCGACCGGCCCGGCACGGTGCGGGAAACCGCACCCCCAGACGCCTGGTGGCTCCATTAACACGGCGGCCGCAGTGCGCGATTCTCCGGGAGCAGCACCAACCCACACACAAGGAGATCCCGAAATGTCACCTCTGAAGCGCTCCAACAACATCGCGGCCCGGATGGGTCGCTGGAGCGCCAGCCACTGGAAGACCGCAACCTTCGGGTGGCTCGCGTTCGTCGTCCTGGCGGCCGCCATCGGCACCGCCCTCGGCACCAAGACCCTCATCGCAGAGAAGAGCGGCAACGGCGAGTCCGGCAAGGCCGCTGCGATCGCGTACGACAAGTTCCGCCACAGCCCCGAGGAGACCGTCCTCATCCAGAGCAAGACGCTTACCACCGGCGACACGGCGTTCAAGGCCGCTGTCGCCGACACGGTCGCCCGCTTCGGCGGCAAGCCGTACGTCAAGAGCGTCGACTCGCCTTACGCTCCCGGCAACGAGGGGCAGATCTCGACCGACCGCCATTCGGCGCTCGTTACATTCAAGCTGCGCGAGAAGGACCTGACCAAGGCCGATAAGCGTGTTCCGGCACTGCTCGCCACGACCGCGGCGCTCCAGAAGGCCCACCCGGGCATCACGGTCGACGAGGCCGGCGACGCGTCTATCGACAAGCAGATCAACGACGTCTTCGGCAAGGACCTGGCGAAGGCCGGCGAGCTCTCGCTCCCGGTGACGCTGCTCATCCTCCTGCTCGCGTTCGGCGCACTCGTCGCGGCGGGCATCCCGCTGCTGCTCGGGCTCACCTCGGTGTTCGCGACCATGGGCCTGATCGGCGTCGCGAGCCAGTGGTACCCCGTCGACAGCAACATCTTCGCCGTGATCCTGCTGATCGGCCTCGCCGTCGGCGTGGACTACTCGATGTTCTACTTGAAGCGCGAGCGTGAGGAACGGCGCGCCGGCAAGTCGCCGGAGGCCGCCCTCGAGGCCGCCGCCGCGACCTCCGGCCGGTCGGTGCTCATCTCCGGCCTCACCGTCATGGCGGCCATGTCCGGCATGTTCTTCACCGGCGACAAGACGTTCGGCGGCTTCGCGATGGGCACGATCATCGTCGTCGCCACGGCCGTCCTCGGCTCGCTCACCGTGCTGCCGGCACTGCTCGGCCGCCTCGGGGACAAGGTCGAGAAGGGCCGCATCCCGTGGCTCGGCCGCATGCAGCAGCGCAACCAGGGCCGCTTCTGGGGCGCGATCCTCGACCGCGTCCTCCGTCGGCCTGTCCTGTCGGCCGTCGCCTCCACTGCCGTTCTGCTGGCGATCGCGGCTCCGGCTCTGGGTATGAAGCTCGTCGTCCCGGGCGCGGATGCCTTCCCGCAGAACCTGTCCACGATCCAGACCTACAACAAGATGCAGAAGGCGTTCCCCGGCGATCTGATCCCCGCGAACGTCCTGATCCAGGCCGACAACGTCCGGACGCCCGAGATCCAGAACTCGATCAAGGCGATGGTCGGCCAGGCGCTTGCCACCGGGCGGCTGCACGATCCGGTCAGCACGGACGTCAACCGGGCCGGCACCGTCGAGATCGTCAGCCTCTCGATGGACGGGCGCGGTACCGACCAGGCGTCGATCCGCTCGCTCGACACGCTGCGCGACCACATCATCCCGGCGACGGTCGGGCAACTCGACGCCGTCAAGTGGGTCGGCGTCGACGGCCAGACCGCCCAGTCGGTCGACTTCAACAGCCAGATGAAGCACTCCGCCCCGTACGTCTTCGGGTTCGTGCTCCTCCTGGCGTTTATCCTGCTGCTCCTGTCCTTCCGCTCGATCGTGATCGCCGCGAAGGCCATCGTCCTGAACCTGCTCTCCGTCGCGGCCGCGTTCGGCGTCCTGACGATCGTCTTCCAGCACGGCTTCGGGAAGGGCCTGCTCGGCTTCACCTACACGGGCGGCGTCATCGCCTTCCTGCCGATCTTCCTGTTCGTGATCCTCTTCGGGCTCTCGATGGACTACCACGTGTTCATCCTCAGCCGGGTCCGCGAGGCGTACGACCGCGGCATGAACACCGGTGACGCCGTGTCCTACGGGATCAAGCAGACCGCCGGCGTCGTCACCAGCGCCGCGATCGTGATGGTGTTCGTCTTCTCGATCTTCGGGACGCTGGACGTCCTGATGCTGAAGCAGTTCGGCGTCGGGCTCGCCGCCGCCATCCTGATCGACGCGACGATCATCCGGGCGGTGCTCCTGCCCGCCTCGATGAAGCTGCTCGGGGACTGGAACTGGTACCTGCCGCGCTGGCTCGAGTGGCTGCCGCGTGTGGGCCACGAGGCCGAGACGGCTTCGGAGGCTCCCGAGACCGCTCCGATCCCTGCGTAGTCACAACCCGAACTCAGCACAGCGAGGGCCCGCATCGGCGGGCCCTCGCTGTTGTATTGGGAGGTGGCCTAGGGGATCGAGTTGAAGAGCTGGCCGCCGCCGACCGGGTCGTGCGCCTGGTCGTGCGGGACGCCGATGGTGGCCGTCCCTCTGCATGTGCCGCCCGCGCCGTCGGAGGCAGTGAAGTTGACGTAGTAGACGCGGCCGTCGCCGAGGCCGGAGCGCTCGGCCCGGACCTGGAACTTGGAGCCGTTGATGACCGCGTCGGGACTGGTATTACCGTCACCGAGCCCGTTCACCGGCTCGTCCTGGAAGATCGAGTTGATCGTGATGCTCACCGGGTTGCCGTCCGCGTCGGTCACGCCGGTGATCGATCGCTCGGCGGAGAGCTTGTGGTTCGGCGGCCACAGGTCGGGGCCGGCGGACGCGCCGCTGCAGACCGGCGGCCGGTTGACGTGCACCGTCTCGACGAAGGCAGGCCCGCCGGGGGAGCCGTTGATCGTGAACGAAACCGTGCAGCTGAGGGCGCCGGCCGGTGGGCTGGCGCTGAGCGAGATCGTCTCGGTGAACACCGCGTCCGTCCCGCTCGGCACGGTCTGCGGCGCCGGGGCCAGCGAGACGGTGAGGCCGGGCGAGCAGCTGGTCGTGTAGTTGACCGTCGCCGGCAGGTTCTGGAGCCCGGCGAGGATCGCGTTCGCGACGTCGGTCGGGTTTGTGGTCGCGAGCACCTGGCCGCCCGTGGCGGTCGCGACCTGCGTCGCCTGGCCGGTGCTGTCGAGGCCGGTTCCGCCGCCGGACACCGGGATCGCGATCACGGTCACGTGCGCCGCCTGGAGCGCGGCGATCGCCTGGACAAGCGTGTGCCCGTTGCTCGGGTCATGGCCGGGCGCGTCGCCGAACCAGACGACGAACCTGGACGACGAGCCCGGCCGGAACGCCGTGGCCGGGTCGGTTGCAAGCGTGAAGAGCGCGTTGACCTGCGCCTCAGGAATGTCACCGCCCCCGGACGCCACCCATTGGTTGATGCCGGTCTGGACGTTCGCCGTGTTCGCGGTGATCGCCTGGTTGAGCCGGTACACGAACGGATCGCCGACGTCCTTGTACTCGGCCGCGCCGAACTCCGATGTCGGCTGCGCGGCGAGCACCTGGCTCATGATCGAGCTCGCATTTGTCCGCACGTTGGCGATCGCTCCGCCCATGCTCCCTGTCGTGTCCGCCAGGAACAGGATGTCCGCGTTCGGCGGGATGGTCGGTGTATGCACCGTCTTCGTCAGCGTCGTCGAGCCCCCCGGCGCGAGCGTCACGCTGACGGACGTGGGGTCCACGCCCGGAGCGGCGACTGCCGTCGCCGCGGTCACCAGAGCAGCGGCGAGCGTCACGAGGATGCCCGCGACGGACGCCTGCATGCGTACGCGCATGCGTCTCCCTCCCTTGTCCGAGTGGCCATGGCCACTTCCCATGCGGTCGTGCCGCAGGAACGGCCGCCTCTCGTCGCCGTCGACGGTAGTCGCTCCCCCTTCACCCCCGCAAGGGCGCTCACCGCAAATCCCCCGATTGAGTGACAGCCGCCAACTACCGGCTCGGGTGGCAGCTGCTGATAAGCGGGCGCAATGCCTGGTATTCATCGCTCCTGATAGCATCGGCGGCCGTGGCGGAGACGTCTCACGTTGACGTGCTCGTGATCGGGAGCGGCGCCTCAGGGCTGGCGGCAGCGGTATCGGCGGAGCGCGCGGGCGCGCGCGTCGCGATCGCCGCCAAGGGCTCGCTGCAGTCGTGCAACTCGGCGAAGGCCCAGGGCGGCATCCAGGCGGCGTTCGGTGAGGACGACTCGCCGGAGATCCACGCCGAGGATGTCTGGCGGTCGTCGCACGAGACGGCCTCGATGAGGCTCGTCGGGGTGCTGACCTCGGAGGCGCCGTCGGCGATCCACTGGCTGGAGGAGCTCGGGGTCGAGTTCACGCGTGAGAACAGCGGCTACCGCCTGGCGCGCTGCGGCGGCGCGAGCCGCAAACGGCTGCTCCAGGTCGGCGACCGCACCGGACAGGCGATCACCAAGGCGCTGCGCGACGCCGTCGAGGCCTCGTCGACGGAGGTGCTGACGAAGGCGCCGCTGCTCGACCTGGAACGGTCGAATGGCGGCTGGCGCGCACGGGTCGGGGACCACCACATCGACACCGCGACCGTCGTGCTCGCGGCCGGTGGCCGCTGCTACCGCGAGGCCGAGGAACGCGGCGAGCTCTCGACCAACCACCCGGGCGCCACCGGCGAGGTGACGCAGATCGCGCTCGGGCTCGGCGCCGAGGCGCGCGACCTCGACGCGCTCCAGTACCACCCGAATGGCGGCGCATGGCCGGCCGGGATGCAGGGGTACTCCATCCCCGAGACGACGCGTGCGTACGGAGCCGTGCTCCTCAACGCCGGCCGCGAGGAGTTCACCGACTCGCTCGCGCCGCGGGACGAGGTCTCGGCCGCGATCGTGCGCGAGGTCGAGGCCGGACGCGGCGTCGAGACCCTGGACGGCCGTCCCGCCGTGTACCTCGACACCACGCGCATCCCCGAGGCGGATGCGGACGTCTCCTTGCCCTACATGCTCCGCCGCTACCGTGCCGCGGGCATCGACCCCCTGAAGGAGCCGATCCTGACCTATCCAGTGCTGCACTACCAGAACGGCGGCCTCGTCATCGACGAGCACGCGCGCACGACGCTCGACGGCGTCTACGCCTGCGGCGAGATCGCGGGCGGCACGCATGGCCGCAACCGGATGATGGGCAACTCGCTGCTCGAGTGCACCGTCTTCGGGCGGCGCGCCGGCGCCCACGCCGCCGAGGCCGCGCGCGCATGACCACGCTGACCACCACCGACATCCAGCAGGCAGTCGAGGACGCCGCGGCGCATCTCTACGTCTGGTCGCTGAAGGACATCCCGCAGGACCTGCGCGAGGCGCTCGCGGACGCCGCCGGGCGCGAGACGTCCGTGCCAGGGCAGCGCGTGCTGTCGACCATCCTCAAGAACGTCCAGATCGCGGACTCGCAGTCGAATCTCGTCTGCCAGGACACCGGCATCGCGGTCTACACCTGCCGTGTCGGCGAGCACTTCCCGCTGCATCCCGCGCGGATCTACGAGGCGCTGCGCGACGGCACCGCGCGGGCCACGCTCGAGCATCCGCTGCGCTCGAACGCGGTGCACACCATTACGCGCGAGAACACCGGACCGAACATCGGGCACCGGCTGCCGATCGTGCACTGGGAGTTCGTGCCGGACTGGGACGGGCTCGACGTCAAGTGCGTGCCGAAGGGCTCGGGCTCCGAGAACATGAGTTTCCTGAAGATGTGCGTGCCCGCCGAGGGCGTGCGCGGCATCAAGCAGTTCGTGCTCGAGTCGATCGTCGGCGCCGGCGGGAAGCCGTGCCCGCCGGGCATCGTCGGCGTTGGCATCGGCGGCTCGGCCGACTACGCCATGTACCTGGCGAAGGAGGCGATCGCGCGGCCGGTCGGCACGCGCAACGCGGACCCGATCGTCGCGCAGCTCGAGCAGGAGCTGTTCGAGCTCCTCAACGAGACCGGCATCGGCCCGATGGGCCTGGGCGGAGACGTGACCGTGCTCCAGTGCCACATCGAGCACGCCGACACGCACATGACCCTGAACCCGGTGGCGGTCAACTACCAGTGCTGGGCCGCGCGCCGCGCGACGGCCCACGTCGCCGTCGATGGCTCCGTCGAGTTCGACCGGGAGGCCTGACGTGTCACACATTCGGCACAGACTTTTTGCGCAACCCGTGCTACCGGGGTCTGACCCCACAAGGGGGCTCCGCTAGCCATGGCCACACATGAGGTGACCTTTCCGATCACGGACGAGGCGGAGATCCTGAAGCTCCGCGCCGGCGACGAGGTCGTCGTCCAGGGCCACGTCATCGGCATCCGCGACCGGACGCAGATCCGCATCTTCGACCAGGGCGTCGAGCCGCCCATGGATCTGCGCGGCGCCTTCCTCCTGCACACCGCGCCCAACGTCCGCAAGGTCGGCGAAGGTCGCTACGAGAAGATCTGCATCGGCACGACGACGAGCGCGCGCATGGTGCGTTTCACCGAGCCGCTCGGCGCGCAGTACGGCGTCCGCGCCATCTGCGGCAAAGGCGGCTTCCCGGACCAGGCGATCGAGCCGATGCAGCGGCTCGGCATGGTTTATTTCGCCATCGTCGGCGGGGCGGCGGCGCTCGAGACGACGCAGATCGAGGAGATCGAGGAGGTCGCCTGGGAGGAGCTCATGCCCGAGTGCCTCTGGAAGTTTCGGGTGCGCGACTTCGGCCCGCTCACGGTCGGGATCGACGCGCACGGCAACTCGCTCTACCACGACGTCCAGGCAGAAGCGCACAAGCGACTGGAGGGAATCCTTGCTCGGATCTGACGGCTTCCTCGACCTGCCCCCGCGTGACCCGAAGCCGCGCGAGCGCGGCCTCACGCA
>DASTZE010000192.1:0-8427 GCA_035764425.1 Gaiellaceae bacterium
GTGCCCGCCGACGCGACGGCGACGCACCTGATCGGCGGGGAGCCGCACGCGCCGACCGCGGACTGGGAGCTGATCCATGGCGCCGTCCACCACGCGAAGGAGCTGGGCAAGCCGGTGCGCGTCGGCCCGATCGTCTCGAGCGACGTCTTCTACAACCCGGACGGCGGGCAGTACCAGCGCTGGTCGGACCGCGGCGTCCTCGCCGTGGAGATGGAGGCGGCAATGCTGTTCACGGTCGGCGCACTCCGGAAGATCCGCACGGGCTGCCTGCTGATCGTCAGCGACGTGGTCGTCGAGGGCGAGTTCGTGCGCATCTCCGACGAAGACATGAAGGAGGCGGTCGACCAGATGACCGAGCTGGCCCTGGTAACCGCGACCGACCCGCACTGAGATGGCGCCGGGCGGCGCGGTCTTCCTCGTCAACCCGGCGTCGGCGAACGGCGCCACGGGCAAGCGCTGGCCGGAGCTCGAGCGCCAGGCCCGCGACTTCGGCCTCGACCCGCACGTCGAGCTGAGCAGCGGGCCGGGCGGGCTCGCCGAGCTCGCGCGGCGGGCCGCCAACGACGGTGCCGAGCTGGTCGTGGCCGTGGGCGGCGACGGCACGGTGCACGAGGTCGCGAACGGGCTGCTCTCCTCGACACACACGCCGCTGCCGGACCTCGGCGTGCTCCCGCGCGGGACGGGCGACGACTTCGTCCGAGCGCTCGGGATCCCCGTCACGGACATCGACGCGCTCACCGTGCTGCGCGACGGGCGCCGGCGGGAGCTCGACGCGGGCCGGGTGACCTACCACCGGCCGGACGGCGCCGAGGCCGTCTCGCACTTCGTCAGCATGGCCGGCGTCGGGATGAGCGGCGCGGTTGCGCGTCGGCTCAACACGACGTCCAAGCGGCTGGGCGGCCGCGTCGCCGGCCTGGTCGCCACCTTCGGCGTGTTCACCCGCTGGACGAACGTCGAGCTGGAGATCACCGTGGACTCCGAGCACCGCCAGGGGCTGATGGAGGACGTGCTCGTCGGCAACACCGAGTACCACAACGGCGGTATGCGACTGACGCCCGGCGCACTCCCCGACGACGGGCTGTTCGACGTGCTCCTGATCGGCGACGTGACCAAGCGGGACCTGGCTATGAACCTGCACAAGCTCTACCGCGGCACGTTCCTCCCGCACCCGCGGGCGGAGCTGCTGCGCGGCTCGACCGTCAGCGTCGAGTCGGCCCAGCCCCTGCCGATCGAACTCGACGGCGAGCAGCCCGGGACGACGCCGGCGCGCTTCGACGTCGTGCCCCGCGCGCTGCCGGTGCGCGTCCCTTAACCGCCGAAAGTCCGGCCGGCTTCGCCGGCCATGACGACTTTCGTCGGGATTCAAAGTCGGACGCGCCTTCGCGCGTGGTGGCTAGCTGCCGCTTTTGGCCGAGCTCGCACCGGGCGAGCTCGAGGACTTCGATTTGCCGGCGGACGAGGTGCGGGTCGTCCGCTTCGGCTTCGCCAGCGCGTCGACCTTCTTCTCCAGCGCGGTCAGCCGCTTCTCGACGTCGTCGAGCCCGCGCAGGCGCTTCTGCATCTCGTCGGAGCGCTCGCGGAGCGTCGTCATCGTGGTCGCGAGCCGGTGCAGCGCCGGCATCTCGCTCACCTTCGAGATCGCTTCCTCGCCGGCGTCGGCCAGGCGGCCCAGGATGTTCTGCGACTCAGCCATCCCAGGACCCTACCGAAGCTAGCGGTGGATGAAGACGGGTGTCCCGGCGAGCACGAGCCGGTACAGCCTGCGCGCGGCCGCATCCGAGATGCGGATGCACCCGTGGCTGACGGCGGCCCCGATCGAGCCCGGATCGTTCGTTCCGTGGATGGCGATCGGCCCGCCCTGCGCCCAGTTCGCGAGCGCGGGCGAGAATGCAGACACGCCGAAGGCCGCCGGGCCGAACGGGCCGAACGGCCTCGCTGGAACGAGGATCTGGTTGACGTAGAAGCGGCCGACCGGCGTCGGCGTGCCGCGCGCACCGATGCCCGCCCGCGTCGTCAGGTCCTCGCGCCCGGAGACGTAGAGGCGCAGGCGGCGCTTGGACAGGTCGACGTCGATCCGCGTCGTGACCGAGGCGAGCCTCACCCGCCGCGCGGCCACCCACGCGGTGCGGCCGTTCGGGCGCAGCGGCAGCTGGACGAGGTACCACGACGCGCGGCAGTGCGCATCCAGCTTCCGCGCGCGCACGGAAAAGAGCGTCGGGAACGCGTTCTCGTTATAGGTGTCGAACCGCGCGATGACCCGGCCGCCGGGCGTCGTTCGGGCCGCGAGGGCGTTGCCCGCAACGGCGACGTAGGCGCGACTGCCGTTCCCCATCCGCTGGACGGCACCGGCCGCACAGCCCGGCCACGCCCGCCGGCCCGACGCGTCCGCCGTCGAGCCCGCAACCGCGAGCCCGGCCAGAGGTAACAAAATGGTCACCAAAAGGTGACGATGTGCCGACAACTCCTGGCGCATGCCGACGTCCTACGTATCGTGAGACTCGTGGGGACATCCGCGCAGGCGGTGCACAACCACCAGGCCGTCAAGGAGCACGTTCTCGGCCAGCGCCACGGCATTCCGTACGAGGTCGAGCGCATCCGCTGCGCCGACTGCCGTGCTGTGCTGGAAGAGAAGCCGCTCCGCCGCGCAGCCGCCTGATTCGGAGGCCGCCCGGCCGGCCGGGGTCAGCATGCCGCTATGCGGCGACGGGCTCGCGTTCCATCTCCTCCCTGTAGTTGCCATCCCGCGCCGCGCCATTGAGCTTCGCGCGGTGGTAGTAGGCCTGCTGGCCGGCCGGCACGTTCGCCTCCTGGCCGCCCCACGCCTTCAGGGCGGGCGCCTGGAGCGCGCGGCCGTACGAGAACGACAGCTCCCACGCGTGGGGCCCGCGTGCGTTCATCGCGTTCAGGTTGGCGGTCGCGTCCTCGTCCGACTGTCCGCCGGACAGGAAGACGATGCCGGGGACAGCGGCCGGCACGTGCCGGTAGAAGCAGCGCAGCGTGTGCTCGGCGACCTCGTCGTGCGTGGCCTGGTGCGCGCTCGAGTAGCCCGAGAGCACCATGTTCGGCTTCAGCAGGATGCCCTCCGGGTCGACGCGCTGATCGCGGAGCTCGGTGAAGACGGCGTGGAGCGTCCGTGAGGTGACCTCGAAGCTGCGCTCGATGGTGTGGTCACCGTCCATCAGTACCTCTGGCTCGACGATCGGGACGAGGCCGGCCTCCTGTGCCAGCGCCGCGTAGCGCGCTAGCGCGTGCGCATTGACCCAGACTGCGTACTCGCTCGGAATGCCCTCTGCGATCGAGATCACTGCGCGCCACTTCGTGAAGCGTGCGCCCAGGCCGCGGTAGTCCTCCAGCCGCTCGCGCAGGCCATCGAGACCCTCGGTCACCGTCTCGCCCGCCGCATTTGCGAGCGGCTTCGCGCCGATGTCCACCTTGATGCCGGGGATGATCCCTTTCTGCTCGAGCAGTGTCGGGAACGGCGTCCCGTCGAGCGCCTGCTGGCGAATCGTCTCGTCGTACAGGATCACGCCGCTGATGAACTGCTCGGCGCCTTCCGTCGTGAACAGCAGGTCGCGGTAGGCGCGCCGGTTGTCCTCGGTCGACTCCAGGCCGATCGAGTCGAAGCGTTTCTTGATCGTGCCCGTGCTCTCGTCGGCGGCCAGGATGCCCTTGCCGGGCGCGACCAGGGCCCGGGCGGTCTCGTTCAGCGTCGTCATTCGTCCTCCTTGCGTCATCGCTGCATCGTATTCCTCTCCGCGACGAGGTCCACAACTCGCGCAAGCATCTCGCCCGCGCTGCCCTCGATCCGGATCGCAGCTCGCCCGTCGAACGCGGTCGGGCCGCGATTGACGATCGCGACCTGCCCACCCGCGCGCAGGGTCTCGAGCGGCAGGCCCGCGACGGGATACACCTCGAGTGTCGAGCCGACGACGAGCAGCAGGCGCACGCCGGCCGCGAGCTCGGAGGCGCGCTCCATCGCGCCGGGCGGCAGCAGCTCGCCGAAGAAGACGACGTCGGGCTTGACCACCGTCGCGCAATCGAGGCAGCGCGGCGCGCCGTCCTCGATCAGCGCGAGCACCTCGTCGAGCGTGTGCAGGCGGCCGCACGCTGGACAGGTCGCCGTACGGATCGAGCCGTGCACCTCGATCACGTCCCGGCTTCCCGCGCGCTCGTGCAGGCGGTCGATGTTCTGCGTGACCAACGTTCCCACCAGGCCGCGGCGCTCGAGCTCGGCGATGGCGTAGTGGGCGGCGTTCGGCTCCGCCTGCGTGAGCATCCGGTAGCGCGGACCGTAGAACTCCCAGACGCGCTCGGGGTTGCGGCGGAAGGTCTGGATCGAGCCGTACTCGAGTGGGTCGTACCGCGCCCAGATCCCCGTGGGCGAGCGAAAGTCCGGGATCCCGCTCTCCGTCGAGACCCCGGCCCCGGTCAGGACGAGCGCCGGGCCCGTCTCGCGCAGCGCCTCCGCCAGGCGCTCGACGCTCACAGGTCGTGGTCGAGTCGCATTAGGCTCGTCACCCTGCCATGACCGAGACCTTCAAGTTCCACACCGAGGTGCGCGTCCGCTTCGCCGAGACCGACGCGCAAGGCATCGCCCACCACGCGATGTACCTCGTGTGGTTCGAGGTCGCACGCGTCGACTACCTGGCGCGCTTCGACGGCGGCTACCCCGGGCTCCAGGAGCGCGGCGTCGAGGCGCTCACGACCGAGGCGCACGCGCGCTACCTCGGGCCGGCACGCTTCGACGACGTGATCACGATCGGCGTCCGCTGCACGGGCCTGCGCGGCGCCCGCTTCCGCTTCGAGTACCACCTGACGCGTGGCGACGCCGTTATCGCGGAGGGCTGGACCGGCCACGCATGCGTCGACGCGCAGACGTTCGTCCCGACCCGTGTGCCCGCCTACCTGGCGGAGGCGATCACGGCCGCGGAGCGATCGAAGTCCCCTAGCCCGTCGTAGACGTCGTCGGCGTCGTGGTCGTAGTCGGGGTGGTCGTCGTCGACGTCGTCGTCGTGCCCTGATCCTTGGGCTTGGGCTTCGCCTTCGTGCCGACGAGGACCACCTGAGCCTCGCCGCGGTACGACGAGTACCACGTCGTCCTCGACCGCACCTTGCCGTTCGGCGCGTAGACGGTGCGCGTGACGCTCGTCGAGCGCGGCGGTTGGCCGTACTCCTGGATGACCTGCCTGCCCTTCGGCAGCGACGGGTCCGAGATGCGCTTGACCGGCACCGGTCCGGTGATGTTCAGCGGCCCCGTCTCGGCCTCGACCCTGCGGCCCGTCGGCGTCCCGTACAGGTTGACGACGAGCGAGGAGGAGCCCACGAACGTCCGCAGCAGCAGCCAGTGGCCCGTGTCGTTCACGAACTTGAGGTCGACGTCCGGGTAGTTGACGGTCGCGTCGCGCCCCTGTGGGTAGTGGCTGATGTAGAGCGCGTGGTTGGTGCGCGCCGTGATCGGCAGGCCCGCCTCGAATGCGGCGTTGAAGACGGTCGTCGACACCTGGCAGACGCCGCCGCCGAGCCCGGTCTGCAGCTCGCCGTTGACGATGACGGGCGCCTCGAGGAAGCCCTTGTCCGCTGAGCGCTCGCCGGTCGTGGCGTTGAACGAGAACTCCTTGCCGGGCGCGATCAGCGCGCCGTCCACGAGGTGTGCGACGAGCTGCACGTTGTGGATGCGGTTGGCGTCGCCGCCGTAGATCGTCTCGTAGCTCGAGACGACCTTCTTGATGCCCATCGCCTGCGCCTGGGCTGTCGTGCGCTCTGGCGCCGCGGAGACGATCTTCAGCGCGGCCGTCCGGTCGGTGCGCGACAGCGCGGCGGCGAGCACCGCGGCGGCGGCCGCGCGCACGTCGAGCTCGCGGCCCGGCCTGGCCGGCGTGATGCTGACCCGGCCGTTCGTGTGCACGGCGAACCCGGCGTCGACGGGCTTCTGCGCGACGCGCTTGCCGAGCTTCGCGAAGTAGGTCGTGGCGGCCGCGCCGCCGACGGTGAGCTTGCGCGAGCCGTCGGCGGGAAGCTGGAGCAGCTGGGCGACGCGCCAGCGCGGGAGCCGCCACGTGCGCTGCCCGAGCCGGAGGCGAACCGGCGCCGAGACGGCGAGGCGCGTCTGCACGTATGCGCGCTGGAGCTGGACGGCCTGGACCTTCGCCGGACGGACGACGACGGGAAGCGCCACCTGCTGGCCGCGCTCGAAGCCGGAGAGCGCGCGGACGAGGACGTCCTCCGCGGAGGCGCGGTCGAGCGTCATCGCATCCTGGGCGGCGACGATCTTCGGGCGAAGGCCACGGAGCTCGACCGAGGCGTTCTGTGGCGCGGCGTTCAGACCGCGTTCGATGCGGTCGACGTAGTAGTTGAGGGCGGGCGCGTAGACCCGGGTGGGCGGCGTCACCTCGGCGCCGAAGATGCGAACGCCGAGCCGGCGGAGCCCCTGGACGGGGCCGAAACCGACGCCGTTCTGCCGGGCGGAGCGGACGGCGGCAGCCCAGTCGACCTGGAGCTCGAGCTTCTTCGCCGAGAGCCTCCAGCGCTTCACGCCGGCGGTGAAGGTGATGGGAACGGCCGCGACGGCGTCGGCGCGCCGCTCGAGGAGCTGTGTTGCCTCGTTGGTCGAGAGCCCGCCGACATCGACGCCGGCGACCTTCGTGCCAGCGGGCAGCGTCGAGTCCGACCCCGCAAATGCGAAGCCGAGCCCCACAACCGCGAGCCCGACTGCCAGGACGACCGCTACGGTCCACAGCACAGCGCGCGCGCCGACGGACCGCCGACGGCGGACGGGGACCGTACGAACCCGCGCGTCGACCGCCACGACGAAAGGTTAGCCGCGACGTGCGTCGATCCTTTTCTTCCCGAAATCTCCTTACGAGCTCGGCATGAAGATCTCGCGCGCGATGACGAGGCGCTGGATCTGCGAGGTGCCCTCGTAGATCTGGAAGAGCTTCGCGTCGCGCATGAGCTTCTCGACCGGGTACTCCTTGATGTAGCCGTATCCGCCTAGCACCTGGACGGCATCTGTGCTCACCTTCATCGCCGTGTCGGCGGCGAAGCGCTTCGCGAAGGAGGAGTAGAGCGTCGCCTTGCGGCCGTAGCCATTGTCGAGCATCCAGGCCGCCTGCCACACGAGCAGCCGTGCAGCCTCGATCTCGGTGGCCATGTCCGCGATCAAGAAGTTGACACCCTGGTGCATCGCGATCGGCACGTCGAATGTCACGCGCTGCTTGGCGTAGTCGACCGCGTACTCGTACGCCGCCTGGGCCACGCCGACGGCACCTGCGGCCGTGCCGGGGCGCGTGACGTCGAGCGTCTGCATCGCGATCTTGAAGCCGTCGCCCTCCTCGCCGAGCCGGTTGGCCGCCGGGACGGCGACGTCGGTCAGGGAGAACGCCGAGGTATCGGTGGAGCGCTGGCCCATCTTGTCGAGATGCTGCTCGATGACGACCCCGGGCGTGTCCATGGGGACGATGAAGGCAGACAGGCCGCGGTGGCCTGCCGCCGGGTCGGTCTTCGCGAACACGACCGTCCACGCCGCGTGGCCTGCGTTGGATATGAACGTCTTCGAGCCGTTCAGGACGTACTCGTCGCCCCGGCGGACGGCGGTCGTCTTGATCCGGGCGACGTCTGAGCCGGCATCCGGCTCGGTCAGCCCGAAGGCGCAGAGGATCGGCTCCTCCAGCAGCGGCGTCAGCCACTCGCGCTTCTGCTCGTCGCTGCCGCCCAGCAGCACGGGGCCGGAGCCCAGCGTGTTCGCGGTAATCGACACCGCCATGCCGGCGCAGCCCCAGGAGAGCTCCTCGCCGATGAGCATCCCGTCGAAGCCGGGCAGGCCGAGGCCGCCGTACTCCTGCGGGACGTGCGGGTTCATCAGCCCGACCTCGTGCGCCTTGGCGACGACGTCGGCCGGGTGGGTCGAGTTCTCGTCGTACTCCGCGGCGCGCGGCCGGATCTCACGCTCTGCGAACTCGCGCGCCAGCTCGCGCAGCGCGCGCTGCTCGTCGGACAGCGCGAACGAAACGCCGGCCGCGACGGCCTCTTCGATGGTCGCCACCGAGTCCTCCTCTGCAGTCGATTGACTCGTCAGTCAATCGTACGGGCGGCCGCCGTGGCGGTCAAGCCAGGCGCCACCCCGGGCTCCTCGCCGCGGCCGGCGATGGCCGCCGCACCCGCCACGAGCGGCGCCGAAGGCGAGTAGCGGCCGGCCCGCGAAGCCGTGCATCAGGTAGACGACCGGGTAGCGCCGGTGTGGATGCGCAGGTACCCGGGCGGGAGTTAGACGTACGCCGTCTGCGTGCGGCCGAGCGCCGGGCTGACGACGCGAAGAGCGCGCCCCGAGGCAACGAGGCCGACGAGCCCCCATCGGCGGCCCGCGACCCCCGGAAGCGTGGTCGCGGTAATCGACACAGCTTGGTTATGGGACGGACCGGTTTGCGGAGG
>DASTZE010000193.1:0-7294 GCA_035764425.1 Gaiellaceae bacterium
GCCGAGTACAAGGGGCGCAAGATCGGATCCCACGGGCACATGGCCGTCTTCGCCTTCTATCCCAACAAGCAGATGACGACGGGCGAGGGCGGGATCGTCACGACGCACTCGGAGGAGCTGTGGCACCTGCTGAAGAGCCTGCGCAACCACGGCCGCTCATACGACGCCCGCTGGTTCAACCACGTGCGGCTCGGCTTCAACTACAGGATCAGCGACGTCGCCGCGGCACTCGGCGTCGCGCAGCTGGAGCGTCTCGACGAGATCTTGACGGCGCGCGACCGGGCCGCCGCGCGCTACGGGAAGCTGCTCGCCGGCATCGACGGCGTCGAGGTGCCGTACCCGGACGACGACGAGCACGTCCGCTCCTGGTTCGTCTACGTGATCAAGCTCGACGGCGGGCTCGACCGGGACTTCATCAGCGCGAACCTCGGCGCGCGTGGGGTGGAGGCCGGCCACTACGTGCCGTGCGTCCACCTGCAGCCGTACCTCCGCGACCGGTACGGGTTCCACGAGGGCATGTGCCCGGTGGCCGAGGACGCGGCGACGCGCACGCTGGCGCTGCCGTTCTTCACCGACATCACCGAGGACGACCAGGCCTACGTGGCCGAGGTGCTGTCCGACGTCGTGAATGCGGGTGGCTGACGGCGCACCCAAGATGGTGTTCCTCGGCTTCGGGAAGTACGCACGGGCCGACAAGATCTACGCGCTCGAGCCGCTCATCGGTGACGACCGCGGGGGCGGGCGTCGCACGCGCGTCTGGGTGGAGGGCGTCGCCGAGCCGCTGATCGCCGGGCGCACCGAGCGTTCGATCCTGCTCGCGATGGGCGCGAGCGCCGACCGGGGGAACGACCTGGTCGAGGAGGCCCTGGCTCTCGCCGAGCGCATCGTGCAGGACGCCGAACGCGGCCGCGTCGACCTGCCCGACCTGTCGCGCCGCGCGCGCCACCTGCTCGAGTCGACGTCCTCGGACGACCAGCTCTTCTGAACGACGCACCGCTCGACCCCGAGGGCTTCGAGGCAGAGCGGCCCGGGTTTGCGGGCTGGCTGCGCCGAGTCCCGATCGACACCTCGCCGCTCCGGATGTCGAAGCCGTTCCGCCGGCTCTGGTTCGGCACCGGCATCTCGGCGATCGGGAGCCAGATCACCGCGGTCGCGATCCCGTACCAGGTCTACCGCGACACGGGCTCCACGTTCGTCGTCGGCCTCCTCGGCATCGCCGCGCTCATCCCGCTGCTCGTCGTCCCGCTCTACGGCGGCGCCGTCGCCGACGCGGTCGACCGGCGGAAGCTGCTGCTGCTCTCGGACGTCGGCCTGGCGCTCGTCACGCTGGGTCTGCTCGCCAACTCGCTGCTCGCCGACCCGAGCGTGCCCGTGCTGTTCGCGGCGGAGCTGCTCGGCACGGCCGCCTACGGCTTCCAGAGCCCCACCCGAAACGCGCTGACGCCGAGCCTCGTGCCCCCGGACAAGCTGACCGCGGCGCTCGCGATCGACGACGTCATCTTCACGCTCGCGCGGACGGCCGGGCCGGCGTTCGGCGGCCTGCTCATCGCCGCCGTCGGGCTCTCCGGGGCCTTCGCGCTCGACATGCTGACGTTTGCGGCGTCGTTCGTGGTCATCTGGCTGCTGCCGTCCTTACCGGCGGCGCCAGGCGCCGACCGCCCCAGCTGGCGCTCGATCCTCGACGGGTTGCGCTACGTCCGGACGCGCAAGGAGCTGCTCGGCATCTTCGTCATCGACTCGAACGCCATGTTCTTCGGCTTCCCCAACGCGCTTCTGCCGGCGTTCGCCGCCGGGCTCGGCGGTGGCGCCGGAACGCTCGGCTTCCTCTACGCCGCGCCGTACACCGGGGCGTTCGCCGCGTCAGTCTCCTCCGGCTGGGTGCAGCACGTTCGCCGCCAGGGAGTCGGAGTGTGCATCGCGGCCTCGCTCTGGGGCGCGGCGCTCGTGGGCTTCGGCTTCTCGACGACGCTGTGGCTGGCGCTCGTCATGCTCGCCGCCGCCGGCGCGGCGGACTACGTCAGCGCCATCCTGCGCAACTCGATTCTGCTCGCGGCCACGCCCGACCACCTGCGCGGCCGGCTGTCCGGCATCGAGCTTGCCCAGGTGGCGAGCACGCCTCAGCTCGGCAACGTCGAGGCGGGAACCGTCGCGGCATTGACCAGCGTGCGCTTCTCGATCGTGTCGGGCGGGATCCTCACGGTGCTCGGCACGGGCGTCGTCGCGTTGGCGATGCCGGCGCTCGTCCACTACGACGCGCGGCGGGCGCGCGAGTGAGCCTCGGCCGCGAGTTCTTCGCGCGCTCGGTGCACGAGGTCGCACCGGAGCTGCTCGGCGTCACGCTGCTCGTCGACGGCGTCGGCGGCCCGATCGTCGAGGTGGAGGCCTACGACCACGAGGATCCGGCCGCGCACGGCTACCGCGGGCGCACGGAGCGGAACGCGACCATGTTCGGCCCGCCCGGGCACGCCTACGTGTACCGCTCGTACGGCATCCACTGGTGCCTCAACCTGACCTGTGCCGGCGAGGGCGTGGCCGAGGCCGTCCTCATCCGCGCGCTGGAGCCGACCCACGGGGTGGAGGTGATGGCGGAACGGCGGGGTGTCGAGAGCCCGCGTCTGCTCTGCTCCGGGCCGGGACGGCTCTGTCAGGCGCTCGGCGTGACGCGGGAGCACGACGGCCTGCCGCTCGACCGCCCGCCGTTCGACCTCCTTCCGCCGACAGCGCCCGTCGAGGTCGCGCGCGCGCCGCGGATCGGCATCACGAAGGCGGCCGACAGGCCGTGGCGCTACCTGGTGGCCGGGTCGCGCTTCGTCAGCCGCCCCGCACCACGAGCCTGACGCGCATCCCGGGAGCCGCCGCCACGCCGGGCTGCGGCGACTGGCGGAGGACGCGGCGGCTCGAGGCGGCATTGCTCGGGCGCACGTTCGGCGAGAGCTTCAGCTTCGCGAGCTTCGGCAGCGCAACGTTCAGCGGCAGCCCGACGAGCCGCGGGACGATGCCGTGGAGCGGCTTGGCGAGGATGAGCGTGACGGTGTCGTTCGCGACGAGCCGGCGGGCCGGGCTCGGGATCTGCGCCACCACCGTGTTGGGCCACTGGCGCGGCCGCGCAGCCTTGTAGACGATCAGCGGCTTGAGCGGCTGCGCCTGAAGCCGGGACACGGCCGCCGTGCGGCGCGCGCCGATCAGGTTCGGCACCTGCACCTCGTTCGCACGGCAGTTGGCCGTGCGCGACGGACCGCCTTCGCTGAACGTCCAGACCTTGAACGCGCCCTTGCAGATGCCGTTGTCGCGCTCGAGCTTCCCGTTGCGGTACACGACGTAGCTGGGCGACGCGTAGAGCGCCGAGACCGACGGGAACGGCTCCGGCGTGTCGTGCTGATCCTTGAGCGCCTTGAGCATGAACGACTTCCAGATCAGCGCCGGGTAGGTGCCGCCGGCGACCGGGTCGCCGTGGTACTCGGTCAGCATCGGCTTGAGCTGGTTGGGGTAGCCGACCCAGACGGCGGTGACGAGCTGCGGCGTGTAGCCGACGAACCACGCGTCGCCGTGGTTCTCCGTTGTCCCCGTCTTCCCGGCCGCGCTCCAGCCGCCGCCGAGCTGGGCCGCACGGCCCGTCCCGGACTGGAGCACGGTCTGGAGGATGCTCGTGAGCACGGCGTTCTTCGTCGGGTCGAGCACCTGCCGGTACACCGGCTTGTTCAGGTTGAGCATGTGGATCTGCCCGTTCGTCTTCGTCTGCTCGCCGACCCACCTGATCGCGCGCGGCTGGTTGCCGAACGCGAAGCCGTCGGTGCGCTGCCCGCCGTGCGCGAACGTGGCGTACGCGCGCGCCATCTCGAGCGGGTTGACGGCCTCCGCGCCGAGGCCGATCGAGAGGTACGCGTTGAGCGGGCTCTTGATTCCGAGCCGGTGCGCCATGCGGGCCACGCTCGCGGGGCCGACGGTCGCGGTCAGCTGGGCGTAGACCGAGTTGTCCGAGTAGGTCGTCGCGGTCTTGAGGTCGGCCGAGCCGAGGTAGTCGCCCTCGTAGTTCGTCACGTGCCAGATCTTGTTGTCGAAGGGGATGTCGACCGGCTTCGAGGCGAACGTGGTCTCCGGTGCGATCCCCTGGTCGAGCGCGTCGGCGAGCACGAACGGCTTGAAGGACGACCCGGGCTGCCGCTCGCCCTGGACGGCCAGGTTGAACTGGCTGCGGCGGAAGTTCTTGCCGCCCACCATCGCGAGCACATCGCCCGTTCGCGGGTCGATCGCGACCAGCGCGGCGGTCGGGCCTTTCGGATTCGTGAGCCACTTGTCGATCGCCTGCCGCGCGACCTTCTGGAGCCCGAGATCGATCGTCGTCCGCACGCGCAGCCCGCCCCCGAAGACCGTCGACGTGCCGTACTTGTCGATCAGCTGCTGCTTCACGTAGTTCGTGAAGTACTGGCCGACCTCGCTCTGGGTCGCCGGCGGCCTGATGTCGTCCGGCTTGGGGGGCGGCGTGCGGACCGCGTTCCGGTACTGGCGGCGTGTGATCAGCCCCTGCTCGCGCATCAGCAGCAGCGCGATGTTGCGCTGGTGCCTCGCTGCGCGCGGGTTGCTCGCCGGGTCGTAGGCCGCCGGGTCGCTCGGGATCGCGGCCAGCAGGGCCGCCTCGGGGAGCGTGAGCTTCGCCGCCGAGTGCTGGAAGTAGGTGCGTGCCGCCTGCTCGATGCCATAGGCGCCGTTCCCGAAGTAGATCGTGTTCAGGTACTCCGTGAGGATCCGGTCCTTGCTCCAGCGCTGGTCGAGCTGCCGGGCGAGGATCGCCTCCTTCAGCTTCCGCGCGATGGAGCGCGTGTTGTCGATATAGGCGTTCTTGATGTACTGCTGCGTGATCGTCGAGCCGCCCTCGACGACCTGCTTGTGCTGGACGTCTGCCCAGAACGCACGCAGGATCGCGCGGAAGTCGACGCCGTCGTGCTCCCAGAAGCGGCGGTCCTCAACGGCCACGATCGCCTGCTTCATGATCGGCGCGATCTGGTCCGAGCTGACGATGACGCGGTTCTGCGACCCGCGCAGGACGGCTAGCACGCGGTTGCCGCTGCGGTCGTAGATGTAGGAGTTGCGCTCCGTCGCCTGCTGGTGCGCGGCCTCGAGCTTCCAGGCCTGGTTCGCGACGGCGGTAACCATCCCGTAGGTGAACGACGCGAGGGCGAGCAGGAGCAGCACCAGCGAGAGGGCGAGGAAGCGAAGCTTGCGAATGCGACGCCGTTTTCTGGGCGGCGCGCCGGCGTTGCGTCTGCGTAGCCGCACGAAGCGGACAAGTGTACTCGGGCGTCCTGCCAGAATCTCCCGATGGCCGACCTGACGCGGAATGCCGTGCACGTGCTGCCGGAAGGCGCGCTCGAGCGCAAGTTGAGGCTCGGGCGGCCCTTGCGCGTGAAGCTCGGCATCGACGTCACTTCGCCGGACATCCACGTCGGCCGCGCGGTGCCGCTCCAGCGCATGCGCGCCTTCCAGGACGCCGGCCACGACGGCGTCCTGATCATTGGCGATTACACGACGCGGATCGGCGACCCGTCAGGCCGCTCGTCCGAGCGCCCCGTGCTCTCCGACGAGGAGATCGACCGTAACGCCCAGGCGTACCTCGACCAGGCGATGATCGTGCTCGATCCGGAGCGGACGGAGGTGCGGTACAACGGCGAGTGGCTCTCCAAGCTGTCGTACGCGGACGTGGTCCGCCTCGCGCGCGAGATGACCGTGGCGCGGCTGCTCGAGCGCGACGATTTCGCCAAGCGCTACGCCGCCGGCGAGCCGATCTCGGTCTCGGAGCTGCTGTATCCCCTGATGCAGGCCTACGACTCGGTGGCGATCGAGTCCGACCTCGAGCTCGGCGGCACCGACCAGCTCTACAACCTCCTCGCCGGGCGGGAGATCATGGAGGCCTACGGCCTCGAGCCCCAGGTCGTGCTCACGACGCCGCTCCTGCTCTCGTGGGACGGGGCGAAGATGAGCTCGTCGGTCGGCAACAACATCCCGCTGACGATGGCGCCCGAGGAGCAGTTCGGGCGGACGATGCGGATCTCCGACGACCAGCTGCCCGAGTGGTACCGCCTGGTCATGGAGCAGGAGCCTCCTGCCGGCGACCCGCTGGAGGCAAAGCTCGCGCTCGCGCGCTGGATCGTCGCGCGGTCGCACGGGGAGGAGGCGGCACGCGCCGCGGAGGACCACTTCACGCGCGTGGTGCGCCACAAGGAGGCGCCGGAGGAGGTCGCGGAGCGGCCCTTGCCCGACGGCGACCCGCTGCACCTGCCGGCCGTACTCGCCGACGCGGAGCTGGCGCCGTCGACGAGCGAGGCGCGCCGCCTGATCGCCGCCGGCGCAGTTCGGATCAACGGCGAGCCGGTGTCCGAGCTGGATGCACCGCGCGAGCTCCTGGCGGGCGCGCTCGTCCAGGTCGGCAAGCGGCGCTTCCTGCGCTTTCTGCCAGAGTGAGTCGACCGCCGCGGCCCCTGCTTGACAGCGAGGCCGATGCTGCTACTATTCATCGGCTGCCCACCCAGGCGGCACTGGAAAGTCCCTGCAATCGACGAACGGAGAGCTCTTCGGAGGATCGGATACGAAGTTCCGAGACACCGATGAGCCTCTGCGAGTCAGAGGCTTTTTTGTGCAGCCGGCCGGGAAGCGCGGTCTTTGAAAACTCAACAGCGTGAAACGTCGAGAACCTCGACCGTGTCCGTTCGCGGACCGGGAGAGGCATAACTGAACCCGTCGGATGACCCGCATCCCTGCCAACTGGGGTGCAGGGGGATCTGACTTTGAGTTCAAGCTCTAACTGATTGAGATTGCAACGGGCCTGAAGGCCCAACGCAAAACGATCTCTTCACGGAGAGTTTGATCCTGGCTCAGGACGAACGCTGGCGGCGCGCTTAACACATGCAAGTCGAGCGAGAACCATGGCTTCGGCCATGGGGACAGCGGCGAACGGGTGAGTAACACGTGGGTAATCTGCCCTCGGCACTGGGATAGCCCGGGGAAACCCGGATTAATACCGGATGGCCTCTCGAGCTCTTGGGCTCGTGAGAAAAGGTAGCTTCGGCCTCCGGCCGAGGAGGAGCCCGCGGCGGATTAGCTTGTTGGCGGGGTAATGGCCCACCAAGGCGACGATCCGTAGCTGGTGTGAGAGCATGACCAGCCACACTGGGACTGAGACACGGCCCAGACTCCTACGGGAGGCAGCAGTGGGGAATCTTGCGCAATGGGCGAAAGCCTGACGCAGCGACGCCGCGTGCGGGAAGAAGGCCTTCGGGTTGTAAACCGCTTTCAGGAGGGA
>DASTZE010000194.1:0-30784 GCA_035764425.1 Gaiellaceae bacterium
AGCGCGGCCACCTCCTCGAGCACGCGCTCGCGGATCTTCACGCCGCGGTGGTCGAACGCGACCGCCACCCTCATAGACCAAGCCTAGCGACCGGCGGCTTCGCGCCTGCGCCACGCAGCGACGGCGCGCTGGCCTACACGAGCCGCGAGCAGACGACCATCGGGTTCCGTAACGGGCTGATCGCCCGGATGGACTCCACCGTGGAGCACAAGCACGCGTGAGGATTGCCCTGGCATTCGACCATCGCGGCGTGAGGCTGCGCGACCGGCTCTTCGAGGAGGTCATCCGCCTCGGCCATGAGCCGGTCGACCTCGGCACCGCCAAGCCCGAGCCGCGCATCGACTACCCGGACAAGGCGCGTGAGATCGGCGCGGCGATCCGCGAGCACCGCGCCGACCGCGGGATTCTCGTCTGCGGCTCCGGCGTCGGCGCGTCGGTCGCCGCCTGCAAGGTCGACGGCATCCGCGCCGCCATCTGCCACGACGTCTATTCCGCGCACCAGGGCGTCGAGCACGACGACATGAACGTGCTCTGCCTCGGCTCGGACGTCGTCGGCCCCGAGCTTGCCGCCGACCTCGCCCGGGTATTCCTCGCTGCGACCTTCGACGGCGGCGAGCGCTACGTCCGCCGGCTGCACAAGATCGAGGAAATGGAGAAAGCACATGCCTGAGTCACGACTGCACGAGCTGTCGAAGCAGGGCCAGAGCGTCTGGGTCGACTCCGTGTCGCGCGCCTGGCTCCGCGACGGCACGCTCGCCCGGCTCATGGACGAGGATGCCGTCGTCGGCGTCACGTCCAACCCGACCATCTTCCAGAAGGCGCTCGCCGAGGGGGACGCGTACGACGAGCAGATGCGCGAGCTCCTGCGCAAGGAGGACGATCCGAAGGAGATCTTCTTCGCGCTTGCCGCGGACGACATCCGTGACGCGTGCGACCTGCTCCGCGGCGTCTGGGAGCGCACCCGCGGCCTCGACGGCTACGTGTCGCTCGAGGTCGAGCCCGGGCTCGCCTACGACACCGAGAGAACGATCGAGCAGGCCCAGCGCTTCCACGACTGGGTCGACCGCCCGAACCTCTACGTCAAGATCCCGGGCACGGCGCCCGGCCTGCCCGCGATCGAGGAGATGATCGCGCGCGGCAAGAACATCAACGTCACACTCATCTTCGGCCTGGGGCGCTACGCCGAGGTCTTCGAGGCCTACCTGCGCGGCGTCGAGCGCCTGATCGAGGCGGGCGGCGACCCGTCCACCGTCAACTCGGTCGCGAGCTTCTTCGTCTCCCGCGTGGACACGGAGGCCGACAAGCGGCTCGAGGCGATCGGCGGCGAGGCGCTCGCCCTGCGGGGCCGGCTCGCGATCGCGAACGCCAAGCTCGCCTACGAGCACTACAACGGCGTCGTCGCGTCCGGGCGCTGGCAGCGGCTCGAGGCGCAGGGCGCACGGCGGCAGCGCTGTCTCTGGGCCTCCACCTCCACGAAGAACCCGGAGTACCGCGACACGCTCTACGTCGAGGAGCTGATCGGCCCCGAGACGGTCAACACGATGCCGCTCGAGACGATCCGCGCCTTCCAGGATCACGGCGTCATCGAGCGCACGCTCGACCGGAACGTCGAGGACGCCCACCACGTGCTCGAGCAGCTGGCGCGCGTCGGGGTCGACTACGACGACGTGATCGACACGCTGGAGCGCGAGGGCGTCGAGAAGTTCGCGCAATCGTTCGACGAGCTGCTCGACGGCGTGCGTGCGAAGCGCGGCGAGCTCGCGGCGGCGTGAGCGCCGTCACCGGCACCGAGATCGTCGAGCGCATCTGGTCGCGCGACCCGACGCTCTGGACCGGCCACGACGAGGCCGAATGGCTCGGCTGGCTGGACGAGCCGATCCGCCTCCTCGAGGACCTCGACCTGCTGCTCTCGCTCGCCGAGCGGGCGCACTACGAGCAGGTCGTCCTGCTCGGCATGGGCGGCTCGAGCCTGGCACCGGAAGTGCTCCGGCGCTCGTTCGGGGTGGATGTCTTCCACGTCCTCGACACGACGCACCCGGCCGCGATCCGCCGGCTGACCGAGTCGCTCGACCTCGGCCGCACGCTCGTTGTCGCCTCGTCCAAGTCGGGCGGGACGATCGAGACGCGCTCCCACCTCGACTACTTCTGGGAGCAGACGGGGCACGTCGCGACCCGCTTCGCGGCGGTGACCGACCCTGGGTCCCGGCTGGAGCAGCTTGCGCACGAGCGCGACTTCGTCGGCGTCGCCGCCGGTGAGCCGACGATCGGGGGGCGCTACTCGGCGCTGTCGCCGTTCGGGATCCTGCCGGCGATCCTGATGGGGCTCGACGCCCGCCGCCTGCTCGAGCGGGCCGAGGAGATGCGCGAGGCCTGCCGCTACGGCGAGGGCAACCCCGGGCTCGAGCTGGGGCTCGCGCTCGGCGAGGCCTGGCGGGAGGGCCGCGACAAGGTCGCGCTCGCCCAGGTGAGCGGCGGCTTCGACCTGTGGGTGCAGCAGCTGCTCGCCGAGTCGACCGGGAAGGACGGCAAAGGGCTCGTGCCGGTCGAGGGCGACGGCCCCGACGTACAGACGCACGACGTCCGGCTCGAGGCGCCGTACGAGCTCGGCCAGGAGTTCTTCCGCTGGGAGTTCGCCACCGCCGTCGCCGGCTCGATCCTCGGCATCAACCCCTTCGACCAGCCGAACGTGCAGGCGGCGAAGGACAAGACGAACGAGGTGCTCGAACGCGGCCAGACCGTCGAGCTCGAGCCGCAGGGCTCGCTCGACGAGCTGCTCGCGGGCGCGCGTGCGGGAGACTACGTCGCGGTGTGCGCGTTCATCGACCCGGCGCGCGAGTCCGAGCTCGATGCGCTGCTCGACCGGGTGCGCGCGACCGGCCGGCCGCTCATGCGCGGTCTCGGCCCCCGCTACCTGCACTCGACCGGGCAGCTGCACAAGGGCGGCCCGGACACGGGGCTGTTCATCCAGGTCGTCGACGACCTGGGCGACGAGCTGCCGATCCCCGGGAAGCCGTACGGGTTCCGGCAGCTGATCGCCGCTCAGGCCGAGGGCGACTTCGAGGCGCTGCGCGAACGCGGGCGCCGCATCGTCCGCGTACGACTGGAGGACGTCGCATGAAACTGGGCATGGTCGGTCTCGGCCGCATGGGCGGCAACATGACGATCCGGCTTCGCGAGCACGGGCACGAGGTGCAGACGTATGCTCGCTCGGGCGGCGGCACGGCGGGGACGCTGAACGAGCTCGTCTCGCAACTGGAGGCGCCGCGCGTGGTCTGGCTGATGATCCCCGCGGGCCCGCCGACTGAAGGCGCGTTCCACGAGCTCCTCGGCGAGCTCGAGCGCGGCGACATCATCGTCGACGGCGGCAACTCGAACTTCCACGACTCGCAGCGGCGGCACGAGGAGGCGGGCGGTCACGGCATCGCGTTCATCGACGCGGGCGTCTCCGGCGGGATCTGGGGCCGAGAGGTCGGCTACTGCCTGATGGTGGGCGGCGACGCCGAAGCGGTCACCGTCGTCGAGCCGGCATTCGAGGCGCTCGCGCCCGAGGACGGCTACGCGCACGTCGGCCCGTCCGGCGCGGGGCACTTCGTGAAGATGGTGCACAACGGCATCGAGTACGGGCTCATGGAGGCCTACGCCGAGGGCTTCGAGGTCATGCGCTCCTCGGAGTTCCAGCTCGACCTGCACGAGATCGCCGGCATCTGGCGCTACGGCTCGGTCGTCCGCTCCTGGCTGCTCGAGCTGCTGTACTCGGCCTTCGAGAAGGAAGGTTCCGACCTCGCGAAGATCCGCGGCTACGTCGACGACTCGGGCGAGGGCCGGTGGACGATCGCGGAGGCGATCGCCGAGGACGTGCCGGTGCCGGTGATCAGCGCTGCGCTGTTCGCGCGCTTTGCCTCGCGCCAGGACGAGTCGTTCGCTGCCAAGATCACGGCCGCGCTGCGCAACGAGTTCGGTGGGCACGCCCTGCACTTCGAGGGAGCGGCGACCGCCGACTCGCACTGATGACCGTCACCGAGGCCAACCCACTGCTCGAAGGGCTGCGCCTCAAGCGCACGCCCGAGCCCTGCATCATCACCATCTTCGGCGCATCCGGCGACCTGACCGCGCGCAAGCTGTTCCCGGCGCTGTACTCGCTCGCCTTCCGCCGGCTGCTGCCCGAGCACTTCGCCGTCGTCGGCTCCGCGCGCAGCGAGATGTCGGGCGACGAGTTCCGCGAGGCCATGCGCCGGGCCGTCGAGGAGCACGGGCGCGACCCCGTGCGCGACGACGCCTGGGACTGGCTCGCCGAGCGCACCTCGTACGTCCCGACCGAGTTCGTGGATGAGGCCCACGAGGACCGCGTGGCCGCGCATCTGGTGGAAGTCGACCGGCAGTGGGAGACGCAGGGCAACCGCGTCTACTACCTGGCCGTGCCGCCGATGGCGATGCCGATGCTGGTCGGCGAGCTCGGGAAGCGGCGCACGTCGCAGGGGTGGACGCGGCTGATCATCGAGAAGCCGTTCGGTCACGACCTCGCCTCGGCGAAGGCGCTCAACGCGACGCTGGCCGAGCACTTTGCGGAGAGCGAGGTCTTCCGGATCGACCACTACCTCGGCAAGGAGACCGTCCAGAATCTGATGGCGCTCCGGTTCGCGAACGGCATCTTCGAGCCGGTCTGGAACCGCCAGTTCATCGATCACGTGCAGATCACGGTCGCCGAGGAGATCGGCATCGAGGGGCGGGCCTCGTTCTACGAGCAGGCCGGTGCGATCCGCGACGTCTTCCAGAACCACCTGCTCCAGCTGGTCGCGCTGACGGCCATGGAGCCGCCGCCCGACTTCGACGCCGAGTCGATCCGCAACGAGAAGGTCAAGGTGCTCCGCGCGCTGCACACGCCCGGCCCGGACGACGTCGTCCGCGGGCAGTACGGCCCGGGCTGGATCGACGGCCTCGAGGTGCCCGGCTATCGGCAGGAGCCCGGTGTCGCGCCCGACTCGATGACCGAGACGTACGTCGCCGCGAAGCTGTTCGTCGACAACTGGCGCTGGGCCGACACGCCCTTCTACGTCCGTACCGGCAAGCGGCTGCCGCGCCGCGAGACGACGATCGCGATCCAGTTCAAGCGCGCCCCGCACCCGCCGTTCGAGGAGGGCGCCGCGGACGGTCTGCGCCCGAACGTCCTGCTCGTCCACGTGCAGCCGGACGAGGGCGTCTCGCTCGCCATCGGCGCCAAGGTGCCGGGCCAGGGAATGACGATCCGCACCGTGAACATGAACTTCCTCTACGGCGGGACGTTCCGCACCGACCTGCCCGAGGCCTACGAGCGGCTCATCCTCGACACGATGCTCGGCGACGCGACGCTGTTCATGCGCGCCGACGAGATCGAGGAGCAGTGGTCGCTCGTGGATGCGATCGTCGCGTTCTGGCGCCGCGATCGTCCGGCATTCCCGAACTACGCCGCCGGCACCTGGGGGCCGAGTGCGTCCGACGAGCTCATGCACCGCGACGGCCGTTCCTGGCGGCGGCATTGACCCCGACCGTCCTCGGCGACTGGACCGGGCAGGACGTCGGTCTCGACGAGGTCGAGCACGAGCTTTCCCTTCTGCGCTCCGGCGACGACGGCACGGAGCAGCGCACGAGCGTGATGACCCACATCGCCTGGGTGCCGCCGCCCTGGGAGGCGCAGGCGCGGGCGACCTTCGGCGACCTGGGCGAGTTCTATCCCTCGCGGACGATCCTGCTCCTGCCCCGGCCCGATGACCCGGACGGCCTCGACGCGCGGGTTTCGATGCAGTGTTTCCCGCTTGGTGGCGGCAACTCGGTCTGCACCGAGCTGGTCGAGCTGACGCTGCGCGGCTCGCGTGCCGAGGCGCCTGCGAGCGTCGTCGTGGCGCTGCTCTTGCCGGACCTGCCCGCCTTCCTGCGCTGGCGTGGCATGCCCATGTTCGGCGACCCGGTCTTCGAGCGCCTCGCCGGTCTGGTCGACCGCCTGGTCGTCGACTCGCGTGAGTGGGACGAGGGGCTGCACGGCGCCTACGGCAGCCTCGCGCAGCATTTCGGCGAGCACCTCGCCGTCTCCGACATCGTCTGGGCGCGCACCCTGCCCTGGCGGGAGGCGATCGCGCAGGCCTGGCCGGGGGTCGCGGAGGCCGACGAGCTGGACGTCTCCGGTCCCGAGGCCGACGCGCTGCTGCTCGCGGGGTGGCTGCGCTCGCGCCTCCAGCGGCCGGTCGCGTTGTGCCAGCGCGACGCCGAGGAGGTCGAGGCAGTGGCCGTCGACGGCGAGGCGATCGTCGAGCCGTCGTTGCCGCGCCCCTCGTCCGGCGCCCTCCTGAGCGGTGAGCTCGACCGCTTCGGCCGCGACCGCTTCTACGAGGCGGCGGTCCGGGCGGCGGCCGGCGAGTACGTCCGCCACGCCTAGAACCCGACTGATGCGCGTCGCCGATCTGAACTGGATGCAGCTCGAGGCGTACCTCGAGCGCGACGACCGGATCGTGCTCCCGCTCGGGTCGACAGAGCAGCACGCCTACCTGTCGCTCGCGACCGACAACCTGCTCGCCGAGCGCGTGTCCGTCGAGGCGGCCGATCCGCTCGGGATCCCGGTGCTGCCGGTGCTCGCGTACGGCGTCACCCCGCGGTTCACCGCGTACCCCGGCAGCCTCTCCGTCGATCCCGCGACCTACGTGGCGCTCCTCCGCGACCTGCTCGGCGCGCTCGGCGGCCAGGGGTTCCGCCGCGTGCTGATCGTGAACGGGCACGGCGGCAACTCGTTTGCCGCGGAGCACGTCGCCGGCGCGGACGTGCGCTGGCACGACTGGTGGTCGAGCGCGCGCCAGCGCGAGCTGATCGAGGCGCTCGGAGACGGTTCCCATGCGTCGTGGATCGAGAACTTCCCCTGGACGCGGCTCCCCGGCGTCGACCTTCCCGGTGGCGAGAAGCCGCTGATCACCGTCTCGGCGGCCTGGACGCCCGCCGAGGCGCGGGCCGCGCTTGGTGACGGGGCGTTCGGCGGCGTGTACGAGCGCCCCGACGGGGATATGCAGGGGCTCTGGGACGCTGCGGTCAGCGAGGTCCGAGCGCTCCTCGACAGCCTCTAGTCAACCGGCCGTCACGGGAACGGCCGCCGGCAGGCGTGCGAGGTACTCGTGGATGACTTGCACGGCCATCGCGCCCTCGCCGACGGCCGACGCGACGCGCTTGATCGATCCGTGGCGCACGTCACCGGCCACGAAGACGCCCGGCATGCACGTCTCGAGCGGAGCAGGCTCGCGGTCGAGGGGCCAGGAGCTCCCGGCCTGCGCGAGCAGGTCGTGCCCGGAGAGCACGAAGCCCCGCGCGTCGCGCGCCACCGATCCTTCCAGCCAGTCGGTGTGCGGCACCGCGCCGATAAAGATGAAGAGGCCGTCGGCGGGAACGACCCGAACCTGGCCGGAGGCAATGTTTCGGACGTGCACGGCGTCGAGCACCGACTCGCCCACCGCCTCGGCGACGACGGCATTGACACGAACGGAGATGTTGGGGGCCGCGTCGATGCGATCGACGAGGTAGCGGGACATGCGTCGCTCGAGCGCGTCGGACCGGACGACCATCGTCACTTCGCGCGCGTACCGCGCGAAGTTGAGCGCGGCCTGGCCGGCCGAGTTGGCGCCACCCACGATGACGACGTCGCGCCCGGCCGCCATCTGCGCGTCGGTGAGGCCCGCGCCGTAGAAGACGCCCTTGGCGAGCAGCCGGTCGAGGCCCGGCGCATCGAGCCGCTGGTAGGAGACGCCTGACGCGAGCAGCACCGCACGTGCGCGCAGCTCGCCGCCCTCCGAGAGGCTCACGACGCGGTCGTCGCCCTCGACCCGGAGCGCCTCGGCGGCGCGTAGGTAGACGATCTCGGCGCCGAAGCGTTGAACCTGACGGAGCGCCCGCTGCGCCAGGTCGGTGCCGGTGAGCCCGTTCGGAAACCCGAGGTAGTTCTCGATGCGTGAGCTCTGGCCGGCCTGGCCGCCGAGCGCGTAGCGCTCGATCACCGCCGTCCCCAGCCCTTCCGACGCGCCATAGACGGAGGCGGCGAGGCCCGCTGGCCCGGCGCCGATGATGACCAGGTCGTACTCGCTCTGCAGGGGTTGCGTCGACAGCCCGACCGCGTCGGCGAGCTCCAGGATCGTCGGGGCCGCGAACTGGGTGCCGTCGCGCAGCATGACGAGCGGGAGCCCGTCGGCCTCGAACCGTGACTCGCGCAGGAGCCGCGTGGCGGTCCGGTCGCGCTGGATGTCGAGCACGCGGTGATGGATCTGCGCCCGGCCGAGGAAGTCGCGAAGGTCGCGGACGTGCTCCGAGCCCGAGTCGCCGACGATGCGGACCGCGCGGTCCTCTTCGACCATCCACCGCCGCCAGTCGTCCAGCAGGTCGACGACGACCGGGAGGAGCTGCTCCTCCGACTGCTGGAGAGGGACGATGAAGAAGTAGTCGACATCGCCGAAGTTCATCGCGTCGAGCGCGACGCGGAGCTCCCCGTGCTCGACGAGCAGGACCGTGCGCACGTCGGGGAAGAGCTTGCGCGCCTCGCTGGCCAGCTCGACCCCGGCGGTCACGTCGAGCATGTTCTCCGCGACCAGCAGGGCGAGTTGCTGTCCGGTCTCCTTCAGCTCCGAGGCCAGCCGCAGCGCGTCGGACGCCGAGTCGGCGCACTCCGGCCGGAAGCCGCCGGCGTGAAAGGCACGACGGAGGTCGCGTGCGAGCGAGCGTGCGAGCGCGACGTCGCTCCTGACGACGAGGAGGACGTCGGGTGAGTCGCCCGCCACGCGACGATGGTACGCAGGAAGGCTCCGGGTAGCGTCAGGGAGTGGTTCGCCTCCCGTACGACGACCCGGGCGTCCCGGACCGGCGCTCGCCGCTCCGCTTCCTCCTCTGGGTGGGACGCCAGCAGGTGCCGACGCTCATCGGCGGCGTCTTCTTCGGTGTGCTCTGGATGCTGGCGCAGGCGCTGATGCCGTTCGCGATCGGCGCGGCGATCCAGCACGGCATCGCCGACCACGACAACGAGGCGCTGGCCGAGTGGACGCTCGTTCTGCTCGGCCTGGGCGGGGTGCAGGCGGTCGCCGGCGTCCTCCGCCACCGCTTCGCGGTCAGGAACTGGATCCAGGCGTCGTTCCGCATGGCGCAGCTCGTCGGGCACCACATCGCACGTACCGGCCCCGCCATCCGCGCCCGCTTGTCGACCGGCGAGGTCGTCGCCACGATCTCGAACGATGCGATGCGCGCGGGAGGCGCGTATGACATCACGGCGCGCCTGTCCGGCGCCGTGGTCGCGTACATCGCCGTCGCGATCGTCCTGCTCTCGTCGTCCGTCGTGCTCGGTCTCATCGTCCTTGTCGGCGTGCCGATCCTGGTGCTCCTGCTCGGCGCGGTCATCAAGCCGCTGCAGGCGCGCCAGGGCGACCAGCGGCACGAAGTGGGTGAGCTCACCGCGCTCGGCGCGGACACGGCCGCCGGGCTGCGCGTGCTGCGTGGCATCGGCGGCGAGCAGGCGTTCTTCGACCGCTACCGCGCCCAATCGCAGGACGTCCGCCGCGCCGGCGTCCGCGTGGCCGTGCCGCAGTCCACCCTGGACGCCGCGCAGGTCTTCGTGCCCGGCCTCTTCGTCGTGCTCGTCACGTGGCTCGGCGCCCGCTTCGCGCTTGACGGGACGATCGGCACCGGCGAGCTGGTCGCCTTCTACGGGTACGCCGTGTTTCTCGTCATCCCGCTGCGGACGGCGGCGGAGGCGGTCGACAAGATGACCCGCTCGTTCGTCGGCGCCTCGCGGATGCTCGACGTCCTCGCGATCGAGCCCGCTGTGCGTGACCCTGACGAGCCGGTCGCGGAGCCGCCGCGGGGCGTCCCGCTCACCGACCCCGAGTCGGGACTCGTCGTCGAGCCGGCGACCTTCACGGCGCTCGTCTCGTCCGAGCCGCACGAGACGGCACTCGTCGCGGACCGGCTGGGCCGCTTCGTCGACGACGGCGTGGCCCTCGGCGGCACCCGCCTGTCCGACCTGCCCCTGGCCACGGTGCGCCGCCGGATTGTCGTGAGCGAGGCCGATCCGGTGCTGTTCGCCGGTGCGCTGCGGCACGTGCTCGACCCTTGGCGCCGCGCGGGCGAGGGAGAGCTCGAGGCGGCGATCGCGGTCGCCAGCGCCGAGGACGTCGTCGATGCGCTGCCCGAGGGGCTCGACGCGGTCATCGACGAGCGCGGCCGCTCGTTCTCGGGCGGGCAGCGCCAGCGGCTGGCGCTGACACGGGCCCTGCTGTCGGAGCCCGAGATCCTCATCCTGGTCGAGCCGACGAGCGCTGTCGACGCGCACACGGAGGCGCGCATCGCACGCCGGCTGCGCGAGGCGCGGGCCGGGCGCACGACCGTCGTCGTGACGGCGAGCCCGCTCGTCCTCGACCGCGCCGACCGCGCCGTCCTCGTCGAGGACGGACGGGTGGTCGCAGAGGGCGGCCATCGCGAGCTGTTGCGGGAGAACCCGCGCTACCGGGAGATCGTCACACGGGGCGGGCGCGAGTGAACGAGCTGCTGCCCGTCGCAGAAGGACCGGAGCTGCGCGCGCAGGCGCGGCGCCTGGGCCGGCGCCACCGGCGCGGCCTGGCCGTCGTCATCGGCCTGCATGCGGCTGCGGCGGCCGCCGGCCTCGCCGGTCCGGCACTGCTCGGCGCGCTCGTCCAGTCGGTGCAGAACGGGACGACGCGCAGCCACGTCGACAAGCTCGTGCTCGCGCTGGCCGCGTTCCTGCTCGCGCAGACGATCCTCACGTGGTTCGCGCGGCGCGCGTCGTTCGTGCTCTCGGAGCGGATCTTCGCCGACCTGCGCGAGGACTTCATGCGCCGCGTGCTCGCCCTGCCGCTCTCCACCGTGGAGCGCGCAGGGACGGGCGACCTCGTCTCGCGGACGACGGCCGACGTCGACGCCCTCGCGCGCACGATCCGGTTCGCCGTCCCCGAGACGCTCATCGCCGCCGTGACCGCGGCGCTGACCGTCGCGGCGGCGGTCATCGTCAACCCGCTGGCGGCGCTGTCCTGCCTGACCGGCATCCCCGCGCTCTGGATCGGGACGCGCTGGTACCTGCGCCGGGCGCCGCAGACCTACCTCGCCGAGCGCGCCTCGTATGCGACCCTCGCCGGGACGGTCAGCGAGATCGTCGAGGGCGGCCGCACGATCGACGCGCTCGGGCTGGGGGAGGAGCGCGTGCGCCGGATCGACGCCGATCTCGCCGACTCGGCCCACTGGGAGTTCCGGGGCCTCTACCTGCGCACGATCTGGTTCCCAACGGCCGAGTTCGCCTACGTGCTTCCCGTCGCGGCCGCGCTCGCGTGGGGCGGCTGGCTCGTGTCGGCCGGTCACGCCACGCTCGGCCAGGTGACCGCCATCGCGCTCTACGTCGTCCAGCTGGCCGACCCCGTCGACCGCCTCATCTCCTGGCTGGACGAGATCCAGGTCGGGGCCAGCTCCTTCGCTCGGCTGGTCGGCATCGTGCGCGTTCCGCCTGACCGCGCAGAGGGCGACGATCGCCCCGACGACGAGCGGCTGCGCGCGGAGGAGGTGCGCTTCGCGTACACGGAGGGCCGCGACGTCCTGCACGGCATCGATCTGGACCTCGAGCCTGGCGAGCGCGTGGCCGTCGTCGGGCCCTCAGGCGCCGGCAAGTCCACGCTCGGCCGCCTGCTCGCGGGCATCCACCCGCCGCGCGAGGGCCTCGTCGAGGTCGGCGGCGTCCCGCTCGTGGAGCTGCCGCTCGAGACGCTCCGGCGCGAGGTGGCCCTTGTCACCCAGGAGCACCACGTCTTCGTCGGGACGCTGGCCGAGAACCTACGGCTCGCCCGACCCGCCGCGACCGAGGACCAGATCGTGGCCGCGCTCCGCGCCGTCGATGCGCTCGACTGGGCCAGGGCGCTGCCCGAGGGGATCGAGACCGTCGTCGGCGCGGGCGGCACGCCGCTCACTCCCGCGCAGGCGCAGCAGCTCGCGCTGGCGCGGCTCGTGCTCGCCGACCCGCATACGCTCGTCCTCGACGAGGCGACCTCGCTGCTCGACCCCCGCGCGGCGCGGCATCTCGAGCGCTCGCTGGCCTCCGTGCTCCGCGGCCGCACCGTCGTCGCCATCGCCCACCGCCTGCACACGGCGCATGACGCCGACCGCGTCGCGGTCGTCGAGGACGGTCTCTTACGTGAGCTCGGGACGCACGACGAGCTCGTGGCTCGGAACGGCTCCTACGCCGAGCTGTGGGACTCGTGGCACGGCAACGGCAGCTAGCGCAAGGCTGCGACCACGGCGTCGTGCAGCAGCCCGTTCGTCGACAGGAACGACGACCCGTGCGCCGGCGGCTCGCCCTCGAAATCGGTGCAGCGTCCGCCGGCTTCCTCGACGACGAGCTGCACGGGCACGTAGTCCCAGGTGTTGAGCTCGGGCTCGAGCACGACGTCGACGGCGCCCTCGGCGACGAGGCAGTGCTGCCAGAAATCGCCGAGGCCGCGGCTCGACCAGGCGGCGTGGCTGAGCGCCATGTACTGGCGCTCGTAGCCGGCCCGCGCCATGGCGCGCGGGCTCGTGACGGAGACCGAGGCGTCCTCGAGCCGGACGATGTGCGAGACGTGGATCGTTTCGCCGTCCGCGAACGCCCCGCCGCCGCGCTCCGCCCACCAGCGCCGACGCAGTCCCGGCGCCGAGGCAACGGCGGCGACCGGCACGCCCTCGCGCTCGAGCGCGATGAGCGTCGCCCAGATCGGCACGCCGCGGACGAAGTTCTGCGTCCCGTCGATCGGGTCGACCACCCAGCGGACGTCGCCTCCCTCGTCTCCGCCCTCCTCGCCGAGCACGCCCTCGCCCGGGCGCCGGGCACGGATCAGCTCACGGATCGCGTCCTCCGCGGCCTTGTCCGCATCGGAGACGAGGGTGTCGTCGGGCTTGGTGTCGACGCGCAGGTCGACGGCACGGAAGCGGCGAAGCGTGATCGCGTCGGCGGCGTCGGCGAGCTCGAGCGCGAACGCCAGGTCGCCGGTCATGGGCGTCAGCCTATGCGGAAGCTCCGTGCCATCGACGCGAAGAGACCGGCATTGCGCGAGAACGTCGTCTGGCCGTCCGTGAACGTGAGCACGTACGCTCGCCCGTGCGCGTGCAGCACGTACGCAAGCCAACGCAGCCGGTGGGTGCCCATCGTGCCGCGGTAGCGCATCACCGTCGCGCTTCCGGCCGGAAGCCGGGCGCTGCCGATCGAGAGGCTGGTCAGGTTGACACCGGCGCCGCGGAGCATCCGCAGCAGGTGAAACCGCATCCCGGTCCCGGTCGGCGGCCCGCCCTGGTCGGGCGTCACGACGACGTTGGCGTTCACGTAGAAGCCGTTCCGGGGAACCATTGTCCTCGTTAGCAGCCGTACGGTGCCGATCCTCGTCATCGTCTGCCACTCGCTCGGGACGCTCAGCGAGAAGTCGTCGACGCGGACGGTGTGCAGCGACGTCGCTCCGGCCGCGGGCGACGCGAGGATCGCCACGGCGACGGCGGCAAGCCAGGTACGGCGCATGGTGCTCTAGGCATCGGCACCAGGGTGTGTGACGCCGCTCGCCAGAAGGAGTGACTCGAGCGCGGCGCCGGCACCCAGCACGAGCGCGTCATCGCCGGGCTTGCCGACGATCTGCACGGACGCGGGCAGGCCGTCCTCGGCCGCCCCGCAAGGGAGCGCAAGCGCCGGCCAGCCGAGCGCGTTGAACGGCAGCGTGAGGCGGACCGTGGCCTCGCGGATCACGAGATCGTCGACCGGCAGTCGCGGCGCGACGAAGCCGAGCGTCGGCGTGACGAGCAGATCGAAGCCGTCCATGAGCTCGATGCAGCGCTCGCGGTACTCCGCTCGGGCCGCCAGGCCGCGCTCGTACGCCTCGTCGGGGAGCGCGAGACACCGCTCGATCTTCTCGCGCACGTTCTCGCCGTACTCGTCCGCATGCTCGGCGAACAGCTCGCCGTGCACGCCGGCGACCTCCCGCATGAAGACGGCTCCGACGTGCGGCAGCGGCAGGTCGACGGGCGTGGCGTGCAGCAGCCCAGCGACGTCGGAGACGCGGGCGCGCACGAGCGGGTCGGCGTGCTCGAGCCACGCCACGCCGGTGCGCAGCCCCGAGAGCTCGGCGTCTCGGGACGGCACGCCGAAGACCGCCATGGCCGCGGCGCAGTCGCCCGCCGAGGACGCAATCGGCCCGGCGTGGTCGAACGAGGGGGCGAGCGGGAAGCAGCCCTCCAGCGGAACGAGCCCGAACGTCGGCTTGAATCCGGCGACCCCGCAACAGGCGGCGGGGATGCGGATCGAGCCCCCGGAGTCGCTACCCAGGCCCACCACCGCGAGGCCGGCCGCGACCGCGGCCGCGGAGCCGCCGCTCGAGCCGCCCGCCATGCGCCCCGGGAAGCGCGGGTTGGGCACCGTGCCGTAGTGGGGGTTCACCGATGTGATCCCGTACGCGAACTCGTGCAGGTTCGTCTTGCCGACGTTGGCGTACCCTGCGTCCTCGAGCAGACGGACGGCCGCGGCCGTCTCGGCCGGGACGTGATCGCGGAACACGGCGGAGCCGTAGGTCGTCGCCAGGCCCGCCGTGTCGAAGAGGTCCTTGATCGCCAGCGGGATGCCGTCGAGGGGCCCCTCCGGCCGCGCCAGGAAGATCGCTTTCAGCGCCGCCAGACCGTCCTAGTCGAACTGCAGGTACGCGAACGCGACGAGCACGGTGCCGATCGCGATGAGGAGCGACAGCCCGAACAGCGCGAGCCCGAACCGCACGTTCTTGCGCTGGAGCTCGAGTTCGGGCTCGGTGACGGGCACCGTCCGCCCCGAGTGGCGCGCCTGAACCTCCGGCTCGCTCACACGCCCACGACCGTGTCGAGCGCCATGGCGACGAACAGCAGTGCGAGGTAGAGCAGCGAGTAGTGGAAGAGCAGCGCCGCCCCGCGCGGGCTGGGCGCGCGCCGCAGACGCCACGCCATGCAGATGAAGATCGCCCCGAGCACGACCGCGGCCAGGGCGTACCCGAGCCCGAACATGCTCCACGTCAGCGGCAGCAGCGTGACGCCGACAAGCACCAGCGAGTAGATGAGGATCTGCCGGACGGTCTCGCGCTCGCCGCGCACGACCGGCAGCATGGGCACCTTTGCCGCCTCGTAGTTGCGCCGGATCAGCAGCGCGAGCGCCCAGAAGTGGGGCGGCGTCCAGAGGAAGACCACCAGGAAGAGGTAGAGCGCCGGGAGCGTGAGGTTGCCGGTCGCCGCCGACCAGCCGACGAGCGGCGGCACCGCGCCCGCCGCGCCGCCGATCACGATGTTGCTCGGCGTGGACCGCTTGAGCCAGCGCGTGTAGACGAGCACGTAAAAGAGGTTGCCGACGAGGGCGAGCACCGCGCACAGCACGTTGGCCAGGCTGGCGAGGAGGACGAACGAGGCCGCGGACAGGGCGAGCGCGAACTCGATCGCGCGCGCCGGCGGCACGCGGCCGGCGGCGACCGGGCGCTTCTCCGTGCGCTTGCCCATCAGCCTGTCGATGTCGGCGTCCATGACGTGGTTGAACGCGCTGGCGCCGCCGCAGGCCAGCGCGAGGCCGGCGAGCATCACGGCCAGCTCGCCGAGCGGCGGGACGCCGCCCTCGCCGACGAACATCCCGCACGCGCCGGTGAGCAGCAGCAGCGACATGATGCGCGGCTTGGTCAGCGTGACGTAGTCGCGCCACGGCCCGGACGGCGCGGGCACGGCCCACGCCGACCGGAACGTCAGTGCCGCGGTAACGGTCGCGGACGCGAACGCGAGCGTCGCCAGGGCGACGTGCGCGATCTCGCCGGTCACGGCGGCGGCCGCGGCGAAGAGCAGGACCGACGCCAGGGCGGGCTTCAGGAGCGGGCGGTGCGTTGCCCAGGCGCCGATTGCAACTGCGATCAACGGCGGCAGTGCGAGCGCTGCGAGCAGGCGGTGCGCCGTGTCCCAGCCCGCCGTGCCGCTGGCAACCGCCAGCAGGCAGCCGGCCGCGCCGGCGATCGCTGTCGCCCGGAGCCACGGGCCGGGCGCGGTCTCACGCATTGACGCCCTCCTTGAGCCGCCGGCGCAGGTCGCGGAGGGGGCGCGCGCTGGTCACATAGGGCACCCGGTCGAAGTTGTGCGGCGGCGGCGGCGAGGTCGCGTACCACTCGAGCGTGTCCCCCAGCCAGGGGTCGTTGCCCACGCGCGGCACGCGGCCTTTCCGCGACCAGAAGGCGTTGACGAAGAACACGAGGATGCCCACGGCCATGATCGCGGCGCCGATCGAGGAGATCATGTTGTACGCCTGCCACCAGCCGTCGCCGTCCCAGGTGTAGACGCGGCGTGGCATGCCGAGCAGCCCGAGCATGTGCTGTGGGAAGAAGGTCAGGTTGAAGCCGATGAACACGAGCCAGAAGTTCCAGATCCCCAGCCGGCGCCCAAGCTTATGGCCGAACATCTTCGGCCACCAGTAGTAGAGGGCCGCGAACATCGCGAAGATCGCTCCGCCGAACATGACGTAGTGCATGTGCGCCACGACGAAGTAGCTGTCGTGCACCTGCCAGTCGAACGGGAACAGGGCGACCATGACGCCGGAGAGCCCGCCGATCGTGAACACGACGATGAAGCCGAGGGCCCACAGCAGCGGCGGGTCGAAGATCAGGTTGCCGCGCCACGTGGTCGCGACCCAGTTGAAGATCTTGATGCCGGTCGGCACGGCGATCGTGAGCGACGTGACCAGGAAGAAGGTCTGCAGCCCGATCGGCAGTCCCACCGCGAACATGTGGTGGGCCCACACGAGTAGCGAGTAGAAGCCGATCACGACCGTTGCGAAGACGAGCGCCTTGTAGCCGAAGATCGGCTTGCGCGCGAAGACGGGAATCACCTCTGAGATCACGCCGAAGGCGGGGAGGATCATGACGTAGACCTCGGGGTGCCCGAAGAACCAGAAGACGTGCTGGTACAGGATCGGGCTGCCGCCGTCCGCGGGGAGGAAGAAGTGGGTGCCGGCCTGGCGGTCGAGCAGGAGCAGCGTCAGCCCCACGGCCAGCGCCGGGAGCACGACGACGAGCAGCCACGAATAGATCTCGATCGCCCAGACGAAGAGCGGCAGGCGCATCCAGGTCATGCCCGCGGTGCGCATGTTGTGGATGGTCACGAGGAAGTTGATCGCCCCCGCGAGTGACGAGAGCGTGAGGATGTGCAGGCCGAGGATCCAGAGGTCCTGGCCGTGCCCGTGCGCCTTGACCGAGAGCGGCGGGTAGCCGTACCAGCCGGTGTGCGCGGCGCCGCCCTTCGCGAAGAAGCTGCCGAGCAGCACGAGGCCGCCGAGCACGAACATCCAGTACGAGAACGCGTTCAGTCGCGGGAACGCCACGTCGCGCGCGCCGATCATGAGCGGCACCACGAAGTTCGCGAAGCCGGCCCAGACCGGCACGACGACCAGAAAGATCATGATCGTCCCGTGCATCGTGAGCAGCTCGTTGTAGGAGTTGCGCACGATGAAGTCCTCGTTCGGCCGCGCGAGCTGGGCGCGCATGAGCTCGGCCATCGCGCCGCCGAACAGGAAGAAGACGAGGGCGGTCGAGATGTACAGGATCCCGATCCGCTTGTGGTCGACGGTCGCGATCCAGCTCGAGACGCGCCCGCTCGTCCAGGGGACGTCGTAGCCCGGCGTCTCGGCCCGCACCGCCATTACCCGCCGCCCGCGGTCGGGAACCTGTCGGCCAGGTAGGCCGTCAGCGCGTTCAGCTCGGCGTCGCTCCAGCCCTGGCCGACGGCCGGCATCGTGAGGCCGCCGTCGCGGACGACCCGCGTAACGGTCGCGACGTTGCCGGCGACCCCGCCGAGCGCCGGCCCGACGAGTCCCTGGCCCGCGAGGCCGTGGCATGTGGCGCAGGCGCCCTCGAAAAGCTGCTTGCCGAGGGCCTTCCGGCCGGTCGCCGTCTGCTGGGCGGCCGCCAGGTGTTCGACGATGGTCTGGTACGCCGGCTCGGATACGACCTTGACCGTCCCGTCCATCACCGCGTGCTGGAGGCCGCAGAGCTCGGCGCATCGGATCACGTACGAGCCCTCTTCCAGCGGCTTCAGCTTGAGCGTGTTCACGCGCCCGGGGATGGCGTCGCGCTTCGGCCCGAGCTCCGGAGCCCAGAAGCTGTGGATCACGTCGTTGACCGGCGCGGTGATCTTGAGCGAGGTAACCCGGTCGGCGGGCAGGTACAGGTCGTTGATCGAGATCGCGCCGTTGGGGTAGACGAACTGCCAGTAGAACTGGCGCCCCTCCACGAGCACCTCGCCGGGCGAGCCGGCCGCCCCGGCCGGGTCGTTGACGTCGCCGAGCTTCCAGAACGTGAAGGCCCCGAGGATGATGATCACAGCGATCGGGAATGCGGTCCACGCGAGCTCGAGCCGTGCCGAGCCGTGCACCTGCGGTCCCTCGTCGTGCCTGGCTCGCCCGTTGCTGCGGTAGCGGACGATGAATACGACCAGGGGCACGGTGACGATCAGGAAGATCACGCCGGCCCACGCGAGCACGAACCACCAGATCGTCGAGATGCCGTCCGCGTTCTCGGACGACGGGTCGATGGGCGACAGCCCCGCGCTGCCCGTGTCGGCCGGCGCGACGGCAGGCAGGGCCAGCGCGCCGGCGAGGACCAGGATGGCGAGCAGGCTCCGGCGCACGGCGGGTGGCATTCTAGGAGGGTGGAGCGGGCCCCCGCATCTGCGAACCGGGTTGCGCTCCCACACGACGCCCACGAGCCGTTCGAGGTGTACATCAACGGCGTCGCGCAGCAGCAGGGCGCGGACTACGTGATCGAGGACGGCACGCTCGTTTTCAACCGCCCGCTCGCGCAGGAGGGGAAGCTCGGTTTCTGGCGCTGGCTGTCGATGCTGCTCGGCATCGCCGGGACGTACCGGAAGCACGAGACCGTCGACGTCATCTACACGCGCGCGGGGCGCAAGGTGGTGGCCAGCGGCCTGCCCTTCGTCTCGGACGCTTGAGCCCCTAGTCGTCGACCACGGCGGCGGCGGCGCCCTCGGCCGCGCGCCAGGCGCGCAGGTGCCCCTCGAGCTCCGCGAGCGCCCGCCGGCAGCGTCGGCGCGCATCGCCGTTCAGCGCAGCATGCCGCACGCCGACGGCGTTCGGCGCCTCGTTGCGGCAGTCGTGGCAGCGCGGCGAGCCGAGCCGGCGCAGCGCCTCCTCGACCTTCTCGCCGCACGCAGCGCAGAGGCCGTCCCCCGCGCGCTCGTGCAGGAGCGGCGCCGGCCAGACGTCGACGGCGACCTGGTCGACCTGCTCGGCGATGCAGCCGTGCGCGCGGAGGTACGCGAGCAGGTCGCCGACCCTCGTGGGGTCGACCAGGCGAATCCTGAGTGGCCGCAAGGAGCTGGTCATCGGTGCACGGCGCGCCGCGCCGTTTACCCGAACGGTGGAGCCCGCGCGCAAGAGCCTCAATGCTCCGATCTGGGGGATTTTGCGAGCGGCTGCGGACGGACCCCGGGCGATGTTTGCTGTCGGTGCAACGTGGGGATATCCAGGGGTCCGTCCGGTCGGGCCCACCCCTCTCCTCTCGGACCCTCCCGAGCTCCCTCGAACTCCAGGGCCCGGCCGGACGCCTATAGGCTTCGCGTCCGTGCGGCGCACACTCGTCCCGGCTGTCCTGCTCGCTTCGCTCGCGGTCCTGGCCGCGTCGTGCGGCGGGAGCTCGTCGGGCACGACCACGACCACCGGCTCCGCGCAGACGGCCTCGTGCAGCAAGGCGACGCTCGAGCTGACGACGCCCGGGAAGCTGACGATCGCGACCGACAACCCCTCGTTCCCGCCCTGGTTCATCGGCAAGAAGGCCGACTCGCCGTGGGATCCGACGACGACCCCGACGAAGAAGGGCTACGAGGCGGGCGTCGCGTACGCCGTGGCGCACAAGCTCGGCTTCACCGACCAGGACGTGGTCTGGAAGGTGCAGCAGTTCACGCAGCTCTTCAAGCCGGGCTCGAAGCCGTACGACTTCGACATCAACCAGGTCTCGTACAACCCGAAGCGCGCCAAGGCGGTCGGCTTCAGCAACTCGTACTACGACGTCGAGCAGGCCGTCGTCTCCTACAAGGGCTCGAAGATCGCGAATGCGAAGTCGCTCGCCGATCTCAAGGACGCAAAGCTCGGGTACCAGATCGGGACGACCAGCGGCGACGCCATCAACGACACGATCAAGCCGAGCCAGTCGGCGAACGTCTACAGCGACAGCAACGCCGTCGTCGCGGCGATCAAGGCGCATCAGGTCGACGGCGTGGTCGTCGACTTCCCGACCGCGCTCTACATGTCCGCCGTCCAGGTGCCGAACGGCCTGATCGTCGGCCGGCTCCCCTCCACGGGCGGCAAGCAGGAGCACTTCGGGCTCGTCACCTCCAAGGGCAGCTCGCTGATCGCGTGCCTGAACAAGGCGCTGAGCGAGCTCCGCGCCGACGGCACGCTCAACAAGCTCCAGCAGAAGTGGATCGCGGGCGGCGCGCCCGTCCTGTCCTAGCCGGGCCTTGAACGACCCCGGCCGCGCCTCGCGCATCCTCGGCGGCGGCGCGGGCCGCAGTACGGCCATCGCGTCGGTGAGCACGCTCGTCGTGTTCGGCGCGATCGCGCTGATCGTCGTGAACTCGGCCGGCTGGCCCGACGTCAAGGAGGCGTTCTTCAACTGGGACGAGTTCACCTACTCGTTCCCGAAGATCCTCTCGGCCCTGAAGCTGAACATCGAGATCTTCCTGGTCGCCGAGGTGTTCATCCTCGTCTTCGCCCTGGCGATCGCGATCCTGCGCGGCCTCCCCGGACCCGTCTTCTTTCCGGTCCGCCTGCTCGCCACCGCCTATACGGACGTGTTCCGAGGGATTCCGACGATTCTCGTCATCTACCTGCTCGGCTTCGGCGTGCCGGCGCTCCAGCTCTCGGGCGTTCCGTCGTCCGAGCTCTTCTGGGGTACGGCCTCGCTCGTGCTCGTGTACTCGGCGTACGTCGCCGAGGTCTACCGCGCCGGCATCGAGTCGGTGCACCCGAGCCAGGACGCGGCCGCGCGCTCGCTCGGCCTGACCCGTGCGCAGTCGCTGCGCTTCGTCGTCGTCCCGCAGGCGGTGCGCCGGGTTGTGCCGCCGCTGCTCAACGACTTCATCGGCCTGCAGAAGGACACCGCCCTCGTCGCGCTGCTCGGCCCGGTCGAGGCATTCCGCGAGGCGCAGATCATCAGCGCCGCCGACTTCAACTTCACGCCCTACGTGGTCGCCGCGGTGCTGTTCATCGCGCTGACGATCCCGCTCGCTCGGTTGACCGACTGGCTGATCGCCCGCGAGCGCAAGCGCCGCCTCGCCGGAGGCCTGCGGTGAGCGAGGCCGTTCGGCTGGAGGACATCCACAAGTCGTTCGACGGCAACGAGGTGCTGCGCGGCATCGACCTCGCCCTCGAGGAGCATGAGGTCGTCTGCCTGATCGGCGCGTCCGGCTCCGGCAAGTCGACGCTGCTGCGCTGCGTGAACCTGCTCGAGCCGATCGACCGGGGGCGCATCGTCGTGGAGGGGCAAGAGGTGACCGCGCCTGGCGTCGACCTCAACGCGGTGCGGCGCCGGATCGGGATCGTGTTCCAGGCCTACAACCTCTTCCCGCACATGACGGTGCTCCGCAACGTCACGTTGGCGCCGCGTGAGGTATTGGGGCTTTCGCGCGCCGACGCCGAGGCGCAGGCGCTCGAGCTGCTCGAGCGCATCGGCCTCGCCGACAAGCGCGATGACTACCCGGACCGCCTCTCCGGCGGCCAGCAGCAGCGGGTCGCGATCGCGCGCGCGCTGGCGATGCGGCCGCGGCTGATGCTGCTCGACGAGGTGACCTCGGCGCTCGACCCGGAGCTGGTCGCGGAGGTGCTCAACCTGATCCGCGAGCTGGCCGAGGGCGGGATGACGATGATCATCGCGACCCACGAGATGTCGTTCGCACGCGACATCGCGAACCGCGTGTGCTTCCTCGATGCCGGCGTGATCCTCGAGGAGGGCCTGCCCGAGCAGATCTTCTCGGCGCCGCGCGAGGAGAGGACGCAGCAGTTCCTGGCGCGGATCGTCGAGGCTGGGCGGCTGTAGCCGAACCCGGAGCGAAGCGTTTGCCTAGCAGTCCTTCGGCGTGTCGCCCGGCTCCTCGAAGCCGAGGATGAGCTTGCGCAGGAGCCCGTTGAGCTCCGCGCGCTCCTGCTTCGTGAGCGCGTGCGCGATCGCCGCCTCCTTGGCCGCCTGCACGTCGACTGCCGCGAAGTAGGCTTCGAGACCGGCCTCCGTGAGCTCGACCAGCACGCCGCGCCGGTCGTCGGGGTCCGGCAGGCGCCGGATGTACTCCCGTTCCTCGAGCCGGTCGAGCCGGGCGGTCATCGCGCCGCTCGACAGCTGCCCGTGCTTCGCGAGCTGCCCGGGTGAGCTCCGGTAGGGCTCGCCGGCGAGCCGCAGGTGACCCAGCACTTCCCATTCGCTCCAGCTCAGGCCGACGTCGTTGAGCGTCTCGTCCATGCGCTTGCGCACGTAGCGCTGCAGCTTCTGCACGCGCTGGACGATCGTCTCCACCTCGAGGTCGATCGCCGGCAGATGGGGCGCCCAGCGGGCGACCATGCGGTCGATCGAATCCTCCCGCTCTGCGACCTGTGTCATCTCTCGTACCTTCTCCGAAATTTCTCTTGACGTCAAGCTACCCACTTCCTACTATGCCGTAGTCGAGTTTCTCGACATAAAGATAGTTGGCGGAGAGGAGGTCAGCGTGTACCCGACGGATGTTGATACGAGGAGGCAGCTGGCCCTGTTGCGGGCCGCCCACATGGCGGAAGCGGGGCATCACCAGGGCGACGCGCGCGGCGGCGCAGGCGGCGTGCGCCGCCGGTTCGGGTTCTGGCTGGTCGAGGTCGGCCTCCGGCTCGCGTGCGAGCGGCCGGTGCTGTCGCAGGTCTAGGAGAAAGGAGCGGAGGATGGCAGCCACGAAGACGGGATTCGCGGTCGCGACGATCGACGAGATCGAGCAGGGCACCGTCAGCGACGGGCGCGTGCGCCACAAGGTGCGCGAGCACTTCGGCATCGAGGGCTTCGGCGTCAATGCCAACCGTGCGGTCGAGGCCGGCGGACAGATCGTCAACGAGCACAGCGAGACGGCCATCGCGAACGCCGGCCAGCAGGAGCTGTACGTCGTCCTGAAGGGCCACGCTCGCTTTACCGTCGACGGCGACGAGATCGACGCTCCCGCCGGCACGCTCGTGTACGTCGAGCCCGGCGTCTCGCGCAGCGCCGTCGCCGACGAGAAGGACACCACGGTGCTGATCGTCGGCGGCGCCCCGGGCACGGCCTACAACCAGACGCCCGGCTGGTTCGTGGCGCCGATGTTCGGCCCGTACCAGCAGGACGACTTCGCCGCCGCCGCGGACATCGTTCGCGGTGTGCTCGCGGAGCATCCGGGCATGCCGCTCGCCCTCTACAACCTCGCCTGCTGCGAGGCCCGCCTCGGGCAGGACGATGAGGCGCTCGAGCACCTCGCCCAGGCCATCGCCGGCGACCCGGCTTTCGGCCCGTTCGCCCAGGACGACGACGACTTCGCGTCGCTGCGCGGCGACGCGCGGTACCAGGAGCTCGTGGGCTAGACAGGGACTCCCTCTGTGCACGGGCGGCTCGACCGGGGCCGCCCGTGTGGTAGGAGCTAGCCCAGCCGCTCGACCGGGCCGAGGTTCTCGTGGTCGAAGTGCTGCAGGAACACACGCTCGACCCCGACGGCCTCGTACGCGCGCGAGAGCTCGGCCGACCAGCCATCGAGCGGCGTCATCAGCGAGAGCCGTACCGACCCGGGCTCCCTTCCCACGGCGACGAGCGCCTCGTCGAGCCGTTCGCGCAGCCCGACGAAGACGTCCGGGTCGACGTGGAAGGCGTTGTACTCGTCGGCCCAGCGCGCGGCCACCTCGAGCGTGCGCCGGCGGCCCTTGCCGCCGACCAGCAGCGGCGGGTGCGGCCGCTGCACCGGCTTGGGGAGCGCCTCGCAGTCCGACAGCTCGTAGAACCGGCCCTGGAACGAGAAGCCGTCCTCGGTCCACTGGCGGTGGACGATCTCGATCTGCTCGGCCAGCAGCGCCGCCCGCTCCGCGTGGGGCGGGAAGGGGAATCCGAACGCCTCGTGCTCGCGCTCCATCCAGCCGGCGCCCATGCCCAGCTCGACGCGCCCGCCCGAGATGTGGTCGGCCGTGACGACGGCGCGGGCGAGCACGGACGGATGCCGGAACGTCACCGGTGAGACGAGCGTGCCGAGCCGCAGCCGGGTGGTCGCCGCCGCGAGCCCGGCGAGCGTCGTCCAGGCGTCAAGCGACCCGCCGCCCCGTCCGGTGACCGTCGAATAGTGGTCGGAGCGGAAGAGCGCCTCGACGCCCGCGGCCTCGGCGGCCTGCGCCAGCGCGACCCACTGCGGCCAGGTCACGCCCTCCTGGCCCTCGATCATCAGCGCGATTCGCACCGCGGGATCTTGCCCTCCGTTTACCTTTCTTTCAGAATCGGCGGACCTTGCCCGGGGAGCCGACGCAGGGCGCGGACGCCGCGGACAGCGTCGTCGCGCCATCCAGTGCCGCCTTGAACGGCGGCCCGATGGTGCGCCTCGAGGGCATCCGCAAGAGCTTCGGCTCGAACCTGGTGCTGGACGGCGTGGACCTGAGCGTCAACCGCGGCGACGTCCTGGTCGTCATTGGCCCGAGCGGCAGCGGGAAGAGCACGCTGCTCCGCTGCGTGAACCTGCTCGAGCCGGTCGACTCGGGCCGCGTCTTCCTGGAGGGCGAGGAGATCACGGCGAAGGGGACGAGCGTCTCGGGTGTCCGGCAGCGCATCGGGATCGTGTTCCAGCAGTTCAACCTGTTCCCCCACATCAAGGTGATCGACAACGTCACGCTGGCGGCCCGGCGTATCCGGAGGCTCCCACGGCGTGACGCGGAGGCCCGGGCGCACGTGCTGCTCAAGCGCGTGGGCCTCGAGGAGAAGGCGGACCAGTACCCCCATCAGCTCTCGGGCGGCCAGCAGCAGCGGGTCGCGATCGCACGTGCGCTGATGATGGAGCCGCACGTGATGCTGTTCGACGAGGTGACGTCGGCGCTCGATCCCGAGCTCGTCGGCGAAGTGCTCCTCGTCATGCGCGACCTGGCTCGTGCCGGGATGACCATGCTCGTCGTCACGCACGAGATGCAGTTCGCGCGAGAGGTCGGAGACCGGCTCGTCTTCATGGACGACGGCCGGATCGTGGAAGAGGGCGTGCCGGCTGACGTCCTCGACCGCCCGAGGGAGGAGCGTACGAAGCGCTTCCTCCGCCGTTCCCTGCAGCTCGCCGACTCGCTGGACGAGCTGCATATCGACGATCAGGAAGGAGGGGTCGAATGAAGAAGCTGCTGGCTACCTGCGTCGTGCTCTTGCTCGGCGCAGCAGCGGTGTCCGCCTGGGGGTTCGCGGCGACGACGAAGGAGGGGGTGACGCACGCGGCCGCGGCGACCAAGCTGCCGCCGCTGCCGCCCGAGATCAAGGCGCACAAGCGGTGGAGCATCGGGGTCAAGTGCGACTCGCCGCCGTTCGGCTACATCAACGTGAAGGGCGAGCACGCCGGCTTCGACGTGGAGATCGCGAGGTGGTTCTCGCGCTACGCGTTCGGCAAGCCGAACCGTGTGAGCTTCCTCTGCACGCCCACCGCGGCCCGCGAGCCGTCGCTGACCAGCGGCCGCGTTGACCTGGAGATCGCCACGTTCACGTACACGCAGGACCGCGACACGCGGATCGATTTCTCGATTCCGTACTACAAAGCGACCGGCCGCCTGCTGGTGCCGAACAGCTCGCCGATCCACTCGACGGCCGACCTGGCCGGCAAGACGGTGGTGACAACCCGCGGCTCGATCTACGACCGCTGGGTCTCTAAATGCTTCCCGAGCACGAAGCTCACCGTCACCGACACGGTCACGAACTCGCTGCTGACGCTCAACCAGGGGCGGGCCGACGCGTTCATGTTCGACGACACCGTCGTCCTCGGCTTCGCTGTCACCGACCCGACGCTGAAGCTGACCGACGACGGCTTCCTGCAGGCGCCGTACGGCATCGGCATCAAGCAGGGCAACGTCGCAATGAAGAAGTGGGTCGACTCGCGGCTCAAGCTGATGCAGAAGAAGGATCAGTTCAACGTGATCCTCAAGGCCAACGTGCCGAACAGGGTGTTCGCCTCGTTCCAGAAGAACGTCCTCCGGCCGGGCCAGTCGTTCCAGTACAACCAGGTCGACCCGTCGACCGTGTGTCCGTAGGACGAACCGGGAGCGGCCGCGTGGGCGGCCGCTCCTGACCTCTCCATGCCGCTCGCGTTCGACTGGTCGTTCTTCAGCGAGTACTGGCACCCCCTGCTCTGGGGGTTCATCCGCACGCTCGAGGTCTCGGCGATCGCCATCGCGATGGCGTTCGTCATCGGGGCACTCGGCGGTGCGGCGCGCGCCTACCGGATCCCCGTCGTGAGTCAGGTCGCGGCCGTCTACGTCGAGATCATCCGGTGCACACCGATCCTGCTGCAGATCTTCTTCCTCTTCTACGGGCTGCCCGAGCTCGGGATCGTGTTGACGCCGTTCACGGTCGCCTGGCTCTCGGTCGGGATCTGGGGCGGCGCCTACAACATCGAGAACTTCCGGGCCGGCTTCCTGGCCGTGCCGAACGGCCTGCGTGAGGCGGCGTTCGCGCTCGGCTTCAGCCGGCTGGCGGTGTTCTTCAACGTCGGGCTGCCGCTCGGGGCGCGCATCTCGCTTCCCTCCTCGATCAACACCTACATCGCCGTCGTCAAGAACACCGCGCTCGTGTACGCGATCAGCTACAACGAGCTGACGACGGTGGCGTTGAACATCAACGCCGTCACGTTGCGCAACGAGCCCTTCCTCGTGCTCGGCGTGGTCTATCTCACGCTCGTATGGTCGCTGTCGTACGTGCTGCGCCTCGTCGAGCGTCGTCTCATGGTCCCGGAGAGCGCGTGATGCTTGCCCTTTTGCCCAGTTGGGTCGACCCGACCGCGCACTACATCATTCACGAGGGGCTCACGAACACGCTCAAGATGGCGGCGGCCGCCATCACGGCCAGCGTCGTGATCGGCATCCCGTTCGGGACGCTGCTGACGGTCAACTTCTGGCCGACGCGCGCGCTGATCCGCGCCTACGTCGAGATCTGGCGCGGGCTGCCGCTGATCGTGACGATCCTGATGGTCTACTTCGTCGGGCCGGACTACATCCCGGGATTCGAGCCGAGGGCGATCTACGCCGCCGCGATCGGTCTCTCGCTGTGGGGCAGCGCGCAGGTCGCCGAGGCGACGCGCGGGGCCGTCCAGTCGATCCCGCGGCAGCAGCACGAGGCGGCGGCCGCGCTCGGGTTCGGCTGGGTCGGGCGGCACACGTATGTGATCCTCCCGCAGGCGTTGCGGCGCCTGCTCCCGCCGCTCGTGACGCTGCTCGTCGGGATCATCCAGAACACGACGCTGGCCGCCGTGATCGGCGGCGCGGAGCTGGCGGGCACCGGGCAGCGGCAGATCGAGCGCCTCGGCGCGTACCCGCCGATCGGGCTCGGCCAGATCAAGGCGCTCGAGATCTACGGCGCGATCATGATCGCGTTCTTCTGCATCTCGTTCCCGCTCACGCGGCTCGCCGCCTATCTCGAGCGGCGCCTCGTATGACGACCCTCTCCTCGGAGCTGGCGTATGCGCGCGGCGAGCTTCTGCGCTCGACGGCCGACGACATCGCGAAGCTCCGCGCGGCATGGCGCATCGTGGCCCGACGCCATGCCCAGGGGACGCTCTACGACTTCACCGGGCTCGTGCGCTCGATCCCATTCGCGAAGGGCCCGCTGGACGACGAGCTCGCGCCGGCGCTGTACGGCGAGCGGCTGACCGAGCTCGGCCTCGAGCACCTCGGCGGAGTGCCAGGCCGCGACGACGTCTTCCTGGCCAACAGGACGACGGCCGGGATCGTCGCGGCCATGCAGGTGCTCGTCCCGGCCGGCGGGCGGGTTGTCGGCTTCTCGGCCGGGTACAGCCATCCGGCCGTCCGCAGGGCGGTGGCCTTGGCCGGCGGCGAGCTCGAGGACGTGCGGGCGCTCGACGGCCCGATCGACGCCGACCTGCTCGTCCTCACGCGCCTGGCGGTGACGTACGAGGCGCTGAGCGCCCAGCAGATCGAGCGCGCCGTCGAGCTCGCGGGCGACGTGCCGGTGTTCGTGGACGACGCGGGCGGGGCGCGGGTCGGCCCGGCGGTGCTGGGCCAGCCGCGCATGCTCGAGCTCGGTGCCGTCGCCGGTGTCACCGGCCTCGACAAGTACGGCACCGCCGGGCCGCGCCTCGGCCTGGTCGGTGGCCGGGCCGAGATTGTGGCGCGGATTCGCGCACGCGCGATCGAGCTCGGCCTCGAGGCGCGGCCCATGCTCTATCCGGCCGTCGTCGCCTCGCTCGAGCAGTACCGGCCTGAGCGCGTGCGCGAGCTGGTCGCTACGACGGCCGAGCTGGCCGATCGGCTTCCTGACTGGGCGGTCCGCACGCCGGTGGCGGTCAAGCTCGAGGGCGAGGACATCCTGGCGGCGATCGGGGCGCGCGGCGGTGCGCTCGTCCCCATCGAGGCGACCGCGGGCCTCGCGATGATCTTGCTGCGCGACCATGGAATCCTGACCGTGCACTTCGCGGCACTGCCGCCCGGCACGTCGGCGCTGCTGCTGAAGTTCGTGCCGCCGGAGACACTGGAGCGCTTCGGCGGCGCGCACGCCTTCGGCGCGGCCGTCGACACCTCGCTCCAGGAGCTTGCGCGCGTCGTCGCCGGCGGCGAGCTGCGAGCGTTGCTCGGCCTCTAGGCGGCGAGCGCCGGCGTGAGCTCGTCGAGCCGCTCGTGCATCGCGCCGAGCTCATTGCGCTCCGCGACGTAGACCTCGCGGTGAAGCTGGAAGATCACGGCGCCGTCTGCCCGCAGCCGCAGCTCGGCCTGCGTGAGGAGACGCCGGTAGGGGTCGAGCCCGTCGCCCTCGGCGAACACGGCGGCCGGCGGCTCGCGCACCAGGTCCGGATACAGCGCTCGGTCCGCGTACGGCAGGTACGGCAGGTTGGCGACCACGAGGTCGAGGTCGCGCGGGACGGGGGCGAGCAGGTCGCCCTCCAGGACGTGGACGCGCTCGTCGACCCCTGCGTCCGCCGCGTTCAGCCGCGCGAGGACCACCGACCAGGCGCAGGTGTCGGTCGCCCAGACCTCCGCCTCCGACTCCCGCGCGATCGCGATCGCGATGGCGCCCGACCCCGTGCCGACGTCGGCGACCCGCGCCGGCCCGTCGCCGATGCGGGCAAGCGCCGTCTCGACGACCGCCTCGGTCGCGGGCCGCGGCGTCATGACGAGGCCCGGCAGCGTGCGGAGCTCCGTCCCGGCGAAGAGCACGTGGCGCATAAGGAGTTTGTGTTCCCGGACGGGCCGGTCTTACGCGGTGTGCTCGTCGGCGACGGAAAGGGCCTGGTCGAGTGCAGCCAGGCCTTCGTCGAGCTCCTCGCGGGTGATCGTCAGCGGGGGCGCGATCATGACGACGTTCCAGTGCACAAACAGGTACAGGCCGCGCTCCATCGCGGCCTTGCCGAGCGCGATGATCGGTGCTGCGTCGGCGCCGGAGGCATTGAACGGCACGAGCGGCTCGCGGGTCTCGCGGTCCTTCACGAGCTCGAGCCCGAAGAAGAGGCCCTTCCCGCGGACGTCGCCGATCGACGGGTGGCGCTCGGCCAGCCTCGGCAGCTCCTCGGCCAGATACGCGCCCATCGCGGCTGAGTTCTCGACGATGCCTTCCTCCTGGAACGCCTCGATCGACGCGACGGCGGAGGCGCACGCGAGCACGTGTCCGGAGTAGGTGAGGCCGCCCGCGAAGTACCGGTCCTGCACCCAGCCGGCGAGGCGCTGGTCGATGACCATCGCGCCGAGGGGGACGTAGCCGGAGTTGATCCCCTTCGCGACGGTGAGGATGTCCGGCACGACGTCCCAGTGCTCGCAGGCGAACCAGCGGCCGCTCCGGCCGAAGCCGGCCATGACCTCGTCGCAGATCAGCAGGATCCCGTGCCGGTCGCAGACCTCGCGGATCGACTGCAGGTAGCCGTCCGGCGGCACGATCACGCCGTTTGTGCCCGTGATGGTCTCAAGGATCACGGCGGCGACCGTGTCGGGGCCCTCGTACATGAGGATCTCCTCGAGGTGCGGCCCCCCTGTGCACACCGGGCAGGGATCTGGGTGGCCGGCCGGGCAGCGGTAGGTGTACGGGTCGAGCAGGCGCACGACGCCCGGGATGCCAGGCTCGGCGGGCCAGCGGCGCGGGTCGCCCGTGAGCGTGATCGCGCCGGCGGTCGCGCCGTGGTACGAGCGGTAGCGGGCGATGATCTTGTGCCGGCCCGTGTACCAGCGCGCGAGCTTGATCGCGTTCTCGTTCGCCTCGGCGCCGCCGTTCGTGAAGAACGACATCGTCAGGTCGCCGGGCGTGACCTCCGCGAGCATCCGCGCCAGCGTCGAGCGAGCCTCGGTCGCCATCGGCGGGCCGATCGTGCAGAGCTTCTCCGCCTGCTCCTTGATCGCGGCGATCACCTTCGGGTGGCCGTGGCCGATCGAGACGTTCACGAGCTGCGACGCGAAGTCGAGGTAGCGCTTGCCCTCGGCGTCCCAGAAGTGACGGCCCTCGCCGCCCGTGACGACGAGCGGGCTGATCTGGTTCTGCACCGACCAGGAGTGCAGTACGTGCTGCTTGTCGAGCTCCTGGATCCG
>DASTZE010000195.1:0-20785 GCA_035764425.1 Gaiellaceae bacterium
ACGCTGCGCGGCGCCATCGACTGGAGCTACGAGCTGCTCGACGAGCCGGCTCGCACGCTCCTCGCGCGCCTGTCCGTGTTCGCCGGCGGCTGCAGCCTCGAGGCGGCGGAGGCCGTCTGCGACGCGACGCTCGACGGGCTCGAGTCGCTGATCGAGAAGAACCTCCTGCGCCAGGAGGAGGGGCTTGGCGGCGAGCCGCGCTTCACGATGCTGGAGACGATTCGCGAGTACGCGGCGGAACGACTCGAGGAGCGGCCGGATGCCGATGAGACGCGGCGACGGCACCTGGGCTACTTCGTCGACTGGTACACGCAGCGAAAAGAGTCGCGGCTCGGTGACCCGCCGCTCGTCGGCGACTACGAGCGCGACGAGCAGGAGCATGAGAACGCCCAGGTGGCCCTGGCATTCGCGCAAGGCTCGGGCGCGGCAGACGCAGAGCTCCGTCTGTGCGACGGCGTGTCGATGTTCTGGCGGGTGCGGGGCCTCTTCGACCACGGCCGCAGCCGTCTCGAGGCTGCTCTCGCGCGCGCAACCGACGCCCCGGCCGAGCACCGCGCGTGGGCGCTGACCGACCTCGCCCATATGTCGTGGCCGATCGGCCGCTGGGACGATGCCTACCGTCTGGGCAACGAGGCCGTCGAGCTGTTCGACCGGCTCGACGACGACCGCGGGCGCGCGTTTGCCTCGAACACCCTCGGCATTGCCGCCGACGGCCTCGGGCGGACGGAGGAGGCGGTCCGCTTCTACGAGGACGCCGAAGAAGCCTTTCGGCGGGCAGGGGCCGTCCACGCGCTCGGCGTCGTGCTGAACAACCGCGGCTACTCGCTGCTCATGCAGGGCCGGCCCGGACCGGCGGAAGCGATCCTGCGCGAGGCGGACGGGCTATTCCCGAACGACGGCTCGATCGTTTTGAATCTCGGTCTCGCTGCGTTCCAGCAGGGCCGCGTCGACGAAGCGGCAGCGGGGTATATCCGCGGGCTGCGCATCGGGCTCGAGGGAGGCAATCCCGAGATCCAGTTCTACGGCCTGGAAGGCCTTGCCTGCGTCGCCGCCGCACGCGGCGAGCACGCAATGGCCGCGCGGTTGTGGGGCGCGTCGGAAACGCTTCGCGAGAGCATCAACGCCCCGCTTCAGGGCGGCGAGCGCCTCACCCACGACGAGCAGGTCGCGCGCAGCCGGGACGAGCTCGGCGCAGACGCCCTGAACGCCGCCTGGGCCGAGGGGCGGGCGATGGACGCCGAGGCGGCGACCGCCCTCGCGCTTTCCCTCGCCTGATATCATTTCTGTACTTATGCTCAGTGCAGATCTGATCAGAGAGGCGCGCCTGCGTGCCGGGATCACACAGGCCGAGCTCGGGCGACGCATCGGCCGCTCGCAGTCCCAGGTCGCGCGGTGGGAGCGCGGGGCGGTAACGCCGAGCTTCGAGACGCTGCTCGAGCTGATCCGAGCCTGCGGGTTCGACCTCTCGTACCGGATGCTGACCCGCGACGAGTCGTACCTCCCGTACATCGAGCGCGCACTCGAACGGACGCCGCGCGAGCGCGTCGAGCGCACAACCGCAACCGCGGCTGTATTCCGGGCGATCCGCGAGCCGATTGCGGCCGCTCGTGGCTGAGGTTCCATTCGAGCCGACTCGACTGTTCGAGGTTCTCGGCCGGCACGGCGTCCGGTTCATCGTCATCGGCGCGGTCGCCGCCATCGCCCAGGGCTACCCGTTGCCGACCGAGGACCTCGACATCACTCCCGAGCGGGAGCACGAGAACCTCGAACGGCTTGCCGCCGCACTTCGTGAGCTGAACGCCCGCCTCCGATTGCCGCGGGGCACGGAGGCATTCCCGATCGAGGCGGCGTTCCTGGGGAGCGTCGACTCGTGGATGCTCACGACGGATGCGGGCGACCTCGACCTCCTGTTCGCCCCCGCGGGCACGCGGGGCTATGACGACCTGCGCACCGATGCTTCCGAAGCCGACCTCGGCACCCGTGTCGTCATCGCGTCGCTCCGCGACGTGATCCGGATGAAGGAGGCGGCCGGACGGCCGAAGGATGTGGCGCAGCTCCCGGCGCTGCGGCAGACGCTCGAGGTGATCCGCTCGCGCGAGGAGCCTTAGACGTCGATCAGCAGCGCGTCGCCCTGCCCGCCGCCCGAGCAGATTGCCGCCAGCCCGAGGCCGCCGCCGTTGCGGCGCAGATCGTGCACCATCGTCGCGACGATCCGCGACCCGGACGCGCCGATCGGGTGGCCGAGGGCGACCGCACCGCCGTTCACGTTGACGATTTCCGGGTCGGCGCCGAGCATCTCCGCCGAGTTCAATACGACCGACGAGAACGCCTCGTTCAGCTCGATGCGCTTCACGTCGCCGATCGTCTTGCCCGCCTTGCCGAGCGCCTGCGCGCCCGCCTTGGCCGGCGTCCGCGCGAGGTACGCGAACTCATCGGCGACGTAGCCCTGCGAGACGATCGTCGCGAGGATCTCGAGGCCGCGTTGCCGGGCGAACTCCTCGCTCGTCACGATCACGCAGCCGGCCCCGTCGTTCACGCCGGGCGCGTTCCCGGCCGTCGTCGTGCCCTCGGGGTCGAAGACGGGCTTCAGCTCGGCGAGCTTCTCGTAGGACGTGTCGCGCCGCGGCCCCTCGTCGGCGGCCACCCCGTCTACCGAGACGATCTCGTCCGCGAACAGCCCCTCGTCCTGGGCGCGGACCGCCCGCTCGTGCGAGCGCAGTGCCCAGCGGTCTTGATCCTCGCGCGAGATGCCGAGCTCGCGTGAGACGAACGACGCCTGCTCGACCATATGCCGCCGGTCGAAGCTCGACGTCAGCCCGTCGTAGGTCATCGAGTCGATGACCGTGCCGTCGCCGAGCCGGTAGCCGAAGCGCGCCTTCTTGAGCAAGTAGGGAGCGTTCGACATGGATTCCATCCCACCCGTCACGACCACCTTGTGGTCGCCCGAACGGATCATCAAGTCGGCAATCTCGATCGCGCGGATGGACGACGCGCAGACCTTGTTGATCGTGTCCGCGGGCACCTCGATCGGGATGCCGGCGCCGACTGCCGCCTGGCGCGCCGGCGCCTGCCCGACACCCGCCTGGAGCACCTCTCCCATGATCACGTACTCGACTTCTTCCGGCGCGATCTCGACGCGGTCGAGCGCGGCCTTGATGGCCGTGGCGCCGAGCTCCGGCGCCTCGTAGTCCTTGAGGCCGCCGCCCAGCTTCCCGAAGGGCGTGCGGAGGGCGGAAACGATCACGGAACGGGTCACGGGAGCAGCGTAGCCGCCTGGGTTCGGCGCAGAGTCGGCGCGATCCGCGATTGTTCCGCGATGCGCATCGCCGTTCTCCGCGCCCTCGTGCTGGGCGACATGCTCTGCGCCGTCCCCGCTCTCCGCTCCTTCAGGAAGGCGTTCCCGAGCGCCGAGATCACCCTGGTCGGGCTGCCGTGGGCGCCGGCCTTCGTCGAGCGGTTCGGCTCGTACCTCGACGACTTCCTGGAGCTGCCGGGCTACCCGGGCCTGCTCGAGCGCGAGCCGGACGTGCGCGCCGTGCCGGACTTCCTGCGCGAGGCGCAGTCGCGCTCGTTCGACCTCGTCGTCCAGCTGCACGACAGCGGCGAGGTGACCAACCCGCTCACGCTGCTGCTCGGCGGCGGGCGCACCGCCGGCTTCTATCCGGACGGGGGCTGGTGCCCGGACGCCGAGGCCTTCGCGGTCTACCCGGATCGCGGCCCGGAGCCCATCCGCCTGCTGCGGCTGCCCGAGTTCATCGGGCTGCCCGTGGACGGTTCGCAGCTCGAGTTCCCGGTGCACGACGACGACCGCGCCGAGCTGGCCGACGCGGCGGGCGATCTCGGCGAGTACGCCGTCGTCCATCCCGGCGCACGGCTGCCGTCGCGGCGCTGGTCGGCGGCCGGGTTCGCAGCCGTCGGCGACGCGCTCGCCCAACGCGGGCTCCGCGTCGTGCTGAGCGGCATCGAGGCCGAGGCGCCGATCACCGCCGAGGTGGCCGGCGCCATGACCGCGCCGGCCATCGACCTGGCCGGGCGGACGTCGCTCGGCGCGCTCGGCGCCCTGCTCGAGCGCACGCGGCTGCTGGTCACGAACGACACCGGCGTCTCACACATGGCGGCCGCGCTGCGTGTCCCCAGCGTCGTCGTCTTCACCGCCTCCGACCCGCGCCGCTGGGCGCCGCTCGACGGCGCCCTGCACCGGGTGGTCACGGCGCCGGTCATTCGCCCCGAGCAGGTGTTGGCCGAGGTCGACCGGCTGCTCGGCGAATGAGGCCGGTCGCGCTCGTCGACGCGCGCAACGTCCTGCGCTCGCGCTGGCCGAACATCCGCGAGGACGCGCTCGTGCACGGCGTCGAGGGGTGGGCTAGCGGCGAGGGCGTCGACCCGGTGATCGTCTTCGACGGCCGGGCGCCGAAGGTCGAAACCGCCGCGCGCCTGGTCGGGACCGGCCGGCGGATCGCCGACGACTGGATCGCCGACGAAGCAGCACGGCTCGAGGCCGAGGGGGCGCCCTACTGGCTCGTCACGTCGGATCGCGGGCTGCGCGGACGCGCGGGCGGCGCCGCGGAGCGCGTCATCGGCGGCGGCGCGCTGGCCGCAGCCCTTCCCTAAGTCGACGAGCCGCGGCGGGCGGGCGGCGGAGCGGCCGCCGCCGCGGCCTTCCTCGCCCGCTCCTTCTTCTTGCGCTGGCGGTCTGCCTTCCAGCGGCGGATCGGCCTGTCCCCGCGCCCCACTACGACACCGCGGGATCGTCGGACATCGCGGCCAGCCGCCGCGCGAGCGTGCGCAGCACCTTGTTCTCGACCTCGGGTGCCTCCTCGACGAAGCTGCGGAAGCTCTGCGCGGTCAGCACGAACAGCCGCACCGGCGTCTTCGCGGTGACCGTGGCCGTGCGGGGCATGTCCTCGAGGATCGAGATCTCGCCGATGAAGTCGCCGGAGCTCCTCGTCGCGAGCAGCTCGCCGTCCCGGACGACCTCGACCTCCCCGTCCATGAGCACGAAGAACTCGCGCCCTGTGTCGCCCTGGCGGGTCAGCACCTTCCCGGCCGGCACCTCCAGGTCGTCCGCGAGCTGTGCGAGGTGCTCCAGCTCCTTGCGCGAGAGGCCCTCGAACAGAGGCGCCTTCTTGAGCGCGTCGACCTTGGCGTCGGACCCGAAGAGCCGCACGCGGCAAGCCTAAAGGCTCGCGGGGCTCTAGGGCGCGCCGGCCGTTCAGGCCGCGTTGACGGCGGCGTAAGATCGGGGTGGCGGCGATGCCCACGACGACGATCCAGACCCGGAGACGCCGCCCGCTCGCACTGTCGCAGCGAGCGCGCCTCGGCGCGCGCCCGCGCCGCGAGCTTCGCTACCGCACGGACCCGGACGACCACGGAGACGCCGGCGCCGCCGGCGAGCATCTCCCCTCGCGCCGTCGCGTTCTCGTCGTGGACGACGAGCCGGCGATCCGCACGCTCTGCCGGGTCAACCTCGGCCTCTCGGGAATGGATGTCCTCGAGGCGGCCAACGGCCACACCGCCGTCGAGCTCGCGCGCGCGGAGCGGCCGGATCTGATCCTGCTCGACATCATGCTCCCGGGCGAGACGGGCTGGGACGTCGCGACTGCGCTCGGGAACGACGAGCGCACGCGTGAGATCCCGGTCGTCTTCCTGACGGCGATGGCCGACGAGAGCGATCTCGTCCGCGGCAGGGATCACGGCGCGGTTGGCTACATCACCAAGCCGTTCGACCCGGTGAGTCTCGGCGACGCCGTCGAGGTGACGCTCGAGCGCCTGGCTCGCGGCGAGCGCGAGCAGATGCAGGCCGAGATCACCCGGTAGGCGTCAGCCGAACAGCACGAGGTCGGGCTCACGCTCGCCTCGCAGCACCTCGAAGTCGACCTCGACGCAGCGGAGGCCCCGTGCCTCGGCCAGGGTCCGCGCCTGTGGCGGGATCTTCTGGGCGGCCAGGATCCCCCGGCAGCCGGCGAGCGCCGGATCCACGCAGATGCGCTCGAGGTAGCGGGTCAGCTGCTCCACGGCCTCGATCCCGGCGACGCGCTTGATCTCCACCGCGACCCAGCCGTCGTCCGCGTCGCGGCAGACGAGGTCGACCGGGCCGATGTCGGTCGGCCACTCGCGCCGTACGAGCCGCAGGCCCGGCTCGAGCACCTCCGGCCGCGCGGCCAGCTCCTCCTGGAGCTCGCGCTCGACCCCGTCCTTCTCGAGCGCCACCGGCTCGCCCATGTCATGTGTGACGTCGCTCAGCACCTCGATCAGGCGGATCTCGAGCCGGTCGTCGGTCTTACCTGCGCGCTTCCGGACGACCAGCGCGCTCCCGTCCTCATCGACGACGGTCGGAGGGGTCATCCAATTCAATGGCTTGTATCCGCCTGCGTCGCCGTGCACGAGCACGGAGCCGTCGTCCTTGAGCAGGAGCAGCCGCGTCGCCTCAGGGAGGTAGGCGCTCAGGCGGCCTGTGTAGCGGACTTCGCAACGGGCGACCAGCAGACGCACGTGCGGCAACCTACTGTCCGTTTCGGACGTGTCCTAGTCGGCCTCCGCCTCGGCCGCCGACCGCGGCGCCTGCACGTTCTCGAAGCGGACGTTGCCCGCCGGGACCAGCCACGTCATCACCTGAACCTCCAGGCGGCCGGCGCGCACGGCCGGATCCTCCACCGAGACCTGGCGCGCCGTCTCCGGATCGACCGACCAGATCGAGATGCCGCGGAAGCGCTCGTCGTCCTGCTCCAAAAGCGGGCCTCCGGCGATGAGACCGCGGTCGCGCAGACCGGCGCGGAACGCGAGGTGCCGGTCCTGCAGCTCTGCCGCCGCCTCCTCCGTGAGCTCCGGCGCGTCGGGGCGAAGCACGAGCAGCACCAGCGTGTGCCGGTCGAATCGCACGGATGAACCCTAGGGCTCAGTCTCAGGCGACTTCGTGCAGCGCCGCAGTGGCGGCGCCGTCACCACCGCGAAGTCGCCCCAGTCGCTCACCAGCGGTACGCGTCGATGAAGCCGAGCGTGCGCTTCCAGGCGTTGTCCGAGGCCTCGGCGAACTCCTCCTGCTTGCGGTCGAAGAAGCTGTGCGGTGCGCCGTCGTACAGGACGAGCTCATGCTCGACGCCCGCGGCGTCGAGCGCCCGGTCGAACGCGTCCACGTCGTGGGGCGTGATCGCCTGGTCGGCGCCGCCCATCAGGCCGAGGATCGGCGCGGTGATCTCGAACGCCCGCTGCTCCGGGCCGGGCTCGCCGTCGCGCGAAACGCCCGGGCGGCCGTAGAAGCCGACCGCGCCCGCCAGCCCGTGCCCGTCCGCGGCGGCCAGCCACGAGTGCCGCCCGCCCAGACAGAATCCGACGGTGAAGACGGTCTTCGCGCCCCGGCGCCGCAGCTCCGCGACCGCCGCGGCGACGTCCTCCTTGATCTGCCCGCTCGTGAGCAGGCGCACGTGCTCGGGGTAATCGAAGTCGTCGCCGCGCGTCCCGACGCCGGCCGTGCGGCCGAAGTAGTCGAACGCGAGCGCCGTGTAGCCGCGCTCCGCGAAACGCAGCGCGAGCTCCTCGTAGAAGCGGTAGAGACCGCGGACGTCGGGAAGGACGACCACACCAGCGGCGTTCGGGTCGTCCGGGACGGCCAGGAAGGCCGCGAGGCGGTTCCCGTCGGCCGCGTCCAGGACGAGCTCCTCGTGCGACACCGCTGCGCCTCGGATGACCGGGACGGGCGGCAGCGAGTCGCGGTCGAAGCACATACGGTTTGACCCTACCGGGCACAATCGCAGGACGTCCCCACCGAAAGGAGCCGCCCGTGACCGCCTCCACCAACGAGCTTGGCGCCATTCTCCTCCGCCGGTTCATCGACCGTCCCGAGGAGCGGGCGATGATCATCAACCGCATCGTCGACACCGCCGCCGACCGCCTCGGCGCCCTCGAGCGCGACCGCCGCCGCCATGCGCGCCGTGTGCATCCCGCGGCCATCTTCGCGGCCGGCTTCGCCGCCGGCCTGGGCACCTTCGGGATCGTGGTCGCCCGGTCGCATCTCGGCCGCCGCATCGCCCAGCACCTGCGCGAGGACAAGGCACTGCATGCCCGGCGCGTCGCCGGCTACGACGATGCCGAGCTGGCGCACAAGGTCGAGAGCGTCGTCTTCCGCGACGAGTCCCTGCCGAAGGGCGAGGTCAGCATCAACGCCGAGCGGGGCACCGTTTTCCTGCGCGGCCAGGTCGAATCTCCGGACATCATCGTCCAGCTCGAGCGCGCGGTGCGCGATGTCGAGGGCGTCGACGGCGTCGAGAACCTGCTGCACGTACCCGGCACGCCGGCGCCGCACGCAGAGGGCGGCGCGCTGCTCAAGGATTAACGGAATCTCCGGGGTTGCCTCCCGGCCCGATCGGGCATGGGCCGGGAGGACAGCGACCTGAAGGAGACGACATGAGCCAGAATTTCGGGCGGCTGATTGTCCGCCTCGTCATCGGTGGGCTCTTCATCGGCCACGGCACGCAGAAGCTCTTCGGCTGGTTCGGCGGCGGCGGGCCGGAGGCAACCGGGCAGTACTTCGAGGGTGTCGGCCTGCGGCCGGGCAAGCAGCACGCGCTGGCGGCCGGGACGGCCGAGGCGGGCGGGGGAGTGCTCCTGGCGGCCGGGCTGGCGACGCCGGTGGCGGCCGCGTCGCTGATCGGCGTAATGCTGACCGCGATCCGCAAGGTGCACTGGGAGAGGGGGCCCTGGGTCTCGAGCGGCGGGTTCGAGTACAACGCCGTGCTCGTCGCGGTGCTCTTTGCACTCGCCGAGCGCGGGCCCGGGAAGCTCTCGCTCGACCGCGCGCTCGGGACCGAACGGTGCGGCGAGCGGTGGGCGCTGCTGGCCCTCGGCGCCGGTGCGGCCGGCTCCTACCTCGCGACGCGGATCTCGGAGGAGCCTCCGTCCGAGCAGCGCCCGGCCGAGAGCCGGGAGCCGGTGGCCGCCGCGGCGTAGGCTCACGGCCTGCAGCTCTTCGTCGTCACCCGTCACGCGCATTCGACACTGAACCTCGCGAGCCGGGTCAACGGTGACCCGGCCGTCGAGGTCCCGCTGACGGACACCGGGCGTGAGCAGGCACGCCATCTCGGTGCCCAGATCGCCAATCTGCCGCTGGGCCTGGTCGTGCACACGCGCTTCGGCCGCACCCGCGAAACGGCGGCGATCGCGCTCGGCGGCCGGGACGTCGAGTTCCGCGAGGAGCCGCTCCTCGACGACGTCGGGATCGGCGACCTCGAAGGGCTGCCGATCGACGACTACCGCGCGTGGAAGCGCGTGCATTCGCGCGCGGACGCGTTCCCCGGCGGCGAGAGCCTCGACGACGCCGCGCTTCGCTACGCGGAGGCGTTCCGGATGCTCGCGGGTAGGCCCGAGCAGGCCGTCCTCGTCGTCTGCCACGAAATCCCCGTGCGCTATGCGCTCAATGCCGCGGGCGGCTCGGACGACCTCGACCGGCCGATGCACGATATCCCGAACGCGACGCCGTACCTCTTCGACGCCCCCGCCCTGGACCGGGCCGCGGTGCGGATCGAGGAGGTCACCGCAGGCGTCGTCCATACTCCCGGCGTCGACCACGGAGGCACGACATGACGACCCAGGCCGGACGCCCGCAAGGCGGCGTCACGCCGATGCAGGCAGCCACGGATCCAATCGACCCGAACCTGACGATCGGGCACGTCCACCTGCGCACCGCCGACATCGATCGCGTCCGGGATTTCTACGTCGGGGTGCTCGGTTTCGACGCCATCTTCGAGGCGCGCGACGTGCCCGGCTGGGGGACGACCGGCGACATCCTGTTCGTATCGGCCGGCGGCTACCACCACCACCTAGGCTTCAACACCTGGAAGTCGCAGGACGGGCCGCCGCAGCCCGACGGCGTGACCGGCCTGCACCACGTCGCTCTGCGCTACTCGTCGCGCGCCCACCTCGCCGACGCGCTCCGCCGCCTGCAACGCGCCGACTGGCCGGTCCGCGCGTTCATCGACCACGGGACGCACGAGGCGATCTACCTCGACGATCCGGACGGGAACGACCTCGAGCTGTGCTGGGACCGCCCGCCGAGCGAGTGGCCGCGTGGCGAGCACGGGCCGTTTGGCGGCGAGCGTGAGTTCGACGTCGAAGGCCTGCTGGCTGAACCGCCGCTCTAAAAAAGCCCCGGGTTCACCGGGGCTCTTTTCGCTAGGAGGCGTTTTTCGGACGCCGTCCGCGGCGCGCCTGCTTCACGCCTTTCCGGCCGAGCTCTTCCGCCTCCTCCTCCGTCACGTCGAGCACATACGTTCCCTTGCGCGCGTCCTGGAACGAAATCGAGATTCGCGCGGCCTTGCCTTCCTGAATCTCGTTGCCCGAAAGGTCGCTGACGAAAACCGTCTTCCTGGCCATCTCATCCTCCGTAACGATATTGCTTAGGCGGGCGAGTATAACCATGGAAATCGTGGCGCTGCAACGTGTTCAAATAGGCGCCGCGAGTTACGAAGCCGAGTAGGATCGCGCCCGGTGACGCTCGCCGACGCCCACACGCCGGCCGGCACCACGCCCGGGCTTGGCGTCGTCCTGGGCGAATGGGGACGCATCGGCTGCATCGGCTTCGGCGGGCCGCCGACGCACATCGCCCTCCTGCGCGACCTTTGCGTGACGCGGCGGCGCTGGCTGGCCGACGACGACTTCGAGGACGCGATCGCCGCCTGCAACCTCCTCCCCGGCCCCGCCTCGACGCAGCTCGCGATCTACTGCGCCTGGCGCCTGCGCGGCCGCGTCGGCGCGCTCGTCGGGGGCGTTGCGTTCATCGGGCCGGGCCTGGTGCTCATCCTGGCACTGTCGGCGCTTTTCCTCGCCGCGTCGCCGCCGGAGTGGGTGCTCGGGGCGGGGGCCGGCGCGGGCGCGGCGGTGGCCGCTGTCGCGGTGCAGGCCGGGTGGAGCCTGCTCGTCCCGAGCTGGGCGAAGGCACGGGTGCACACGCGCTGGATCCTGTACGCGCTGCTGGGCGGGATCGCCGCCGCGACCCTCGGGCCCTGGCTCGTCCTCGTCCTGCTCGCCTGCGGCCTCGCCGAGCTCGCCCTCCAGCGCCGCGCCGTCACGGCAGCCGTGTGGCCCGTCGCGGTCGCGCCCGCGGGCGGGCTGCTCGCCGTCTCCTGGGTCGCATTCAAGGTAGGCGCGCTGTCGTACGGGGGCGGGTTCGTGATCGTCCCGCTGATGCAGGGGGACGCCGTCGACCGCTACGGCTGGCTGACGCCCACCCAGTTCGTCAACGCGGTCGCGCTCGGGCAGGTCACGCCCGGGCCGGTGACACACACGGTCGCCGCGGTCGGCTACGGCGCCTCCGGCCTGGGCGGCGGGCTGCTCGCCGCGCTGGTCGCGTTCACACCGTCGTTCGCGTTCGTCCTCGCCGGCGGCAGTCGCTTCGACGCCATCCGCGCCGACGCGCGCGCGCGGGCGTTCCTCGACGGCGCCGGGCCTGCCGCGATCGGCGCGATCCTCGGCTCGGCCGTCCCGCTCGCGCGGGCACTGGACGAGCCGTGGCAGGTGGCGGTGCTCGCCGGCGCGGCGGTACTGCTGCTCGCGCTCCGGCGGGGTGTCGTCCTCACGCTCCTGCTCGCCGGAGCCGTCGGCGTGGTCGTCGCCGTCGCGGGCGGCCCGCTGCCGTGACGGTTCGATCCAATCGGGAGCGAGCGTCGGCATGCCGACGACCACGCGCCCGCCAACGACCCGGTTTTCAGCGCTCGCCGGGCGGGATGGCGCGGATCGGCTCGGCGAAGGCAGCGATCTCCTCGCGCGAGTACGGCGAGTGCCGGCGGCGTGTGCCGGGCGGGTGGTTCTCCAGCCCCGTCCCGTCCCGCCAGGCTCTCCGCGGGCGTACGGGCCGCTGCTGAAACCCTCCGCCACAGTTCGGACAGACGCCCTCCAGCACCGTGTCGACGCAGCTCGCGCAGAACGTGCACTCGTACGAGCAGATGCGCGCTTCTTGCGAGTCGGCCGGCAGGTCGTCGTCGCACAGCTCACAGTTGGGGCGCAGTTCGAGCATTACGCAGCGAGCGCCGCGCGGAGACGTTCGAGCTTCTCCGGCGGCCACAGCGTCTTCGAGTCGTAGTAGATCTCGAATGCCGGCACCGTTGGCGGCAGTGACACCCAGGGCACCTTCGAGCGCGTGTAGATGTGCACGTCCGGCGCCACCGCGGACGGATCGTCCAGCGTGCCCGCTCGGACGAAGAGCACCTCCGGGCGGCCGTACTCGCTGAAGACCGCGACCTCGCACTCGGGGCAGCGGAAGATGCGCTGTGCGCTTCCGTCGTCGCGGCGGACGGCGACCGGCCGCGGCTCGCCCGAGAGCAGCTCCACGCGGTCGGCCTCGATCAGCACGTTGACCACGAAGGCGCTTCCCGTCTGGCGCTGGCAGTTCAGGCAGTGGCAGCAGTGCACGACGAGCGGCTCACCGTTCATCCGGTAGCGCACTGCGCCGCACGAGCAGCCTCCGTCCACGGGTTCGACCATACCTCCTGCGACAACCACACTTTCTTCCGTAAACTGCGTATATCTGCGGTTGGCCGGATCCTGCCCGATGACCAGCAAACCGCATATCCAGCTCGAGGCCCTCCATGCACTGGCGCGCGCGCTCGCTGCCGGCGAGTTCCGCGCACGGACGGTGCTCGAGCGCGCGTGCGCGGTGGTCGCCGAGGGCTTCGGCTTCGAGCGCGTCGGCATCGTCCGCTACGTCCCGGCGACCGGCGTCCTGATCCCGTTCGCGGCCCACGGCCTGACCGCGACCGAGGCCGAGACGCTGCCCGCCGCGCTGCCGATCGGACGCTCGCGCGCCTTCCAGCGGGCGCTGGCAAGCGGCAGCGCCCTGTTCGTGCCGGTGCCGACCGACGAGGACGTCCTCCCCACGCCGATCGCCCGGGAGTTCGGCATCGGCTCGTTCGTCCTCGTCCCGCTCATGAGCGAAGGGCGCTGCCTCGGCTTCATGACCTGCGACGAGCGCGGCGATGCCTTCCGGCTCGAGCCGTCCGAGATCGAGCTGCTCAGCACCTTCGGCGCCCTGATCGCCGCCTTCCTCGACCGGGCGATCCAGCACGCGGAGCTCCGCCGGCTCAACGAGCTGAAGAGCCAGTTCGCCGCGCTCGCCTCGCACGAGCTGCGGACACCCGTCGCCGCCATCTACGGCGCAGTGGAGACGCTAGACGCCCGCGAGAACGAGCTCTCGCCGGAGGACCGAGCGGAGGTGCGGCGGACGCTGAGCCAGCAGTCGAAGCGGCTCGTCGAGCTCGTCGACAACCTCCTCGACCTGTCCCGGCTGGAGGCCGACTCGCTCAGCATCGACCCGGTCGAGCTCGACGTGCGCGAGCGGATCGAGGAGATCGCGCGCGCCGTCTCCGACGGCGCCGTCACGATCGACGTCCCTGACGGGCTGCGCGCGGTCGTCGACCCGCGCGCGTTCGACCGGATCGTCGCCAACCTGCTGGTGAACGCGCGCACCCACGGCACACCGCCGGTCACCGTCTCGGCGCGCCGCTCGGACGGCGAGCTGTCGCTGACGGTCGAAGACCGGGGACCGGGCGTCGCACCGGAGGACCTCGGCAGCATCTTCGAGCGCTTTACACGTGGCGGGACGGCCACCGGCGTGGGTGCGGGGCTCGGGCTCTCGATCGCCCAGTCCTACGCCCGCGCGCACGGCGGCGGCCTCGCCTACGAGCCGGCGCAGCCGACCGGGGCCCGCTTCCGCGTCACGCTGCCCGGCTGATTCAGCGGCCGATCACGTCGGGGCTACTCAACCCGCCGCGGCCGCGTACTCCTCGTCGGTGACGTGCTCGCCCCACACGGCCGGGCCGCCGTCCTCGCCGAGTTCCTGGATCGCGATGTGCACCAGCAGGCGGGTGGCCGACGCCCCGTGCCAGTGCTCCTCGCCGGGCTCGAAGAAGACGCGGTCGCCGGGACGGATGACCGCGACCGGGCCGCCGCGGCGCTGACAGAGGCCGACGCCCTCGGTCACCCAGATCGTCTGCCCGTGGGGATGGGCGTGCCACGCGGTGCGAGCGCCGGGTGTGAAATGGACGTTGCTCGCCGTGACCCGGCGCCCTCCCGCCGGCGCCGCGACCTGGTCGATGTAGACGTCGCCGGTGAACCACTCGGCAGGCCCTCGCGCGGTGTCGTTGGTGCTCCTGGTGATCTCCATGACGGACACGGTATCGCTGCGTTTCGCGATGGATGGCCGCGCGGTATACCTCGTCGGAATGAGGGCGACCGTCATGCACGCAGCGGGCGACGTCCGCATCGAGACCGTCCCCGACGCGCGCGTCGTCGAGCCGACCGACGCGCTCGTGCGCGTGACCCGCGCCGCGATCTGCGGGAGCGACCTGTGGCCGTACAAGTCCATGGAGCCGAGCGAGAACGGCCGGCGCATGGGCCACGAGTTCATCGGTGTCGTCGAAGACGCCGGCGCCGAGGTGCGAACGGTGAAGGCAGGCGACCTCGTCGTGGCTCCTTTCCTCTGGTCGGACGGCACGTGCGACCTCTGCCGTCAAGGGCTGCAGTCGTCGTGCCTGCACGGCGGGCGGTACGGCGCCGACGGCGTGGACGGCGGCCAGGGCGAGGCGGTGCGCGTCCCGCAGGCGGACGGCACCCTCGTCGGCTTGCCGGTGGGCGAGGACGATGGGCTCATGCCGTCGCTCCTGACGCTCAGCGACGTGATGTCGACCGGCCACCACGCGGCGCTCAGCGCCCGTGTCAGGCCCGGCGCGACGGTCGCGGTCGTCGGCGACGGCGCCGTCGGGCTCTGCGGCGTCATCGCCGCCCGCCGGCTCGGCGCCGAGCAGGTCATCGTCCTCGGACGCCATCCGGACCGGATCGCGCTCGCGCGCGAGTTCGGCGCGACCGACGTGGTCGGCGAGCGCGGCGACGATGCGGTCGAGCGCGTCCGGGAGCTGACCGGCGGCCTCGGCGCACACTCGGTGCTCGAATGCGTGGGCCTCGGGCAAGCCGCCGGGACGGCCCTTCAGATCGTGCGTCCGGGCGGCGCGGTCGGGCGCGTCGGCGTCCCGCAGGACAGCACGCTTCCGCTTCCGGTCGCGACGTTCTTCGACAACGTCACCATCGGCGGCGGGCCGGCGCCCGCGCGAGCCTACATCGAGGAACTGCTGCCGGATGTGCTCGAGGGCCGGATCGAGCCCGGCCGCGTCTTCGACCGGACCGGCGGCCTGGACGACGTCCCGGACGGCTACCGGGCCATGAACGACCGCGAGTCGATCAAGGTGATGGTCACGCCCTGACACGCGCCGGCTCGGGGGCTGCCTGGTCGAGCGCGTCGTCGCGGAAGCGCGCAGCCGACCGATGAGTTCCTGCCGGCCGGCCGGTCTGAACGGGTGATGCCGCGGCTGATCTACTCGGCGATGGCGTCACTCGACGGGTACATCGAGGACGCGCAGGGCAGCTTCGCGTGGGCCGAGCCGGACGAGGAGGTGCACCGCTTCGTCAATGATCTCGAGCGCGGCGTCGGAACGCACCTGCTCGGACGGCGGATGTACGAGACGCTCGTCTACTGGGAGCGTCCTCCCGGCCTGGACGATCAGCCCGCCTTCGTGCAGGACTTCGCACGGATCTGGCAATCGGCCGACAAGGTCGTCTACTCGCGCACGCTGCAGGCGCCGGAGAGCGCGAGGACGCGGATCGAGCGCGAGTTCGACCCGGCGGCGGTCCGGACGCTGAAGGAGCAGGCCGACCGCGACCTCGCCATCGGCGGGCCCGAGCTGGCCGCCGTCGCATTCGCGAACGGGCTGGTCGACGACCTCTACATCTTCATGGCCCCCGTCGTCGTCGGCGGGGGCAAGCGCGCGCTTCCCGACGGCGTTCGCATCGACCTCGAACTGGTCGACCAGCGCCGCTTCCGCAACGGCACGGTGTTCCTCCGCTACCGGACGGGCTGACCTCACATGGCGGCCGGGACGGGCGTTATAGCTCTCGACGTGGCTCGCACAGTCGTCGACAGCCCGATCGGCCCGCTCGGCCTGGTTGCGTCCGATTCAGGCCTCCAGGCCGTGCTCTTCGACGGCCGCCGCATCAGCCCTGACGGCCGGTCGCCCGTGCTCGACGAGGCCGCGCACCAGCTGGAGGCGTACTTCGCCGGCGAGCGCACGACGTTCGACCTGCCGCTCGAGCTGGACGGCACCGACTTCCAGCGTCGCTGCTGGCTCGCCCTCGCAACGATTCCGTACGGGCAGACCGTGAGCTACGGCGAGCAGGCGCGCCGGATCGGGCTGGACCATGACCGGGCCCGGGCGGTCGGCGCTGCGAACGGCCAGAACCCGCTGCCGATCGTCCTCCCCTGCCACCGCGTCATCGGTGCCGACGGCTCGCTCACGGGGTTCGGCGGCGGGCTGCACGTCAAGCGCTTCCTCCTCGAGCACGAGGGCGCGCTGCTGCCGCTCGGGTAGCTCCGCCAGCCGTTCGCACACCGGCCGGGCGCGAGCGAGGTTCTTCATCCGCGGGGTCGGCTGAGCGCCGTCGAGGCGTACGATCGCGCTCATGGCGGCTCGGCATCAGGTCGTCCTGTTGCCGGGTGGAGTCCTGCCCGCCCGGCCGGCATACACGGCGCTGCTTCAGGCAATTGGCGAGCGCGCCGACGCGGTGGCGAAAGATCTCGAGGTGTACTCAGGCGACGAGCCGCCGCCCAACTTCAGCCTCGACATCGAGGCAGAGGGCATTCGGCGCGAGGCGGAGGCCCACGGCTTCGACAGCTTCCATCTCGTCGGGTACTCCGCCGGCGGCGCCGCGTCCCTCGCGTTCGCGGCCGTGCACGGTGAGCGGCTCCTGAGCCTGGCGCTGCTGGAACCGGCCTGGGCCGGGAACGAGCGGACGCCGGAGGAGGAGGCACTGATGCAGCATTTTCGTACGCTGGACGCGTTGCCAAACGACCGGTTCATGGCGGAATTCACCCGGCTGCAACTGGCGTCCGGCGTCGAGCCACCCTCTCCTCCTCCTGGCCCGCCTCCGGTCTGGATGGCGAAGCGCCCGGCAGGTCTGCGCGCGTTCATCAAGGCGTTCGACGACGGCGATCTCGACCTCGAAGCGCTGCAGGCATTTGATCGGCCGGTCTACTTCGCGCTCGGCGGCCGCAGCAACCCCGACTACTACGGCCGGATGGCCGAACGGCTGGCCGTGATCTTCCCTGACTTCACCATCGAGACGTTTCCCGAGCGCCATCATTTCGATCCGCCACACCGGATCGAGCCCAAGCGCGTCGCCACCTCACTGCTCGGACTCTGGCAGCGCGCCGAACGCTGAACCGCACCGCTTCGGACACGGCCAGAACCCGCTGCCGATCGTCCTGCCGCGCCACCGCGTGATCGGTGCCGACGGCTCGCTCACGGGGTTCGGCGGCGGGCTCCACGTCAAGCGCTTCCCTCCTCGAGCGCGAGGGTGCGCTGCTGCCGCTCGGCTAGCGCGCGGCGAGCCTTCGGGGAGGCGAACGCCGAGGCTCTGCCTCCTCGACATCCCCCGCTGTTAGGGATTGGCAGCGGTGTCCCCGGGATGGATACTCGCGGCTCCACGACAAGCCAGGGCGCGCGGCCAGCCCCGGGGAAGGAGGCAGCATGACGGTCACCATCACCGGCGAGTTCATTGGCTTTGCGGACGAGGATGGCGGCTATTGCGGAACGGGCGTGGTGCAGGAGATCATCGCCTGGCTGCGCCATCACCACGGCGGCGGCGGTGGCGGCGGCAACGGCGATCCGATCATGCGCATCAAGTTCTCCGAGGAGGTCCGCGGTGAACTGGAGGAGCTCAGCCGGACGCTGATTCAGACGTCACAGCAGTTCGAGAAGGTCGTCGCCGGAGCAGTGCGCGAGCAGACGGCCGCCGGCGTCAGGTAGACCGAGCGGGTATAGGCGGCGGGGCCGCGGGACCCGCCGCCCTTGGCTCGCGTGCGGTCGGCAAAGCAAGCGTCGACGTTCGACTCCACAAACAACCGGCACGCGGCCTGCCGCCACCAAGGAGACGGTCTGAATGCCCAACTACACCTTCAAGGGCCGGTTGTGCGGCTACATCTGCCCGGAGTGCCCCGAGCCGCTCTCGGGCGTCAAGGTTCGGCTTTACCGGCACGCCGACGGCCGGCCCATCTCGGCGCTGGCGGCGGCGTCACCGAAGGACACCTTCGCGATCCTGTCGGCGGAACAGGTGAAGGAGAAGGAGTCGCTCCTGATCGCAGAGGCCGACACGGACGCGCAGGGAGGGTTCGCGTTCGACCTCGGCGAGAAGCAGGGCTACGACGGCGGCGCGTTCGAGATCGATGTCTACTGCGGCACGGTCCCGCACCAGATCCCGCCGAGGAAGCCACCGACACCGCTGCAGTTCTCGATCACGACGCTTCAGCCGCAGTGGCGCGAGACCGAGGAGGCCCTCGTTGCCGCGTTCGACTACTGCATCCCAGTGCGGTACTGGTGCGCCGTACGTGCGCGCTTCGGCGCCTGGACGATCTGCGGTCGGGTCACGGTCTGCGACACGAAAGACGCCGTGGCCGGAGTCAAGGTGATCGCGTTCGACCGCGACTGGCTCCAGGACGATCCGCTCGGCTCGGGGCTGACGGACGGGACCGGCAAGTTCCGTATCGATTACTCGAGTGACAGCTTCAAGAAGACGCCCTTCGCCGCCATCGACATCGAGTGGTTCGGAGGGCCGGATCTCTACTTCCACATCGAGACGCCCGGCGGCACCCTGCTCATGGCGGAGCCGCCGTCGAGGGGACGAACCCCAGGACGGGAGAACGTCGGGCCGTGCGTCTGCGTCGAGCTCTGCCTCGACCAGGAACAGCCTCCGCCGCATCAGGGACCGCTCCCTCTGTTCACGAACGTCGGGGCTTACGAGGTCGATCCGATGGCGGGCGACTTCACGGCGGACGGAACGACGACAGCCGGCAATATGGCTTTCACAGGGGAGATCCCGCTGATCGGAATCCTGCCGAACGGCGACGCCCCGGACGCCCAGCAGTACCGCTTCCGTATCGCAGAGTTCCCAGGTCCGGGCGCGTACCAGGACGTGCTGACCGGAATGATCAAGCCGACGCAGATCGGCAAGCTCGAGTTCTTCGGTTTCTACGGTGGGGTGTGGAAGTACACGTCGGTGCCGTATTGGGTGAACAACCCTGGCGCCACCGTCGCGATCCCCCAGGACGTCGGCCCGGCCTTGACGGTCTCCGTGAACAGGGACGTGGGTCCGAACGGCTGGATCGACGTACCGCGGGACGACGAGCTCTTCATCCATGGGCACGGCCTCTTCACGCATCAGGGCGGGCTCGCCAACCTCGACACGACGCAGCTCACGAACCAGGTGTTCGACCTCACCGCGCCGCCGCCGCCGGTCAAGGCGGGTGACAGCGTGCCGCCGGCGGAGAAGGCGGAGAAGCCGACCTACCGGATCCTGTTCGAGGCCCGCAAGACGCCCAGCCTGGTGCCGATCGGCTCCAACCAGCTCGACAAGATCGCCATCAGCAATACGACGTACACCTACGTTCGCCACCCGGAATGGGCGGGCGGGACCGTGTCCGGGCATTCCGTCGTCTCGCTCGACATCGGAGAGCTGATCGCTCCTGGTGCAACCGGCTGCGATCGACTCGGCACGGATCTGCACGCGCTCTTCACGGCCTACAACCCCTACCTTGGCGCCGTCGAGGTCTACTTCGAAGGCAATGCGCCGATGCCGGCGGCGATCAGTCCGCCAATCGTTGGAGGTGAGGCAGCCTCCGGGTCGCCCGGTCACGACTTCGACATCAGCGGCATGAGCCCGTGTGCCTACATCCTCTGGCTCAGCGCCACTGCCGACCTCACCAGCGGGTATGGCCTGATCTCCGGCGCGACGATCTGGGATCACATCGCGTTCTGCAAGTCGTAGAAGACGAGCACCGCAAGGGGCCCCTTCGCGGGGCCCCTTGTGGTGGTTCTCAAACCCACCACGCAGCCGCGTCGCATGCCCCGTACGAGGGAGGTGAGGCGTCGATCCGGGGCCGATCTTGAGTGCGAGGTCCCGATGGGCCACAGTCGCCGCCAATCCTTGGGACGAGCCCGCACCCGGTGAACGCGCGCCGCCTCGTCATCTTCGCAGCCGTCATCGCCGTTGGCGTCGCAGCGTACGGTTCGCGCGACCGCATCGGACTCGCGCAGCGGAACGCGAACGCCCTCCGCATCGAGTTCGGCTACTCGCCGAACCAGGAAGATCTCGTTGCGCCGCTGATCCGGCGGTTCAACACGGAACGACACCGCGTGGCCGGGCGGGTCGTAAGGATCGACGGTCAGGCGATCTCGTCGGGCGATGCGGAGACGCAGATCGCGAAGCGCGCCTACAGGCCGGCCCTGTGGTCACCGGCGTCAAGCCTCTGGGGTCGACTGCTGGACTACCAGGTCGATGCCCGCTGGGTTCTCGACGACAACCCGTCGCTCGTGCGGACACCGCTCGTGATCGCGATGTGGCGGTCGGAGGCAGAGGCGCTCGGGTGGCCACGGCCCGTCGGGTTCCACACGATCCTCGCGCTCGCGAGAAGCCGTGCCGGGTGGGGCGCATACGGCCTGCCGTCGTTCGGCCGCTTCAAGCTCGGCCACACGAACCCGGACTTCTCCACGTCAGGCCTCAGTTTCGTCGCCGCGCAGTACTACAACGCAACCGGCAAGCGCGAGGGGCTGACGATCGCTGACGTCACGCGACCGGACGTCCGCGCAAACGTCCGTGCAATCGAGCAATCGATCGTCCACTACGGCGACACCTCCGCGTTCTTCCTCGAGCAACTGCAGATGCACGGCGCCGGCTACATCTCTGCCGTCGCAATGGA
>DASTZE010000196.1:0-5972 GCA_035764425.1 Gaiellaceae bacterium
GGCCGCCCGAAGGGCGCCGTCCTGACGCACGCGAACTGCTTCTGGACGAACCTCGGCTTCGACCTCTCGACCGGCGTCTCCGGCGACGACGTCGTCCTCCAGGTGCTGCCGCAGTTCCACTGCGGCGGCTGGAACGTGCACCCGCTGCTGGCCTGGTGGAAGGGCGCGCGGGTCGTGCTCGAGCGCGACTTCGACGCCGACCGGTGCCTCGGGCTGATCCAGTCGCGCGGCATCACCCAGCTGATGGGCGTCCCCGCGATCTACCTGTTCCTCTCGCAGGCGGCCGGGTTCGCCGACGCCGACCTGTCGAGCCTGCGACGCGCGGTCGTCGGCGGCGCGCCGATGCCGGAGTCGCTGCTCGAGACCTGGCAGCGCCGCGGGGTCGACATCGTCCAGGGCTACGGGCTGACCGAGGCGGCGCCCAACGTGCTCTGCCTGCCGCCCGAGGACGCGCGCCGGAAGATGGGCTATGCCGGCAAGCCGTACCCGTACGTGACCTGTGCCCTGCGCGACGCCGCCACGGGCGACCTGCTCGAGGGAGCGGCCGAGGGCGAGCTGGTCGTTCGCGGCCCGAACGTCTTCGCCGGCTACTGGCGCAACGAGGAGGCGACGGCCGACGTCTTCGACGGCGGCTGGCTGCGCACGGGCGACATCGCCGGGCGCGACGACGAGGGCTACTACCGCATCCGCGGACGGCTCAAGGAGATGTTCATCTCCGGCGGCGAGAACGTGTACCCGGCCGAGGTCGAGCACGCGCTCATGCAGCACGCGGCGGTGGGGGACGTGGCCGTCGTCGGCGTGCCGGACGAGCGCTGGGGCGAGGTGGGGGCCGCGTTCGTCGTGCTCGAGGCCGGGGAGACCGCGAGCGAGGACGAGCTGCGCGAGCACTGCTGCTCGCTGCTCGCGCGCTACAAGGTGCCGAAGTCGTTCACGTTCGTCGCCGAGTTGCCGCGGTCGGCGATGAACAAGGTGCTGAAGGACGACTTGCGGGCTGCGCACGAGGCGCTGGCATGACCGATCTCGCGCCGCCGACCGGGGCCGACGGCCGCCGCCTTCGCGCGCGCGGCGCGCGCACGCGCGCGAAGCTCGTCGCCGCCGCCGAGCAGGTCTTCACCGAGCTCGGCTACCACGAGGCCTCGATCGTCAAGATCACCGAGGCGGCCGGCGTCGCCCAGGGCACCTTCTACCTCTACTTCGGCTCCAAGCAGGAGGTGTTCGAGGAGGTCGTGCTCGACCTCAACCGGCGTGTGCGCCACTACGTCAACGAGGCCGCGAAGGAGGGCACGACGCGGCTGGAGCGCGAGGTGCTCGGCTTCCGCGCCTACTTCCGCTTCGCGGGCGAGAACCCGGCCCTGTATCGGATCATGCGCCAGGCCGAGTTCGTCGCGCCCGACGCGCTCAAGCTCCACTACGAACGTTTCAGCGAGGCCTACATCACGGGCTTGAAGGCCGCGATGGAGGCGGGCGAGATCGCCGAGGCCGACCCCGTCGTCCTGACGTGGGCGCTGATGGGGATCGCCGAGCTCTTCGGGATCCGCACGGTCTGGCAGGGGCTCCCCGAGGCCGAGCTGGTCGAGCTGGAGGCGTTCATCGGCCGGGCGCTGGGGGCGAATTGACGCGCGTCGGCATCGCGGGCATCGCCTCGTACCTGCCGGACCGCTGGATGACGGCGGCCGAGGTGGCGACGGCCAGCGGCATCCCGGAGGCCATCGTCCTCGACAAGTTCGGGCTACGCGGCAAGCACATCGCCGCCACCGACCAGCACGTGAGCGATCTCGCGGTGGCCGCCGCCGAACGGCTGCTCGACGAGCATCGCGTCGACCCGGCCTCGATCGACGTGGTGGTCTACTACGGCTCGCAGTGGAAGGACTACGCGATCTGGCAGGCGGCGCCCTGGATCGCGCACCGGCTCGGCTGCGTCAATGCCTTCGGGCTCGAGTTCGACAACGTGTCGCACGGGACGCCGATGGCGCTTCGCCTCTGCCGCGACTACCTCGCCGCCGAGCCCGAGCTGCACCGCGTCCTCGCCGTCGCCGCCTCGCGCGAGTCGTACCTGCTCGACTACACGAACGAGCGCTCACGCTTCATGTTCAACTTCGGCGACGGGGCCGCGGCGGTGCTGATCGAGCGCGACCATCCGGCCAACGAGATACTCGCCTCGCACGCGATCACCGACGGGTCGCTCTCCCTGCAGGTCAAGGTGCCCTCCGGGGGCAGCGTGGAGCCGCCCTGGTCGGTGGACGGGAAGGGGCAGTACCACCTCGACGTCGCCGATCCGGCGGCGATGAAGGAACGCCTCGACGCGACGAGCCTCGACAACTTCGCCGCCGTCTCCGAGGGGGCGCTGGCCAAGGCGGGCCTGACGCTGGCGGACGTGTCGCTCCTCGCCGGCATCCACATGAAGCGCTCGATGCACGACCTCGTGCTCGAGCGGCTGGGCGTCGACCCGGCCCGGGCGCCCTACCTGGACGACACCGGCCACATGAGCGGCGTCGACCCGCTGCTCGCGCTCGACCGCGCCGTGCGCGCAGGCGAGGTCGCGGACGGCGACGTCGTGCTGCTGCTGGCCGCCGGCACCGGCTACACCTGGGCGGCCACGGTCGTGCGCTGGGGGCCGGCGTGAAGGCGGGCGACGAGCTCGGCCCGAGCAGCTGGCTCGACGTCGGCCAGGCCCGCATCGACGCGTTCGCGGCCGCGACCGAGGACCACCAGTCGATCCACATCGACCCCGAGGCGGCGGCGGCGGGCCCGTACGGGACGACGGTCGCGCACGGCTTCCTCACGCTCTCGCTCGTCATCCGCCTCTGGAACGACGTCGCGCCGCCCCGCGACGGCGTGAGCATCAACTACGGGCTGAACCGCGTGCGCTTCCCGGCGCCGGTGCCGTCTGGGAGCCGGATTCGGGGCCGCTTCCACGTGGCCGCCGTCGACCCGGTGCCGGGCGGGCGGCACGCGACGATCGAGGCGACAGTCGAGCGCGAGGGCGGCGACCGGCCGGTGTGCGTGGCCGAGCTGGTGCTCCGCCTCGTCGACGCGTGAGCGGGCGCGTCGTCCTCGTCACGGGCGCCGCGCGCGGCATCGGCCGGGCGATCGCCGAACGGCTCGAGGCCGACGGCGAGACGGTGGTCACCGTCGATCTGGAGCCCGGGCCGGGCGGGGTCGCGGTCGACCTGGCGACGCGCGAGGGCAACCGGGCCGCCGTCGACGTGGCGCTCCAGCGCCACGGCCGTCTGGACGCGATCGTCGCGAACGCGGGCTTCCAGCACGTCGCGCCGGTGGCCGAGTTCCCGGAGGAGCGCTGGGACGCGCTGCTCGCGTTGCTCCTGACCAGCCCTTTCCTGCTCGCGAAGTACGCCTGGGAGGCGCTGAGGGCGAGCGGCGACGGGCGCATCGTCGTCATCGCCTCGGCGCACGGCCTGACCGCGTCACCGTTCAAGGCCGGGTACGTGGCGGCGAAGCACGGCGTCATCGGGCTGGTGAAGACGCTCGCGCTGGAGGGCGCTCCGGACGGGATCCTGGCCAGCGCCGTGTGCCCGGCCTATGTGCGCACGCCGCTGGTGGAGGCGCAGATCGCCGATCAGGCGAAGGCGCACGGCCTGCCGGAGGAACGTGTACTCGAGGAGGTCATCCTCGAGCGGCAGGCGGTCAAGCGCATGATCGAGCCGGAGGAGGTGGCCGCGGCCGTGTCCTTCCTCCTCGGCCCGGACGGGCGCGCCTTTACCGGCGCCCCGCTCGTCATGGATCTGGGCTGGACGGCCCGCTAGACGCGAGCGACGCGCGGCCGGCTCGCCACAAGCGTGGCGAGCCGGTCGCGGACGGAGTCGATCTCGGCGCTGAACATGCCGAGCTCGTCGGAGCCGGCGCCGCTCTCCTCGCGCAGGCGGCGCACCATCACGAGCCCCTTGAGGTGCATCACGAGGTCGTCGAGCTCGCGGAAGGTGGTGGTGCTCTCCAAGGTGGTGCCTCCTTTCACGCGGCCTCATCGAGGATGACCACGTCGTCGAGTTGCTCCTCGGCGGGGCGGGGCCGGCCGAGGAAGGCGGCGGCGGCGAGCGCCGCGACGAGTGCGATCGCTGCGAGCACGTAGAACGAGGCCTGGAAGCCGTCGGTCAGCGCCTGGGCCCGCGCCACGCCGGTGTCGTCGGCGGTGACCGTCGCGGCGATCGTGGTGACCGCGGCGATTCCGATCGCGCCGCCGATCTGGCGGGTCGTGTTGATGAGCCCGGAGGCGATGCCCGCGTCGCCCGGAGCAACGCCCTGCAGCGCCGCGATGACAACCGGGACGAACGTCAGTCCGAGCCCGATGCCGGTGACGACCAGCGGCGGGAAGACGTCCCAGAAGTAGACGCCGCCCGCCGGCATCTGCGCGTAGAGCAGGATGCCGACTGCGCTCAGCCCCAGCCCGGTGCTGAGCACGCGCCGCGGGCCGTACCTGCTCGTGAGCGCCTGCCCGATATTGGAGAAGACGCCGATCGAAAGCGTGATCGCGATGAACGCGACGCCCGTCTCGATGGCCGAGTAGCCGAGCACTTCCTGCAGGTACAGCGTGACCAGGAAGAAGTTGCCGAAGGCGAGGGCTCCGACGCCGACCATGATCGCGTTCGCGGCCGAGAGCATCCGCGAGCGGAAGAGTCGCAGCGGGAGCAGCGGCGCCTTCGACCGCCACTCGATCACGAAGAACACGGCCAGGAGGACGGCGGACGCCGCAAGCAGCGCGATCGTCCGGGAGTCCGCCCACGCGTGCTCGCCCGCGTAGACGAGCCCGTAGACGAGCAGCATGAGCCCGCCGGTGACGGTCGCCGCTCCGGCGATGTCGAAGTGCCGGTGCGTCAGGAAGCCGCGGCTCTCGGAGAGCAGGAACGGCGTCGCCGCGAGCGTGATGACGGCCACGGGCAGGTTGACGTAGAAGATCCAGGGCCAGCCGGCGTAGCTCGTCAGCAGCCCGCCGAGCAACACGCCCGCCGAGCCGCCCGCGGCCGCGGCGGCGCCCCAGATGCCGAGCGCGCGGTTGCGCTCACGGCCCTCGGGGAACGTGGTGATGATGATCGAGAGCGCGGCCGGCGAGAGCAGCGCGCCGCCAAAGCCCTGCAGCGCGCGGGCGCCTACGAGGGCGGCCTCGGACCACGCGATCCCGGAGAGGAGCGAGCCGACGGCGAAGACCGCGACGCCGGCGGCGAAGACGCGCCTGCGACCGAGCACGTCGGCGAGCCGACCTCCCAGGAGCAGCGTCCCGCCGAAGAGGATGGAGTACGCAGTGACGACCCATTGGACGCCTTCCTGCGAGAAGCCGAGGTCGTTCTTGATCTCCGGCAGGGCGACGACGACCACCGCCACGTCGAGAATGACCATGAACTGTGCTGTTACGGTCAGCGCCAGAACGAGCCAGCGCCGTGTTTGATCTGAAGCGAATCCCACTAGTGAATCCCCCTATCGTGGATGTCTTCCACGATTATACAGATCCACTATCGGATGCGCTACACTAATTTTGCTATGGCACTCGACATGAAGATCCACAAGGTGTCCCGGCTCCCGTCGGAGCTGATGGACTCCACCTCGTTCCTGCTCAAGCGGCTCGGGTTCGGCGCCAAGGCGCGCTCGTTCGCGGCGTTCGAGCAGGCCGGGCACAGCCCCTACCAGTACGCGGTGCTCGCCGCCCTCGACGAGGGCCACCGCGAGACGCAGGCAGCGATCGCCGACACGCTCGGCTACGACCGCAGCCAGCTCGTCGGCATCCTCGACGAGCTCGAGGAGCAGCATCTCATCGAGCGTCGGCGCGACACCGCCGACCGCAGGCGCCACCTCGTCGTGCTGACGCCGGACGGCAAGAAGGCGCTCGCGAAGCTCCGGTCGCTGTCGAAGAAGCTGGACGACGAGTACTTCGCGCCGCTCGACCACGAGGAGCGCGAGGAGCTGCACCGCCTGCTGTTCAAGCTCGCAGAGCGGCACGACCCGCGCTGCGCGCCGCCTACGGG
>DASTZE010000197.1:0-12236 GCA_035764425.1 Gaiellaceae bacterium
GAAGGCAAGACGCCACGCGAAGCACGGCGAGCGCTGAAACGCCACCTCGCCAACGTCATCTACCGCCGCCTCCACGCCTGGGCTGCAGCGACGCCAGCGCTCAACACTTGACATAGGAGAATCGAACGCTTCATCCGCACGCTGCTCACCGGCTGGGCCTACGGCGCCGTCTACGGCTCAAGCCGCGAACGAACCGCTGCCCTTGACGGCTGGCTCTGGCACTACAACCATCAACGCCGACATTCAGCCCTCGGCCACCAACCCCCGGTCAGCCGAACCAACCTGCTTGGGTCTTACATCTAGCCGCCGAGCGACCAACTGAAGCGCGTCGCGCTCCCGCGGGGCGCAAGGACCCCGGGGCGAGGGCCCGGGTGGGCGAGGACAAGCGGCCGGCCCGGGCTCGCGAGCGGCGTCCGCTCGCCGGCGACGACGACCGTCGCCGGCTGGACCGCGTCGACGAGGGCTTCGGGCGTCGGCTCGACGAGCAGCGGATCGGCGACCACGCCGACGACCTGCTGCACGGCGATCGACGCGTTCGCGAGCAGGCGGCTCGCGTCACGCCGTCCGCGGGCGGCACGTGCCCCCAACAGCCGCAACGGCACTGCAGCGCCCGCAGCGAGCCACGCGCCCAGCTCGAGCGCCGCCCAGTCCTGCTCGCGGCCGCCGAATGGCACGAAGACGCCGTCGCCGGTGTCCCATTGGACGGGCGGTCCGCTGACACGCCCGAGGTCCGCCGGACAGCGCCGATCGACCTCGGGGCCGACCTCGCCCGAGACGAGGACGGCATCGACATCCCACGTCGCCGCCAGGCGAACCAGGTCGTCGGCCGGGTCCTCCGTCGTGAACGCCGCACCTCGCGCGCCGACGCCCTTCACGGCCGCGACGGCGCCGGCGAGATCCGCTTCGCGCTCGACGAGCCGGACGGCGATCACGTCCCAGCCGGCGAGAGGCGCTGTGAGCGCGGCGAGCTGTACCAGGCCGGCGTCAGCGGTGGCCACCGCGAGGACCGAGCGGTCCGGCTCGACGCGCTCGGCGCCGGCGAGCGCCGGGTCGTGACGGAGGATCCGCCGCTCGAGATCCTGGAGCGCCGTGGTCGGCTCGATCCCGAACTCGGAGACGAGCGTCTCGCGGGCCTCGCGGTACACGTGGAGCGCGTCGGTCTGGCGCCCCGCGCGGTAGAGCGCGAGCATCAGCGGGGCACGGAAGCGCTCGCGCACCGGGTGCTCGGCCGCGAGCTGCTCGAGCTCTCCCACCAGCTCGCCGTGGCGGCCGAGCGCGAGGTCGGCATCGATGCGCCGTTCGAGCGCAGCCAACTGCAGCTCCTCGAGGCGTGCGACGGCCGCCAGTGCGAACGACTCGTACGCGACGTCGGCAAGCGGCGGGCCATGCCAGAGCGCGAGGGCCTGTCTCAGGAGCGCCGCCGCGCGCGCGGGATCGGCGTCCGCCGCCTCGGCCACGAGCCGTTCGAAGGCCGTGAGGTCGAGCTGGCCGGCGTCGACGTGGACGAGGTAGCCCGGTGACCGCGTCTCGATCGCGTGCGCGAGCTCGGGTTGCTTGCGCAGATCCGAGACCTGCCGCTGGACCTGCTTGACGGCGCTGACCGGCGGCTCGCCCGCGTAGAGGTCGTCGGCGAGGCGCTCGATCGGGACCACGCGGTTCGCGTTCAAGAGGAGAATCGCCAGCGTCGCGCGTTGGCGCAGCCCGCCCAGCCGCAGCGCGCCGCCATCGCCCACCACCTCGAGCGGACCGAGGATGCGGAACTCGAGCAACCCGGCTGCGGACCGTACCGGTTCGATACCGGACGGGAACCGCCGCCGCGGACGATCAGCCGATCCCGAGCAAAGGAGGAGGCATGAAGAGGCTCATGTTGATCACGCTCGTGGCGGCGGCCGGCATCGTCGTGGCCGTGGCGGCGGCCGCCGACCGGCACCCCGCCAACGGGCTGTTCGCATTCAACCGCGACGATCCGGTGCTGCACGACGACGTCGTGTACACGGCGAACCCCGACGGCAGCGATGTCCGGCGCGTGCTCGACCACGCCGAGCAGCCGCACTGGGCGCCGGACGGCATCCACCTGATCGCCTTCCCGCACGACGCCGACAACGTGGAGGGGCGGATCGTCGACACGGGGACGGGGCGGTACCGCGACCTCCCCGCGCACGATCCCGGTGTGTTCATCCCATGCGGTATCTGGTCGCCTCAGGGGGACCTGCTGGCGTGCTCCGGCTACTCCGACGAGCCCGACCGGAACGGCATGTATCTCGTCAGCCCGGTCGACGGCACCGTCCTCCGGCAGCTGACGTCGAACCCGGAGACCGAGGACGATCCCGGAGGCTTCTCGCCGGCGGGAAATCGCCTCGTCTTCAAGCGCTTCAGGTCTGACGGCCCCGATGTCCTGTACGTGGCGCAGCTCACCGGCTCGGACAGGCTCCAGCGGCTGACGCCGCCCGGTATGCCCGTCGGGGGCGGGAACGGCAGCTGGTCGCCGCGCGGAAACGAGATCGTGTTCTCGGGCGAGTCGCCCGCCGACACGCGGAACGCGCTCTTCGTCGTGCATTCGGACGGGAGCGGGCTGACGGAGCTGCCGGTCACCGGGTGCGGCACGACCGCCGGCTGCGTCCAGCCGCAGTGGTCGCCGGACGGCACCGAGATCGTGTTCAAGCGGTTCGAGCAGGGCCAGGACCGCGGCATCTACACGGTCGCCGCCGGCGGCGGCACGCCGACGGCGGTGACGCCGGGCAACGTCCCCGACTGGGGGCGCCAAACCGGTTCCGCTCAGTAGACGATCGCGGGAGGCCCGCGACGGCGCGGGCCTCCCGCTCTCGGCGCTGCTAGCTCCGCGCGGCCTTGATCAGGTCGGGTTGAGCGAGCTGACCACCTCGGAAAGCCGGCCGTGCGCCAGGCACACGGTCGTGTCGGCGGCTCCGTAGTAGATAGTCAGGCGGTCGAGGTCGCGATCGACGAGCGCCGCGGTCGGAAACACCACGTTCGGGACGTCACCCGAGCGCTCGTACGGCGCGGACGGCGCGAGCAGGTACCGGCCGGTGCGCCCCACCACCCGCCACGGCTCGTCCAGGTCGAGGAGCATCGCGCCGGCCGAGTAGACGAACCCGTTGCACGACGTGAGCACGCCGTGGTAGATGACGAGCCAGCCGTCGTCCGTCTCGATCGGGGTCGGTCCCGCACCGACCTTCGTCGACTGCCACGTGAGCGGGACGGGGCCGATCACGTGCCGGTGACGCCCCCAGTGGACGAGGTCGGGGCTCTCCGAGTAGTAGACGTCGCCGAAGGGCGTGTGCCCGTCGTCGCTGGGTCGGCTGAGCATCGCGTACCGGCCGCCGATCCTGCGCGGGAAGAGCACGCCGTTACGGTTGAAGGGCAGGAAGGCGTTGTCGAGCCGGTGGAACGTCTCGAAGTCGGTCGTCCAGCCGATCCCGATGGTCGGCCCGTGATAGCCGGTGCACCAGGTGACGTAGAAGCGGTCGTCCAGCAGCGTCAGACGCGGGTCGTACGCGTAGAGGAACGGCTCCTGAAGCTCCTGAACGCGGTCGTCGGCGGCTTCGAACACGATCGGACGCGGTTCGAGGTCCCAGTCGATGCCGTCGACGCTCCGCCCCATGTGCAGGTTCATCACGCGCCGGTCGTCGTCGACACGGAAGACGCCGGCGAACCCGCCCGCGAACGGCGCGACGGCGGAGTTGAAGATGCTGTTGCCATGCGGGACGGCTGCGGCCGTCAGGATCGGGTTGAGGGTCGACCGCCAGAGCACGCCGCCGGCGCCGGCCGGGCGTTCCTGCCAGGGGATCGGTGCGGTCGCGACCAGCGTCACAACCGCTCCGGCGCGACCAGGTGCTCGTCCTCGACCTCGACGAGCCGCGCTCCGTTCTCGCCGCTCACGTGCGCCGGGCTCGTCGCGGCCAGCGCCGCTTCGGCCTCGTCCCAGCTGCGGTGCAGCTGCGGGACCGAGGCCATGAGCGCGCGCGTGTACGAGTGGGTCGGGTTGCCGTACACGAGCGGCGTGGAGCCGATCTCCACGATCTCGCCGCGGCGCAGGATCATCGTCGTGTCGCTGATGTAGTTGGCGAGCGACAGGTCGTGCGTGATGAAGAGGATGGCGAGCCCGCGCGCCTTCAGGTCGCCGAGCAGGTTGAGCACGTCGATGCGCGTCGAAGCGTCGAGCATGCTGATGATCTCGTCGGCGACCAGGAGCCTGATGTCGAGCAGCAGCGCACGCGCGATCAGGAGTCGCTGGAGCTGGCCGCCGCTCAGCTGGTGCGGGTACTTGTTCAGGACGTCGTCGGCGTTGAGGCTGACGGCCTCGAGCGCGCGCTCGACCTTCGCGCGCCATTCATCGTCGCGGGCCTCGGGGAAGTACGCGGCGCGCAGCATGGTGAAGACGCGGTCCGCCTTGAAGATCGGGTTGTACGAGCTGAACGGGTCCTGGAAGACACCCTGGACGTCTGCGTAGTAGCGCTTGAGCGCCTGGTGCTCCAGGGTCGCGATGTCGGTGCCGTCGTAGCTGATCGTCCCCTCCGTGACGCGCAGGAGGCGGAGGATCATCTTCCCGATCGTCGACTTGCCGCTCCCGCTCTCGCCGACCAGCGCGACGACCTCGCCGGGCTGCACCTCGAAGCTCACGTTGCGGACGGCGGCGACTTCGTTCGACCCGAACGCGCCGACGCGGTACGACTTGCAGCAGGTGTCGAGCCTCAGCACGCCGGCACCTTCCAGCACGCGGCCTGCTGCCCCGGCCCGACCTCGACGAAGGGCGGCTCGTGCGCGCAGCGTGCCTCGGCGAACGGGCAGCGCTCGCGAAAGCGACAGCCGGCCGGTGGGTTGAGCAGCGACGGCGGACGGCCGGGAATCCCGGCGAGCCGCCTGTCCGCGAAGCGCACGCCGACCTCCGGGAGCGCCGCGAGCAGCATGCTCGTGTAGGGGTGCTGCGGTGCTCCGACGATCGCGTGGGTGGACGCCTTCTCGGCGAGCTTGCCCGCGTACATGACCATGACCGTGTCCGCGATCTGGGCGAGCACGGAGAGGTCGTGCGTGATGACGATGATGCTCTTCACGAAGCCGCGGTCGCGAAACTCGACCAGCAGGCGCGCCACCGCCTTCTGCGTCGACACGTCGAGCGCCGACGTCACCTCGTCGGCGATGAGGAGCGACGGATCCAGGACGGACGACAGCACCATGACGACTCGCTGCTTCATGCCGCCGGAAAGCTCCATCGGGTAGCGGTCGAGCACGTCCTCCGACAGCCCGACGAGCTGGAGGCGGCGGCGCAGCTCTGGCAGCACCGTGTGCGGGTCGACGCCGCGCGCGTGGAGCAGGTCGGTAGCCATCCGCCCGATCTTTCGGGTGGGGTTGAGTGCGCTGAGCGCGTACTGCGGGATCAGCGAGACCTCCTTGAGCCGGTACTGGTTCATGCGCGCGTCGTCCGCGATCGGCAGCTCGTGCCCGTCGAGCTCGACCCGGCCGCCGACGTAGCGCATGCGCGCGTCGAGCCTGATCAGACCCTTGCCGAGCGTGGACTTCCCGCAGCCGGACTCGCCCGCGAGACCCATGATCTCGCCGTCGGCCACGTCGAACGTCGCGCCGTCGACGGCCTTCACGTCGCCCCGGAGCGACTGGTAGTAGACCGTGAGCCCGTCGACGCGAAGGCTCATCTCAAAGCTCCCGGAGCTTTGGGTTGAAGACCTCGTCGAGGCCGACGTTCATCACGTACAGGCCGCCGACGATGAGGATGATGCCGATGCCCGGCGGCACGAACCACCACCAAAAGCCGAGCAGCAGCGCACTCGAGGAGTAGGCGCTGTTCATCATCTGACCGAGCGAGACCTGCGTGGCGGGGCCGAGGCCGAGGAAGTCGAGCGACGCCCCGATCAGGATCGCCCCGCCGAACAGCAGGATCCACATCATCAGCAGGTAGGAGCTCATGTTCGGCGCGATCTCGCGCGTGATGATCCCGCGCGTGGTGCGGCCGCTCAGGCGCGCGATGTCGACGAAGTCGCGGGTCTTCAGCGAGAACGTCTGCGCCCGAACCGCGCGGGCCGCCCAGGGCCACGACGTGGCACCGATCAGCACCGCCTCGGCCGCGTAGCTGTGCAGGTTCAGGTAGGCGGCGACGATGATCAGGATCGCGATCGTCGGGATCACGAGGACGACGTTCGTGAGCATGTTCAGGACGTCGTCGACGAGGCCGCCGCGGTACCCGGCGGTGAAGCCCACGGCCGCGCCGATGACCCACGCGATCCCGCCGCCGAGCGCCCCGACGAGGAATGCGGCCCGCAACCCCCAGACGAACTGCGCGAACACGTCCTGGCCGAACGACGTCGTCCCGAACCAGTACTCGGACGACGGTGGGCTGTCGGTCGGCCCCGTGAACGCGAGCGGCGGTGTGCTGATGAGCGCCGGGCCGATCAGCGCCAGCGCGAGCATGGCCAGCACGACCGTGGCGCCGGCGACGAACTTCCAGTTGCGCAGCGCGAAGTAGAGGAACTCCGAGCGGCGCGCCGACGGGCGCGGCCCGGCCTGCACGCGAAGCTCCTGTTTCGCTGTGACGGCCATCAGGCCCCGCCCTCCATCCCGATGCGCGTGCGCGGGTCGATGAAGACGTAGGCGATGTCGATGATCAGGTTCGCGATCAGCACTCCCACGATCAGGAACAGGAAGACGCCCTGGAGGACGAAGTAGTCGCGGTTCTCGATCGAGTTGAGGATCAGCGTCCCGAGGCCCGGGTACGAGAAGACGATCTCGACGACGATCGCGCCGGCCACGACCGAGCCGAGGGCGAGCGCGAGGCCCGTGATCTGCGGGAGGAGCGCGTTGCGATAGGCGTACTTGCGGACGAGCTTCGTCGGCGCGCCGAGCGCCGCCAGGTAGTTCGAGTAGTCCGCCTCAAGCTCGTAGATGATCATGTTCCGCATCCCGATCGCCCAGCCGCCGAAGGCGACGAGGAAGAGGGCGAGGAACGGGAGAATCCAGTGCTGGAGGAAGCTGCGCGCGAACTCGAGCGTCCACGCCGGCTGCAGCGAGAGGTCGTACGCGCCGGAGACGGGGAGCCAGGCGAGCGTCGTCGCGAAGACGAAGACGAGCAGCATGCCGAGCCACATCTGCGGCGTGGCCGTGAGCAGGTATCCGACGGGCAGCACGGTGTTGTCGAGCGCCTTGCGCCGCGCGGCCATGGCCCCGACCTTGTTGCCGGCCCAGAAGGCGAGCACGATCGCCGGCACGAGCAGCGCGAGCGTGTAGGGCAGCGCGCCGCGGATCAGGTCCCAGACCGGCGTGGGGAAGTTCGCGATGCTGACACCGAGGTCCCCGTGGAACAGGGCGGCCCAGAAGTTCACGTACTGCTTCCAGAGCGGAACGTCGAAGCCGAACGCGTTCGTGTAGTAGCTGTTGAGCGCGTGCTCGGACGACGGCTGCGCCTGCATTCGTGAGATCAGCCGGTCGACCGGATCGCCGGGCATGAACCGGGGAATCGCCCAGTCGACCGTCACCGCGACCCAGAAGGTCAGCGCGTAGATGGCGACCTTGCGGATCAGGTACCGGCGCATTGGCGTTTTCGGTCCGGCACCCCTCCCGGGGTACTCCGGGAGGGGTGCTGTCCCGTCATCGAGGATTCACGCCTTCCTACGACCCTGCTGACTTCAGATGCGTGAGCATGTCGATGCTCGTCATCTGCCAGTAGTTGCGCCAGGAGACGTCGGTGTACTTGTTCTGGCTGGACGACGGCCAATTCGTCCAGTATTTCGTGTTGAACATCGCCCACATGCCGTTGTACCAGAGCGGAATTGCGGGCAGCTTCTGCAGGAATGTCTTTTGCAGAACGGTTAGCTGAGCTTGATACTGGCTCTTGTCGCTCGTCGGGGTCTTGTCGAGTTGCTGTACTTCCTTCCAGGCTGCGTTGTCCGTGAACCGCTCGTAATTCGCGGTCGTCTGGTTGCCGGACAGCGGCAGCTGGTAGATGTACTGGTAGTACGTCCACGGCGAGTTCGACATCTGCCGGTCGTTGCCCAGCAGCAGGTCGAAGCGGCCGTGGCCGCGGTCGTCCGCCATCGTTCCGTAGTCGGGATAGCCGACCGTCAGGTGGATGCCGGCGGCCTTCGCGCTGGATTGGATCACCTGGATCGCGGTCATCCAGTCCGACCAGCCGTTCGGGCAGACGATCTTCAGGTTGATCGCCGACCCGTCCTTGTTCTCGACGTAACCGTCGCCGTTCGTGTCCTTGTACCCGGCGGCCGCGAGCAGTTGCTTGGCCTTCGGCGTGCTGTACGAGAACCCGTACTTCTTCACCGTCTGGCCGTCGACATACTTGTTCCAGATCGGCAGCAGGCCGGTCGGACTCGCCTTGATGGCGAGACCCTGGTACGCCTTGTCGAGGATCTGGCTGATGTCGATCGACGTGGCGAGCGCGCGGCGGAACACGGCGTCGTTGAGCGGCTTCTGAGTGGTGTTCGGGAACAGCCACACCGTGTTTGCACTCAGATGCCACGGTGCCTTGCTGTAGTACGTCTTGGTCTGGCCGCGAATGGCCGACTTCGGCGCGAAGTTGTTGAACAGGTCGATGTTTCCGGCCGCGAAGTTGCCGAGCGCGGCCGCGTTGGACGAGTTCGAGATGTCCACGACGTAGGTCGGCGCCACCTTGATTCCGAGCTGCTTGGTCGCCCACCAGTTCGTGTTCTTCTTCCAGGTGACCGTCTCTGACGAGGCGCCGTACCCGGACTGGTACATGTAGGGCCCGGTGCCGACGATCTTGCCGCTCGTCAGGTTCAGGTTCGCGGTCGCAAGCTCCGTCTTGCTCCAGCGCTGGAATACGTGCTGGGGCACGATTGCGACCATGTACCGGTAGTAGTCGAACTGCTGGTAGCTGTGGCTCTTCGCGAACTTGAAGATGACCTGGTTGCCCTTCGCGTTGACGCCTTGCAGGCCGGTGTCCGTCCACAGTGGATGCTGCGGGTGCGTCGCGATCTTGGCGAGCTTGAAGCTGTACGCGACATCCGCCGGCGTCAGCGTCTTCCCGTCCGTCCACTTGACGTTCTTGCGGACGTTCATGACGTACGTGGTCTTGTCAGTCCATTTCCCGCTGGTGGCCAGCCAGGGGATGAACGTGCCCTTCATGGGGTCGTAGCGAAAAGCTGTCTCGTAGTTGAACCCGACGAGACCGGTGACGTAGTCCCAGTTCTTCGCAGGGTTCACGTCGTTGTTCGGCGACCACTGGTTGCCGCTCATGTAGAGCGTCTGGCCACGTGGAAGCGCAAACGCCGAACGCTGACTCGCCCCGGCACCGCTGAGCCCGATCGAGGCCACGATGACGACGAGGAGGGCAACGGCAATCGCAGCAGCGCCGCCTCCCCGCTTCCGAGTGAGCATGGTTCCAGCCTCCTTCCAGTCCCTCTCGTTGTGAGGGTTTCGACGGTGAATTCCGCCGCGCCGGCGCGAGGCCCATCGGGGGCGGCGCGTACCCCTCGTGGGGAAAGTGCGTAAGCGCGAGCACGAGATCCAACCGAGGCCGGACCGGCCGCGACGGCCGACGATCAGGCCGTGCCGCGGAGCTATGCGATCACCTGGCGGGAGGCATGTGGCCTGCAGTACTCGGGTCGGCTCGAGCTCGAGCCCGACCACATCCGCCTGGAAGGCGGCACTTCCGCCGCCGGCGGCGCCAGGCACGTGCCCTACTCCGATATCGGCCGGGTCCGCATGGCCCGGGCGGGGGCCGAGCGCCTCGACGAGCGCCAGACGCTGATCGTCGAGCGGGTCGAGGGAGACGATCTGCGCATCGCCGCGGTCGGCGAGCCCGGCGCGCTGACGGAGATCGCGGAGCGCCTCGCGCGCCAGGCGTCGCGTCGAGCCTGACGGCGCCGCGGCCGGCTAGGGGGTTTGGCGGAACGGCCCTCGTCGCAGCGGTTGCTTCGCCAAACTCCCTAGACGGTCACGCCTGGAACGACGAGCACCGAGCAGGCGGCCTCACGTGCCGTTCGCATCGCGACGGAGCCGACGCCCGAAGCGCCGTGGAGGCCCCGATTGCCGACGATCACGAGGTCGCTCGCCGACGAGGCTGCGGTGAGGGCGTGGCCGGGGCTGAGCGATGATGTCGCCGGGCGCCCGGCGACGATTCCGCGGACGGCCTCGGCGTCGTAGCCGCTGCCTCCGGCGGCGACGAGCGTAGAGAGGCTCGCACCGAAGCGCACGGCGAGCTCTCGGCCGGCGCGGTACGCCGCCTGTGATTCGGGCGAGCCGTCGACTCCGACCACGATCGTGGCCGGCGGCGTCGCAGCGTGCGGGCGGGCAACGAGCAGCGCACAGGGCCTGCGGTGGAGGAGCTCCGCCACGGTCGCGCCGGTGTCCGACGCGATCGCGACGACCGTCTCGCGACCAAGCTCGAGCTCATCCACGATTGCGTCGACAAGATCGCCGGGCACGATCGCCGTCGTTGCGGCGGCGAGCCCCGACGGGAGCGCACGAGCGGCTCGGGCAACGCGTTCGCGGGCGCGCTCACGTTCGGGCTCGACGTCGAGAAACAGCGGTCGAGGGGTCTGACGGTGCTCCTCGGCGTCGAACGCGGCAAGGAGCTCCAGGGTCCCGCCGGGCTCGAGCAACATCGCGGCCTGCCTCGCCGCCGCCTGCGAGCCGGGAGTTGCTGCTACGCCGACGAGCACGCGGGCGAAGAGGCTCGAGGCACGCGCCGGACGCGGTTCCTGGACTGCGATCGTCATCGCTTCGACCGTACGCCCCGCCGCGCGTGGGGATCATCGCCGAAAGCCGCAGCTTCGGCTCACGGAAGTACTGACCCGGCCGGGCTCGCGCTTGTGGGAAGGCCGCACCCGAACCCGCGGCGACCCTGCTGCCCGCGAGAGCCGTGCGCTCCGACGATGACGCCATGGATGCGATCCTGGGCGTCGACGGGCTCGCCGACCTCGTGGCCGCGCTCCAGGAGCGCGGGTACCGCGTCGTCGGCCCGACCGTTCGCGACGGCGCGATCGTCCATGCCGAGCTCCGCTCGGCCGGCGATCTGCCGGTGGGCTGGACCGACGAGGCCGACGACGGCCGCTACCGCCTGCACCGGCGCGAGGACGACGCGCTCTTCGGCTACGCCGTCGGGCCGCACTCCTGGAAGCAGTTCCTCTTTCCACCGCGGCTGCGCCTCTGGCGCGCCAAAAGGAGCCGCGGCCTCGAGGTCGAGCCCACGCCGCCGCCCGACGAGCCCTACGCGTTTCTCGGCGTGCGTCCGTGCGACCTCGCCGCGATCGCGATTCAGGACCGTGTCCTGACCGGCGGTACCTACGTCGACGCCGACTACGCGGACCGCCGCGAGCGCGCGTTCCTCGTCGCCGTCGACTGCGGCGAGCCGTCCTCGACCTGCTTCTGCGCGTCCATGGGCACGGGGCCGGGCGCGGGGGCAGGCTTCGACCTCGCGCTGACCGAGTTGCTCGACGGGGAGCACCGCTTCGTCGTCCGGGCGGGCAGCGACCGCGGAGCGGAGGTCCTCGACAGCCTGCCGACGCGCCCGGCGACGGACGCCGACCACGCGGCCGCGCGTGCCGTCGTCGAGGGCGCCGGCGCTCGCATGACCCGCGCCGTCGACGCGGCTCACGTGCGCGAGACGCTGCTCGCCAACCTGGAGCATCCGCGCTGGGATGACGTCGCGCGCCGCTGCCTCTCGTGCGGGAACTGCACGATGGTCTGCCCCACCTGCTTCTGCACGGCCGTCGAGGACACGACCGACCTCGCCGGCACGGAGGCGGAACGAGCGCGGGTCTGGGACACCTGCTTCTCGGTCGAGCACGCCTACGTCGCCGGCGGCAGCGTCCGGCCCTCGGGCCGGTCGCGCTACCGGCAGTGGCTGACCCACAAGTTCGCGACGTGGCACGACCAGTTCGGAACGACCGGCTGCGTCGGCTGCGGCCGCTGCATCGCCTGGTGCCCCGTCGGCATCGACGTCACGGAGGAGGTCGCCGCCATGCGAAACGACCGAAAGGAGACACCGTGAAGACGCTCGACACACTTGTCCTCGAGGCGCCCCTCTTCGCCGACCTCGACCCGGCCTTTGCCGAGCTGCTCGCCGGCTGCGCGACCACCGCCGGCGCCGCGCGCGGCGAGGTGATCTTCCGCGAGGGCGAGCCGGCCGACACGTTCTGGCTGATCAGGCACGGCCGCGTCGGGCTCGAGCTGTACAGCCCGAGCCGCGGCGGCCTCGCGATCGAGACGCTCGAGGCCGGCGACGTGCTCGGCTGGTC
>DASTZE010000198.1:0-16998 GCA_035764425.1 Gaiellaceae bacterium
CGATCAGGGGACGGAGCCGAAGGCCCAGACGGCACGCCGCGCGTACGACCTGCTCGCCGAGGGCTTCGGGCCGGGCTTCAATGGTCCGATCCCGATCGTGGTCAAGACCAACGGCGACACCGGTGTCGCGAACCGGGTCTACCAGGACACGCGCGGCATCGAGGACGTCGCCTCGGTCCGCGAACCGACGTTCAACAAGGAGAAGAGTGTCGCGATCGTCTTCGTGACCCCGAACTCGGCGCCGCAGGACGCGTCCACCGACAGCCTGGTCAACCGCTTGCGCGACCAGGTCGTGCCAAGGGCGACGTCCGGCGGCCCGGCGGTCGCATACGTGTCCGGTCAGACGGCGGCCTTCCACGACATCGCCGACCGCATCATCAAGCGGCTGCCGCTGTTCCTCCTCTACATCCTCGGCGTCACCTTCTTCGTGCTGGCGATGGCGTTCCGCTCGATCGTCGTCTCGCTGACCGCGGCGGTCACGACGATCATGTCGGCCTTCGTCGGCTTCGGCGTGCTCGGCCTCATCGTCCAGCAGGGACACCTGCTCGGCCTGACGGGGCTCGACAAGACAGGGCCGATCGAGACCTTCGTGCCGCCGATCGCGTTCGCGATCCTGTTCGGCCTCTCGATGGACTACATGGTCTTCATCATGAGCCGCATCCGCGAGGAGCACGTCCACGGGCTGGAGACCAAGGCGGCCGTGCAGCAGGGCATCGCCGCCATCGGGCGCGTCGTCGTCGCCGCGGCGATCATCATGGGCACGGTGTTCTCCGCGTTCATCCTGAGCGCGGACCGCATCCCGAAGGAGTTCGGCCTCCTGCTCGCGGTCGCGATCCTGACGGATGCGCTGATCGTGCGCATGTCGCTGGTGCCGGCGTTCTTCACGCTGCTCCGCGAGCGCACCTGGTACATCCCGCGCTGGCTCGACCGGCTGCTGCCGAACATCACCATCGAGCCGCCGCACGAGGGCGCGGCGTCGGAAGCCGCTCCGCCCGAGCGCGAGCCCGCCCGCGTGGCGTGACCGACCCGGTCACGCGGATCGCGCGGGCCTTTCCGGACCGCGTCGAGGTGCGTGGCCGCGACCTGACCGGCGACCTGATGGGCCGCCTCACGTTCACCGAGTACTTCCACCTGTTGCTGACCGGCGAGGAGCCATCGGAGGAGCAGCGCTTCTTCCTCGACCTGCTCCTCGTCGCGATCGCGGAGCACGGGCTGATGCCGACCAGCGTCGCCGCGCGGATGACGCTCGCCGCCGACCCCGGCTCGCTGCAGGGCGCCGTCGCCGCCGGCATCCTCGGCGCCGGACCGGTCGTGCTCGGCACCGCCGAGCAGTGCGCGTACCTGCTCGAGGAGCTGCGCGAGACGGGCCGGACGCCGGCCGAGGCGGCGGCCGAGCTGCGTGCCGCCGGGGCACGGATCCCCGGCTTCGGCCATCCGGTGCACAAGGACGTCGACCCGCGCGCCGAGCGGATCCTCGAGCTCGCCGACGCGCGCGGCGCCAGCGGCACGAACGTCGCGCTCGCGCGCGGGCTCCGCGACGCCGTCGCGCCGCTCGTCATGAACGTCTCGATGCCGATCGCTGCGCTCATGCTCGACCTCGGCTACGACGTGGACACCGTGAAGGCGGTGCCGATCCTGGCGCGCACCGCCGGCCTGCTCGCGCACCTCGCCGAGGAGCGCGAGGCGCCCGTCGGCCTGGAGCTCGCGCGCGCCGCCGAGGACGCGGTCGAGTACCGGCCGTGATCCTCGACCCCGAGGTCGAGACGCGGCCCTGGGCCGAGCAGCTCGAGCTCGACGACGCGGCGTTCCGCGAGCAGCTGGTGTACCTGCGCGAGCGGTCGCCGTTCTACCGCGACCGGCTGCGCGAGGTGGGCCTCGGGGACATCGCGGAGCTTCCGCTCACCGAGAAGGCCGAGCTCAAGACGACGACCACAGAGGACAACCCGGTCGGCGCCCACCTCTGCGCCGGCCGGGAGGAGATCGTCCGCATCTACTCGACGAGCGGCACGACCGGCATGCCCAGCTACATCCCGCTGACGGCGGTCGACCTGAACAACTGGGTGACGGGCTCGGCACGCAGCTACGCCGCCTCGGGGGTGGAGCCCGGACAGCGGATCGTCTCGACCTACAACGCCGGCCCGTTCGTCGCCGGTGCTGCGCTCGACGCGATCGCGCGCATCGGCCTCGCCCACGTCCCGGTCGGCACCGGCAACACGGAGCGGCTGCTGGGCGCGATCGAGCGGCTGCGCCCCGAGGCGGTCGTGCTCACCCCGTCCTACGCCGCGTACGTGCTCGAGCAGGCCGACCTGCGCGACTCCTCCGTCAGGCACGTGCTCGTCGCCGGCGAGCCCGGCGGCGGCGAGCCGGCGTTCCGGGCGCACCTCGAGGCGGGCTGGGGCGCGCGCGTCACCGAGGCGATGGGCATCGGCGACATCGGCCCGTCGCTCTGGGGCGAGTGCGAGCAGCAGGACGGCATGCACCTCGGCGCCCGCGGCTTCGTCCACGCGGAGTTGATCGACCCGGACACCGCCGAGGCGCTGCCGTTCGAGGACGGTGCCCGCGGTGAGCTCGTGCTCACCCATCTCCGCCATCGGGCGGCGCCGCTGCTCCGCTTCCGCACCCGCGACCACGTGGTCGTCAAGACCGGCGAGTGCGCCTGCGGGCGAACGGCGCCGCGCGTGCGCTGCGTCGGCCGGACCGACGACATGCTGATCGTCCGCGGCGTGAACGTGTTCCCATCCGCGATCCGCGAGGTCGTCGGCTCGTTCGCCCCGCGCGTCAGCGGCGCCATCCTCGTCCGCCCGCAGGCGCCCGGCGTCAAGCAGGAGCCGCCGCTCCCGGTGGCGGTCGAGCTCGCCCGCGAGGCGGAGGCCGATGACTCGCTCGCCGCCGCGATCCGTGAGAGCATCCGCTCCGTACTCCTCGTGCAGACGCGCGTGGAGCTGGTGCCCTGGGGGAGCCTCGAACGGAGCGAGTACAAGCTGAAGCTGGTCGAGCGATGAGGAAGCTGCAGAGCCAGGGCGTCCACCACATCACGCTGGTCGGCGCCGACCGCCGGACGTCGATCGACTTCTGGGAGGGCGTGCTCGGCATGCCGTTCGTGTTCGAGCAGCCGAACCTCGACAACGAGCTCGAGAGCCACCTGTATTTCGACCCGGGCGACGGCCGGCTGATCACCGTGTTCACGAACGAGGAGCGCGTGCCCGACCCGGCGCGCACGGCGACCGACCCGGGCTGGGTCCACCACATCGCCTTCGCCCTGTCGAACGCGACGTTCAGGCAGGCGGTCGAGCGGCTGGAGGAGCGTGGCATCGAGCACAGCGGCGTCAAGGATCGCGGATTCATGGACTCGATCTACTTCGAGGACCCGCTCGGGCTGACGATCGAGCTCGCCTCGTACCGCTTCGAGCCGCCGCACGGCTTCACGCACGCCGAGGTCCTGCTCGAGGCGCACCGGCTCCGCGTCGAGCGCGGCTCCTACAACATCGGCCCCGAGGAGCTCGCGGACGCGATCGAGCTTCTCACCGCCCGCTCGCGCGAGTCGCTCTCGGACGACCGCGCGCCGAAAGATCCGTACTCGAGGGAGGAAACATGGCAGCCAACACCCTGAACATCCTCAAGCCGAGCGTGAACAACCTGACCGCGCGTGTCTTCGTGCGCGCCGCCGGGCTTGACTTCGAGGAGGTCGACGTCTGGGGCAAGACGCACGACGCGGAGTACCTGGACAAGTACCCCGCGCACCTGACGCCGATGCTGGAGACCGAGAAGCTGCCGGGCCGCTACCTGGGCGAGAGCTGCGCGATCATGACCTACCTCTGCAGCGTGCACGGGCTCGACGACCTGTACCCGAGCGACCCCGGGGAACGGGCGATCGTCGACAACGCGATGTACTACCTCATCGGAACGCTGTACCCGCTGATCACGCGGGCGACGTACCCCACGCTCGGCTTCCCCCAGTACCCGGGCGAGGTTGGCTCCTCGAACGCGAGCGACGAGCTCAAGGCGCAGGCCGTGCAGGACGCGACGGCCGCGATCGCCGAGCCGCTCGAGGTCTACAACACGTTCTTCCTCGCCGGCCGGCCGTTCATCGGCGGCAACAAGGTCTCGATCGCAGACATCCGTCTCGCCGCGTCGCTCGAGTTCCTCCGCGCGATCGACTACCCGTTCCCGAAGTGGGTCGAGCTGTACATGGCGAGCGTCGAGGAAGCGCTCGGCGAGGCGTACTCGGAGCCGGTTGCCGACGTCCGCGGCTACATCGAGTACGTCCGCTCGCAGTAGCCGGCTGAAGCGGGTCGCGCCGTTCGTCCTGGCGGCGATGGCGTCGCAGGCGCTGCTCGTCGTCCTGGCGCCCACGATCACCGCCATCGGCGACGACTTCGGCGCGTCGGTCGCGGCGGTCGGGCAGGCGCGCTCGGTCACCGCCGCCGTGGCGATCGCGACCTCGCTCTTCATCGCGGCCCGCATCGGCGTGATCGGCGTCAGCCGGCTGCTCGTGGTCGGCTCGCTTGCCTCCCTGACCGCCTGCGCCGCGGTTGGGCTCGCTCCGAACCTGTGGTTCTTCCTCGGCGTCCACGTTCTGGTCGCGCTCGGCTTCGCCTGTCTCCTGTCGGCGGCGTTCGCGGGCGTCCTGGCGTTTCCGCCCGAGCAGCGCGCGTGGGCGGTCGGCTACGTGGCCGGCGCCAATGCGTTGACGTGGGTGGTCGTGAGTCCCGAGGTCGGCGTCCTGACCGAGTGGGTGTCGTGGCGGGCCGCCGAAGCCGTGCCGGCCGTGCTGGCGCTGGGCACGCTCGCCCTCGCGCCGCACGCCGGGACGATCCCGTGCAGCAACCGGCCGATGCAGCTGCGCCTGCTGACGAGGGACGTCTCGGCGCGACGCTGGCTGGGCTCCGAGACGGTCGCGTTCGCGTCCTGGACGGCGCTGCTCACGTTCGTCGGCGCCTTCTTCATCGACGAGCTCGGCGTGGGGGAGGCGGCGGCCGGCGTGCTGCTGGCGCTCGGCGCAGCGGCCTACGTGGTCAGCGCGACGAGGAGCGGGCCGCTCGCCGCCCGCCACCCACGCCGGCTGCTCGTCGCGACATCGGCGCTGGCAATGGCCGTGATCCTCCCATTGGTCCTGACCGTCGGCGGACGCGGTGTCGCGCTCGGACTCGTGCTCTTCGCCCTCGCCTGTCTCGCCGCCGGCGTGCGGACGCCGGCGTCGAGCGGGCTCGGCCTCGAGCAGCTGCCCGACCATCCCGGCTCGATGGCCGGTGCGCGCACGGCCGTCACGCAGCTCGGCTACCTGCTCGGCGCCGCCGGTGGCGGAGCCGTGATCGCGCTGAGCGGCTACGCGGCGCTGGGCGTGGCGCTCGGCATCGGAATGGCCCTGTCGGCGGTGCTCGTCCTGCGCGTCTGGGAGCCGGTCAGCTCACGGTGAGTCGACCGGTCAGTCTCGGGTCGCTGCCGAACTTGTAGGTGCCGGCGCTCAGGTCGAGCGTCCACGTGACGGTGCCCTTGAAGGCCTTCGTCGTGTGCCGGTTCACGCCCGGGCCGACGAGGTGGAAGTTGCGCGTCTTCGACGTGTCGTGCACGGTGATCCGGTAGCTGCCGGCCGCCGTCCGGTTCACGCTCATCGTCGCCGTGCGGGCGTCGACCTTGGCGGAGAGCGACTTTGTCACGACGGTGGGTGGGACGACGACGAAGACACCGTTCATGTCGAACGGGTGCGCCGAGCACGCGTACGCGTAGCGCCCCGGCGTCAGGTCGACCGTGAACGTCTGGTCGCCGACGAACGGGACGTCCGTCTGCAGGATGCGGACGTTCTGCGTCTGGCTGCCGAGCGCCCAGTTGTGGATGTCCGACATGTCGTGGACGAGGAGCTGGTACTGGCCCGCGACCAGCGTGTCGACGTGCTTGCCGTTCGCGTCGGTGAGGTCGATGGTGAAGCCGGGGCCGTCAGTCGCGACGAGCTGCGGCAGGCCGTCGGCCGTCCCCGCTGCCGGGACCAGGGCCAGGACGAGGAGGCCGACGACAACCGCGATACGCATGGCCGCAGCGTTCCCGCCAGGCGCCCAACTGGTCAAATGATTTGCCAGACAGAAAATCGCTATGGTCGGGCATCGCGATCCGTTTCCATCTGGGCGACGACGAGCAGGCGGCGCTGGCCATCGGGTACTCGCCGCTGCTCGAGACGGTGCTCAGCCTGCACGTGCTGGCCGAGCCGAAGCACCACGCGCTCCAGCACGACTGGGTGCGCGCGATGCGCGGCCTGCCTCCGGCGCTGCGCCGCGAGCTGCGCGCGCTCGAGTTCCTCTACCGCTGGACGCTGCCGAACTGCGTCCTGCCCTCGGCGACGACCGAGTTCGAGGACTTCGAGACGGAAGTGGCACGCCTGCGGGCGCTGCCCGTCGACGTCGCCGCGTTCGAGCTGGTCCGCACGGTCTACGACCACGGCGGGCGCGGGCGGCGCAAGCAGGTGCTCGCGGATCCGGATGTCCGGACGGCCGCCCTGCGCAACTCCGGGCGGAAGGGCTCGGCGACGCGCCGCGCGGCCGCCCAGCTGCTCGACGACCCGGCTGCGTTCGTCGATCGCTTCGCGACGTTTCTGCGGGGCTACTGGGACGAGGCGTTCGCGGCCGAGTGGGAGCGGATCGAGCCCCGGCTCGCCGGAAGCGTCGTCGCGGCAGGGCGGGCGATCGCGAGCGACGGCGCCTTCCCGTTCCTGGTCGGCCTCGCGCCGCGGCTCCGCGTCGACCCGGCGGCGCGTACGTTCGGGCTCGACATTCCACACGACCACGACGTCGAGCTGACCGCCCAGAACCCGTTGCTGCTCATGCCGAGCGTCTACGTCTGGCCGCACGTGCGCGTGAACTGCGACCCGCCGTGGCCGCTGACGCTCTCCTACCGGGCGCCGTACCTCGCGGACAGCCTCCGCCACACGCCGCCGCCCGAGCTCGTGCGCGTCTTCCGCGCGCTCGGGGACACGACGCGCATGCGGATCCTCGAGCAGCTCGCCCGGCAGCCGCGCAGCACGCAGGAGCTGGCGCCGCTCGTCGGGCTGAGCGAGGCCGGCACGTCGAAGCACCTGCGCCTGCTTGCCGAAGCCGGCGTCGTCACCACACGTCGCGAGGGCTACTACGTCGTCTACTCGGTGGTCGGCGAGCGCCTCGACTCACTGGCAGGCGATCTCAGGCACGCACTGACGCCATGAGGAAGACCGGTCCGTCGTAGAGCAGCTCGCCGGCGCCAACCTCGGCGAGCAGCGACTCGGTCGTGAACAGCACCTTGTAGATCTCGTGGACGCTGCCGTCCTCGAGCGTGCGCTGCTCGACGCCTTCCCAGTGCGTGTCGCCGCGCTGCTGGACGAGCACGAGCTCGGGGGCGACGCGGGTCGCCTCGGCCAGGAAGCGCCGGCGCTCGGCCGGCATGAGGTGGTCGTAGAAGTGGCTGCTGAAGACCCGCTCGAACGTCCCGTCCGGGAACGGCAGCGGCGGAGCCTCGGCCTGCACGAGGACTGCAGCCGGGACGCGTTCGGCCGCAATGGCAAGCATGTCCTCGCTCGCGTCGAGCAGCGTCACTTCGCCGTGCAGGTGCTGTGAGAGGAACCCGGTGCCGCAGCCGACGTCGAGCGTGCGCGCCGGCGGCAGCCCGGCGACCAGATCGACGAGCCGGCGGACCTCGTCGGCCTCCTCGGCCGTCTCCGGCTGCCAGGCGCCACGGTCGTACTCGTCCGCGCGCTGGTGGTAGTAGCGCTGCTGGCGCCCGTAGAGGTCGCTCACATCAGCCGAGCCCGTCGACGACGCCGTCGACGAAGCCCCGCGTCTGCTCCTCGAAGTCGGGCTTGAGGTTCGGGGGCGGCATCTTCATGCCCATGACCCGCGGCTGGGGCTCGCCGTGCTTCATGTATCCGAGCCACGAGAGCATCGACTTCACCTGCCCTCCGGCGACGACGTAGTGCGTCGCGCCGGCGAACCGGCCGCCGCAGTGCTCGGCGAGCTTGCGCTGCTGGCGGAGGTTGATGCTGTAGTAGCGCCGCGAGATGGACGCGGTCGCGAACGGCTTGCCGTTCAGCACCGCGTGTGCAGCGGGGGACTCGAGGTAGGAGCGCATCGGCATGCTGGTCTGGAACCACCAGGTCGGCGACGCGAGCACGACGAGGTCGTAGTCGCCTTGCTGCGCCTCGGGCGGGATGCCGATCTCGCCGGTCTTGTGGCGGAGCTGTGCGGGGAGGATGCTGGCGATGTTGGGGAACGGGCGCCGCATCGGAAATTCCGACAGCTTCGGCACCCAGCGCTCGTCCTTGAACTCGAGCAGGGCGCTCGAGACGTCGTAGCCCCGATCCTGCAGCGCCGTCGCCAGCGCGCCGGCGACGCGCCCGGACTGCTTGGTCAGCGTGTAGTAGACGATCAGTGCCCTGGGTCGTGCGCCGTCCTCCATGTGCTCACCCTCCCAGGCCGGCCCCGGCCTCTGCGAGGCCGGTCTTCAGCTCCTTCGCGCTCGCCTTGTCGATCTGGGCGGTGGACGACCTGATCGCGTTGGCGAGCGCCTTCGCGACGAGGTCGGCCTGCGCGTGCTCGTAGATCGCGATCACCCCGGCCGACCCGGGCGGCAGCGCCTCGTCCATCTTCTCCCCGATCCCCGCCGACACGCGCTTGCGTGCGAATCTCCCGACGACGGCACCCGCGGCCGCCCCGACCGCGGTGGCGGCGAGCAGCGGCGGGGCGAAGAGCCCGAGCACCAGCCCGACGCCTCCGCCGACCTTGACCCCCTTCCGGCCGAGGTGGTCGCCGGTCTCGGTGACGTGCACCTCGCCGTCGGCGTCCTTGCTGACCAGCACGACGCCCTCGCTCACCACCGTCTTGTCCTCGATCAGGCCGACGAGCGCGTCGAAGTCCTGCTGGGCGAGCTCGGGGATCAAATAGACGGCGATCAGGACGTCCAGCGTGTCGTCACTCATCTCGAACCCTCCTATGCGCTGGCCGCGTGCGCCGCGAGTGATTGCGCGGCGTGCTCGTGCAGCGCCCTCGCGTCCTCCTCGCTCATGTGCGGAGCGATGTCGAAGACGACCTGCTTGATCTCGCCCGTGAAGGCGAACGGCGCCCTGTCCGCGTAGCCGAGGTCGACGACGAGGCCGTTGTCGCGGCCGATGTCCATGCCGGCGTAGCCCGAGAAACGGCCCGGAACCGTGTGCTCCATCCGGCCGCTCGCGACCGGCTCCCCGTTGACGTGCAACGTGACCTCTCCTCCGGTCGCGGGCTTCGGCGCGTCGGCGGCGAAGACCAGCTCGACGGTGACCTCGCCGGTCGGGAGGGGCTGCTCCGCCGCCTGCGTGTACTCGAGCACGCCGAGCATCGAGTAGTGGTGCTTCAGCTTTCCGTCCTGGACGTAGAGCGAGAAGCCGCCGAGGTGATCCGCCTCCGCGACGATCACGCCCTCGGCGCCGCCCGGCGGGATGACGAGGTCGGCGCTGATCGTGTACGAGTGGTTGTAGATCCGCGGGATCATCCCGCTCAGGACGTTCTGGATGTCGCCGCGGAAGACGAACGTGGAGTCCTCCGGGATCGGCGGCACCATGCCGAAGAACGAGGTCAGGCCGCCGAGCAGCGGCAGCACGTGATTCGCCTCCGCCTCCTGCCAGAACAGATCGTGGAGCTCCTTGACCTTGTCGGAATGGTCGGCGGCGATGTTCCGCGCCTGCGCGAAGTCGTCGGGCAGGTAGTAGAGCTCGACCGGGTCGTTCTCGGGGTCCCACGACATCCCGAACTCGTTCCGGAGCTGGTCCGGGTCGATCACCCAGGGGATCCGCTGGAGCCGCTGGCAGAAGAGCCAGCCGTCCTTGTACATCGCCCGGTTGCCGAGGATCTCGTAGTACTGCTGCGTGTGGTGCTCAGGCGCGCCGGCGTCGCGGAACGAGTCGGCGAACGACGGCCCGTCGAGCGGCTGCTGCTGGATGCCGTCGATCGTCTTCGCATTCGGGAGGCCGGCCAGCTCGAGGACCGTCGCGGCGACGTCGACGACGTGCGTGTAGTGGCCACGGACGCCGCCCGGATCGGCGATCCCGCTCGGCCAGTGCACGACCATGGGGTTGCGCGTGCCGCCCAGGTGGGACGCGACCTGCTTGCCCCAGTCGAACGGCGTGTTCGAGGCCCAGGCCCAGCCGGCCGAGTAGTGCGGGGCCAGCATCTCGCCGCCCCACGCCTCGAGCCCGCCGTGCTTGAAGAGCAGGCCCATCTGCTGCTCGGGCGTGAGCGTCAGCCCGTTGAGCGTCGTCAGCTCGTTGAACGTTCCGGTGAGGGTGCCCTCCATGCTGGCGCCGTTGTCGCCCCAGATCCAGAGCACGACCGTGTTGTCGAGCTCGCCCATCTCCTCGATCGCGTCCACGATCCGGCCGATGTTCCAGTCGGCGTTCTCCGAGTAGCCGGCGTAGACCTCCATCTGCCGCGCGTAGAGACGCTTGTGCGTCTCGTCGAGCGAGTCCCAGGTCGGGAAGGCGTCGTTGCGCGGCGGCAGCTCGCAGTCGTCCGGGACGACTCCGAGCGCCTTCTGGCGCGCCAACGTCTCCTTGCGCATGACGTCCCAGCCCTCGTCGAACCTGCCCCTGTACTTGTCCGACCATTCGCGCGGCACCTGGTGCGGTGCGTGGCTGCAGCCGGTGGCGACGTACGCGAACCAGGGCGTCCTGGGCCTCTCCGACCGGATGCGATGGAGCCAGCCGATCGTCTGGTCGGCCAGGTCGTCCTGAAAGTAGTACTGCCGGCCGTCCTTGCCTTCCGGGACGCCGGCAATGGTCGTGTTCTCGCAGATCACCGGGTCGTACTGGCCGGCCTCGCCCCCGAGGAACCCCCAGAAGTAGTCGAATCCGAGGCTCGTCGGCCAGCGATTGAACGGCCCTGAGTACCCCTGCTGGTCGTCTGGCGTCAGGTGCCACTTCCCGAACGCTCCGGTGAGGTAGCCGTTCTCCTGCAGTGGTCGCGGGAACGGCAGGCAGTCGCGCGGGATCGTCGCGTTGTAGCCGGGGAACGGCCCCGAGAACTCGCCGACCATGCCGTAGCCCACGCGGTGGTGGTTGCGTCCCGTCAGCAGCGCCGCCCGCGTCGGTGAGCAGAGCGCCGTGACGTGGAAGCGGTTGTAGCGCAGGCCGTTGTCGGCCAGGCGAGTGTAGGTCGGCGTGTCGATCGCCCCGCCGAACGTGCTCGGGTTCCCGAACCCCGCGTCGTCGATGAGGACGAGCAGGACGTTGGGTGCGCCCTCCGGCGGCTCCGGGTGCATCGCCTGGTTCCAGTCCGGCTCGCAGCCGGCGAGGGTCCGGGTCGTCGTGCCGGCGAACGGCGGCCGGCGGATTGGGAGAACGGTGCGATCGATCGAGTCAGGGGCCATGTGCGCTCACTTTCCTGGCGGAACGGCTGGTGGCCCGATTAGAGACGACAGCTGGGGCCATGGACATCACCCGGTTGGCATGAGCGCGGCTCAGACGCCTTGCACCGCCTCGAGGCGCCCGGTGCGGATCGCCGCGAGGAACGCCTCGTAATCCTGGTCGTTGCGGTCCGCGTAGCGCTCGGCGAAGTCGACGATCGCGTCGTCGAAGCTCTCGTCGTCTCCCAGGTAGGCGGCAATGGCGACCGGGTCGCCGGACCGCGCGTGGGCCCGCGCCAGCGTCCACCCGCACCAGTGCGCGTAGAACCGGAGGGCAGACGGAGACATCGCCTCGATCACGGCCGAGCCCTTCATGTCGCGCAGCTGGCGCCAGTACAGGTAGCGATCGTCCTCGTGGCCCTTCGTCCAGCCGAGAAACACGTCGCTTGCGGCCTGCATCACGCGCTGGCCCTGCACGACGCGCTCGCCCGGGTGCGTGTAGGAGCTCCTTGGCAGGTGGTCCTCGAGCACGGACGAGGTCGCCTCCTTGACCTGGAGGAAGAGCGGGTCCTCCTCGTCGCGGCCCTGCAACAGGACGATAAAGGCGCGGGCACCGACGCTCCCGACACCGACCACCTTGAGCGCCATGTCGACGATCTGGAACCGCTCGAGCAGGTGCCGCCGGTCCGGCTGGAGCGTCGACCGGTACGACCGGAACTGCTCGTGCACGATCTCCTCCAGCCCGCCTGGTGCAAAGCCGTAGGCGGCCTCCAGGTCGCGCGCCGGGACGACGATTGGCGGCTGGCTGACGATGCGATAGCGCCCGTCGACGACCTCGCCGAGCTTCGAGAGCGCCTGGAGGCTGTCGCGCGTGCGGGCCTTCGCCGCGGCCTTTCTCGCCCGCGCAACGTCGTCCTGCTTCACTCCCTTCTTCTTTCCCTTCTTCCCCTTCTTCTGGGACGCGGCGAAGCGATCGGCCGCGGCCAGCAGCTCGTCCTCGGAGAGGTGGGCGTACCAGACGTCCATCGTGCGCATCTCGGCAAACTCGGCCATCGTCGTGCGGTAGGCACCGGCGCACGCGGTCGCGGCGGCGCGCGCATCGGCCGCGCCGAAGCCATTGTCGCGCGCGGCGACTACGAAGCTCGCTGCCAGGCGCTTGACGTCGTACTCGAACGGCCCCGGCAGCGTCTCGTCGAAGTCGTTCATGTCGAAGACGAGCTTCCGCTCTGGAGAGGCATAGACCCCGAAGTTCGAGAGATGCGCGTCGCCGCACAGCTGTACGGTCAGCTCCGCCCGCGGGCTGCGCTCGAGATCCGCGGCCATGATCTTCGCCGCGCCGCGGTAGAACGTGAACGGCGAGACCATCATGCGGCCGTGGCGGATCGGGACGAGCTGAGGCTCGCGCATCAGGTTCTGCTGCTCGATCAGGCCGACCGGGTCGGGGCGGCCGGCGGCGGGTTTCCAGCCCGCGTGGCTCGCCGGAGGCGTCCGGTCGCGCGCAGCCCGGCCCAGCGCGACCCGTTCGTCGAGGGTCGGGTGCGGGGCCTGCTTCGGCTTCTCGGTCGTCGCGGCGCTCACGACCCCATCCGTGTGCTCATAGGACGGCATGCTCGGAGCAGGCCTCCCCGGATGCATCGTCCAACCGGGATGAAGGCGGAAAGAACGCTGGACGAAGCGGTAGCCTCAGCCGGTGCGGAGCCGTGACGCCGCCGGGCCCGCCGAGGCGCTTGCAGTCGAGCACCGCCTCGAGACCCCGCGTGCCGCCGGCATCGCAGGCCTCGTGTTCTCCGTGCTCTTCGTCGCCTCGCTCCTGCTCGTGCGGATGCGCCCCGAGTCAGGATCGAGCGCCCAGCAGATCGCGAACTTCTATGTCCACGGACCTGGTGGGCGCGCCGCGCTCGTCGGTCTCTACCTCGTGCCGTTCGCGGGCATCGCGTTCCTCTGGTTCGTCGCCGCGATCAGGAGCCATCTCGGCGCGGCGGAGGACCGGTTCTTCGCCACGGTCCTCCTCGGCAGCGGCATCCTCTTCGTCTCCATGCTCTTCGCCGCATCTGCGGCCGCGGCCACCCTCGTCGCGGGCGTGAAGTTCCTCGACGAGCCGGCCCCGAGCCCTAACGACGTCGTCCTCGCCCGCTCGCTCGGCTTCGCGTTCCTCTTCGTGTTCGGCGTCCGGGTCGCGGCGGTCTTCATGCTCGTCGCCTCGACGATCGGCATGCGCACGGGCCTGCTGCCCCGCTGGCTCGTCGTGGCCGGGTACCTGAGCGGGATCCTCTACCTGGTCGTGGTCACGTACGTCGAACTGCTGGCGCTCCTGCTCCCCGCGTGGGTGACGGCCGTAAGCGTCGTGATCCTTCGAGCTGGGCAGCCGGGGCAGCGGCGGACCTTGACCCTCGATACCCGGTAGGCGATCGTTGCGCCCGCCCGAGGGGCGATACACGCGGATCGAGAAGGAGGATTCTCATGGCCGACGGCCGGCGCAGTGAGCGTGGATCCGTCGTCATCACCGGAACGTCCACCGGCATCGGCGCAGCGACGGTCGGACATCTCGTCGACCAGGGGTTCCACGTCTTCGCCGGGGTGCGGCGGAAGGCCGACGGTGAGACCGTTCGCGGGCTCTCACCGGATCGGATCACGCCGCTGATCCTCGACGTCACGGACGAGCGGGCGATCCGGGCGGCCGCTGCGGCGGTGGAGAAAGACGTGGGCGATCGCGGGCTCGCCGGCCTTGTCAACAACGCCGGCATCGGAGTGCCGGCGCCGATCGAGTTCCAGCCGCTGGCCGATTTCAGGCGCCAGCTCGAGGTGAACCTCTTCGGGCCGGTGGCGATGACCCAGGCGTTCCTGCCGCTGATCCGGCGGGGCGGCGGCCGCATCGTGAACGTGGGCTCGATCGGCGGGATGATCGTCCTGCCGGTGAACGGGGCCTACAGCGCCTCCAAGTTCGGGATTCGCGCGATCAGCGATGCGCTGCGGCTCGAGCTGCGGCAATGGAAGATCCACGTGTCTCTGATCGAGGTCGCCCCGGTCAAGACGGCGATCTTCGGCAAGACCTATGCGGCGTTCGACGCCCTCGAACAGACCCTCGGCGAGGCCGGCTACCGGTTGTACGAGCGGCAGATCGCGGCGGTGCGCAAGGCCGTCGAGCAGTCGGAGGCCTCCGCCGATCCACCGCTCGTCATCGCGAAGGCGATTGCCCATGCGCTCATGTCCGACAAGCCGAAGAGCCGCTACCTGGCGGGCCACGGCGGCAAGCAGACCGCGGTCGCGGCTGCGCTTCCCGACCGCGCCAGGGACCTTGCGCTGGCGCGTGAGCTCCACTTGCCCAAGCCGGAGTGAGCGCCGCGATCCGGCACGGCGTACCGCGGCATCGCGCGCTTCAGGCGGTCGGCGGGGCGACGCTCGCGCTCGCCGCCGCCTTGCTCGCAGGCGCCTGTGGCGGAGGGGGACGCAGCGCCACACGACCACGGCTACGGGCGCGTCGGATCGCGCCGTCGTGACGATCCGTGCCGTGAAGGTCGGCGACCCCGGGAACGCCCCGGTGGCGATCGTGCCGTTCCATCCGGGGACGTATCCGACGTGTGCCCGGGCTCCGTCGAGACGCGCGGGCTGTCAGCTGGTCGGGGGCGTCGGGTATGCGTACGAGATCGGCGAGCTCGAGTCACGGTGGCGCAGTACGTCGCGTTCCTCAACACCGTCGATCCCGACGGCACCGACACGGGCCGCCTCTACGTCCCGAACATGAGCCCGTCGCGGTGGCCGAAATACGGCTCGATCCGGCGCCTACACGGCCCGCGAGTCGCCTCCGGCAAGCACTACGCGGTGGCGTACCCGCAGTGGTCGGCGAAGCCGATCGCGTTCGCGAACTTCCCCCGCGCAGCGAGCTTCGTCAACGTGCTCACGAACGGAGAGGTGCTCTCCCGTACCGCGTCCCGCAGCGGCCGCTTCGACGTCGAGACCTACAAGGTACGACTGTCGACCGAGTACGAGACGGGCATGTACGACCTCCAGGCCAATCCGAGCGGGGGCGCGACGCGCGCACGGTCGACCGGCTTCGTCGTGCCCAGCCAGAACGAGTGGATCAAGGCGGCGTACTTCGATCACAGGGCCCCTGGTACTGGGAGTATCCGACCGGCCCTCACAGGGGGCCGAACGCCTCGCGGCTGGACGTGGACGGCAACGTCGTCAACGCCTCGGACCAGCCGCTCTCGACCTACCGACCGAAGCAGTCCGGGACGTTCCCGACCTGGTGCCCATCGCAGGCCGGCGCGGATTGTTCCAGCGTCAACCCGCTCCACCTCGCCGCCGCCGACTATGCGTCCGACTACCAGGGGAACGTGAGCACCGTGGGCCAGACCCGCACGCGCTCTCCCTGGGGGACGCTCGACCAGGGCGGGAACGTCGTCGAGTGGACGGACACGGTCGCGCCGTCGCCCGCCGGCAGCAGTGCCGGGCGAGTCTGGCGGCGGGCGCACGGCGGCGTGGCCAACGCGCCTGCCGATCAGCTGTGGATCTCGGCGATCGGGCGCACGCCGGAGGCGAACGCCGCGCTCGAGCGCACCTATCCCTGGAGCGGGTTCCGCGTCGGCATCATCGGCACGGTCAGGCCGTCTTGAGCGTCTTGATGTAGGCGACGAGTGCCCGCAACTGCTCGTCGGGGATGATCCCGCCCCAGTGCGGCATGGACACGATCGGCGCCTTGCCGATCACGCTGCCGCTGCGGATCACGTCGATGATCTTCTGGTCGGTGTTGAACTCGTGGAAGAAGTCGGCGCCGGAGAGCGGCGGGATCGACTTGTCCGGTGAGGACGGGTTCGGCACCCCGCCGAGGCCGTTCGGGCCGTGGCAGTTGACGCAGCCGTACCGCTGGTAGAGGAGCGCACCCTCCACGGCCTGCCCCTGCCCGGTGATCACGGGCGCCGGCGTCGCCCCGGGGACGGCAGGTAGGCCGGCGCGGATGTAGGCGACGAGGTCGGAGACCTGGCGGTCGGAGATGACCTGGCCCCAGACGGGCATGTACGGCTGCTTCGGGTTCGCGGACTCGCCGAGCCCGTGGTCGATGATGTGCTCCAGCTCGGCCACGCCCAGGCTCCCGGCCGCAGTGAGCGGTGGGACGCTCGGTGACACGCCGCCCTGGCCGCGGTCGCCGTGGCACTGGGCGCACGCGAACTGCACGAAGTCGTGCGCGCCCGCCGCGACCGTGTTGCTGACGGAGGTGGCACCCCCGTTCGGCACGGTGGTGATCGTCACCGTCGTGGTAACGGTCTTCGTCCCGCCGCACCCGGCGGCGGCGAGCAGGACGGCGGCCAGCGCCGCGCTTCGACGCATCGGCCGACCCTACGCCACGCCCGCTCGCCTGACTTCCGTGGAGACTGCGGATACGCCGCGCGGCTGCAGACCCCGTAGCATCGCTCCGAACCCCGGCGACGAAAGGACGGACCATGGCGTTCAGCGTGCCCCCGCTGCCATACGGCTATGACGCGCTCGAGCCGACGATCGACGAGCAGACGATGCGGCTCCACCACGACAAGCACCACCAGGCGTACGTCGACAACGCGAACAAGGCGCTGGAAGGCACGCCGCTCGACGGCGAGTCGGTCGAGCAGATCCTGACCAACCTCGACGCGCTGCCGGCCGACCGGCAGGCGGCCGCGCGCAACAACGTCGGCG
>DASTZE010000199.1:0-3779 GCA_035764425.1 Gaiellaceae bacterium
GCGCGCGAGTCGTACGACGTGATCGTCGTCGACACGTCCCCGTTCTTCCACGGGCCGATGCTGGCCACGCTCGACCGCACCGACGAGCTGCTGCTCGTGTGCGGCCTGGAGGTGCCGACGATCAAGAACGTGCGGCTGAGCCTCCAGACGCTGGAGCTACTGTCGTTCCCGCCGAACCGGATCCGCATGGTGCTGAACCGGTCGAACTCGAACGTGGGGCTGAAGCGCTCCGAGGTCGAGGCGGCACTCGAGACGAAGGTCAGCTTCGAGCTCCCGAGCGACCGCGCCGTGCCGCTGTCCGTGAACCGCGGGCAGCCGGTGGTCCTCGCCGAGCCGGGGTGCGAATTCTCTCGCGCCATCAAGGATCTGGCGACGACGATCGTCAAGCCGCAAACCGAGCGGGCAGGACGCCGGCGCTGGGTCCCCTCCCGGGCGAAGGCGAAGGCGTAGGCGGCGATGTCCCTCCACGACCGCCTCAAGACCGGGGCGAACGGGCACCATCCTGGCACCGAGGGGGCGGCGGCAATCGCGGTCGCCCCGGTGCTGGGGGACCCGCCGCCCGAGCCGCAGCAGACGGCCGACCCGTACGCGGAGCTGAAGACCCGCGTCCACCACGCGGTCATCGCCCAGCTCGGCCCCCAGCTGTTCACCACACAGGCGACCGAGGACCTCTCGGAGCGCGTCGTGCGGGCAGTCACGGAACAGGTGATGCTCGACGGCACGCCGCTGACGCGGGACGAACGCCGCGAGCTCGTCCGCCAGATCACCGACGACATCCTGGGCTACGGCCCGCTGGAGCCGATGCTCCGCGACGACTCCGTGACGGAGATCATGGTCAACGCCCACGACCACGTCTACATCGAGCGCAGCGGCAAGATCGAGCGGGCGCAGACGGCGTTTGCCGACAACGCGCACCTCCTGCGGATCATCGACAAGATCGTCTCGCAGGTGGGCCGCCGCATCGACGAGGCGTCGCCCATGGTCGACGCACGGCTCCCGGACGGCAGCCGCGTCAACGCGATCATCCCGCCGCTCGCGCTCAAGGGCCCGACGCTGACGATCCGCAAGTTCTCGCGCGACCCCTACACCATGGACGACCTGATCAACTTCGGGTCGGTGTCGGCGAAGGCCGCCCAGTTCCTCGCCGACGCTGCCAAGGGCAAGCTCAACGTCCTGATCTCCGGCGGTACCGGCAGCGGCAAGACCACGACGCTCAACGCGATCTCCGCGTACGTGCCGAACGACGAGCGCATCGTCACGATCGAGGACGCGGCCGAGCTCCAGCTTCAGCAGGAGCACGTGATCACGCTGGAGGCGCGGCCGCCGAACATCGAGGGCCAGGGCGAGGTCCGCATCCGCGAGCTCGTCAAGAACGCCCTGCGCATGCGGCCCGACCGGATCATCGTCGGCGAGGTCCGCGGCGCGGAGACCCTCGACATGCTCCAGGCCATGAACACGGGCCACGAGGGCTCGCTCACCACCATCCACGCCAACTCCCCGCGCGACGCGCTCTCTCGGCTCGAGACGCTCGTCCTGACCGGCGGAGTCGAGCTGCCGCTACGCGCCATCCGCGAGCAGATCGCAAGCGCGTTCGACCTGCTCGTGCAGATCACCCGCCTCGTCGACGGGTCGCGCCGCATCACGCACATCACCGAGGTGCTGCGCATGGAGTCGGACGTGATCACGCTGCAGGACATCTTCCTGGCCAAGCCGCCGCCGGAGGACACGGCGATCGGCGCACGCACGGCGAACCGGCTCCTGCAGCCGCTCTCGTGCACCGGCCTGAAGCCGCATTTCCTGGAGAAGCTGGCTGCGTCCGGAGTCGTCCTACCTCCAACGTTCTTCCAGGAGGAAGACGACTACCGCGGGAACTTCGCCGCGTCGCAGTTCGGTGGCTTCCAGTGAGGCGCCCGCTGCGCATCCTGGCACTGGCCGTCGCGGCCGCCTGCGTGGCGGCCGCGCCCGCGGCGGCCGGCGTCACAATCCACAACATCGACACGGGGTCGTACCCGGACATCCGGGTCACGGTCATCACCGGCAAGCCGGTGTCCAGGCCCCCGACGCTGCGCGAGGCCGGGTTGCCGGTCTCGGGCCTCCAGGCCACGAACCTCGGCGCGACGAAGAGCGTCGTCCTCGCCATCGATCGCTCGCAGTCGATGGCCCGCCGGCCGCTCGCGGACGCCGTCGACGCCGCCCGCGCCTTCGTGACGGCGAAGCGGCCGTCCGACCAGATCGCCGTGGTCGCCTTCGGCCACCGGGCCGTCCCCTACGCGGACTTCTCGCCCTCCGCGGGCGACGCCGCCAACGCGCTGCGTGGGCTCCACGTGGATTCGAGGTCCGGCACGACGCTCTGGGACGGGGCCACCCTCGCCGCGCACATGCTGGCGGGCGAGCTCGGTACCGGCCGCGCGCTCGTGCTCCTGACCGACGGTCACGACACGGGCAGCAGCTCCTCGGCGGCGGCCGCCGCCAGGGAGGCGCGGGCCGCGGGCGTCACGGTCTATGTGATCGGCATCGAGGGCCCGCAGTTCTCGCCCGGGCCGCTCCGTGATCTCGCGCGTGCCACCGGCGGGAGCTACGTCGGCGCGCACACCACGCGCGAACTCCGCGGCGCGTACGCCGCGGTCGCGGCGGCGCTCAGGCGCACCTGGCAGCTGGACTACGCCACCGCGCTTCGCCCCGGCGAGCACGCCAGGCTGGCGGTGGCGGCGGACGGCGGAACCGCCACGCAGACGCTCGAGCTCGCCGGCGAGTCCTCGTCGGGACCGTCGACCTCGCGGCTGCTCCCGAGCGAGATTCTCGACTCCGCACTCGGCACGCTGGCGATCGCGATCGGCGTGGGCCTCGTGGTGCTCCTCGCCGTCGGGTTCATCGTGTCGGCCGCTTACGGCGGCCGGCTCCAGCGGAAGATCGCGCCGCACCTGGGCGACGCGCCGCGCAAGCGGAAGAAGCAGGAGAAGGGCAGCTCGCTCGTCGCGTCGGTGTTCGCCGCCACGGAAGACCTCTTCTCGAGCGCCCGGCTCTGGACGAAGCTCCAACGAATGCTCGAGCGGGCCGACGTGCCGATGCGCACGGTCGAGTTCGTCTACATCATCGCCGGCGGCGCACTCGTCGGCCTGATCGTGCCGATGCTCCTGCTGCACTCGGCGTTCATCGCCTTCCTTGGCCTGCTCGCCGGCGCCGCCGTGCCGCTCGGATGGCTCCATATGAAGGCGAAGCGGCGCGAGAAGGCCTTCGAGGAACAGCTCCCGGATCTGCTCGTCGCGCTCGCGGCGACGCTGAAGGCCGGGCACAGCTTCCGCCAGGCGCTCAAGACGGTGGCCGACGAGGGGCGGCCGCCGGCCAGCAAGGAGCTGAACCGCGTGCTGACCGAGGCGCGCCTCGGCCGGCCCATGGAGACCGCGCTCGCCGAGATGGCCGTCCGCGTCGGCTCGCCGAACTTCGACTTCGTCATCACCTCGGTGACCATTCAGCGCCAGGTCGGCGGCAGCCTCGCCGGGCTGATCGACATGGTCGCCGACACCGTGCGCAACCGTCAGCAGTTCGCGCGCAAGATCAAGGGACTGACGGCGATGGGGCGTGCGTCCGCGTACGTGCTCCTCGGCCTGCCGTTCTTCATGGCACTCGCAATCACCGTCATCAACCGGCGCTACATGCGCCCGCTCTACTTCACGTCCACCGGGCACAAGCTGATCATCCTCGGGCTCATCATGATGACCTTCGGGTGCCTCGTCATGCGACGGATCGTCGCGTTCAAGGGGTGATCAGAGGGTGCTGCT
>DASTZE010000200.1:0-13785 GCA_035764425.1 Gaiellaceae bacterium
CTCTTCCAGCCGGCGAACGGCTTCGCCGACATGACCACCTTCTACCTCACCCAGTAGTTCCGCAGAAACGGCCGAGGCCCCGGTTCCCGCGGGGGCCTCGGCCGTCTTGCGAGGTGGGATTCAGCGGAGCAGCGGCGGAAGCTCTCGCGCGTGCGTGACCAGGAGCGACTTCGTCGGCCGCGTGAGGGCGACGTAGAGCTCGCGCAGGCCGGTCGCGCCGCCCTCGTCGACGATCTGCGCCGGCTCGACCACGACGACGTGGTCGAACTCGAGCCCCTTCGCCTCGCGAGGCGTCAGCACGGGGACGCGCCGCTCGTCGAAAACGGAGCCGGCGGCCCCGTCGCCGCGCAGCGAGGCGGGCGCGATGACGGCGACGAGCGCGTCGTCGCCGGCCAGGTCGGCGGCCTCGGCGAAGGCGCGCGCGAGCGGGTCCCCTGCGACGAGTACGCGCGGCGCCGCTGCCCCGGTTCGGTACGAGCGTGGGGGCCGCACGTCGGATGCGATCGCCGGCAGGAGGGGCAGCGCGAAGTCCATGATCTCGCGCGGGACGCGGTACGCATGCTCGAGCTCCTCGACCGCGGCGTCCCCGGGCAGGTGCGCTGTGAGCTCGTCCCAGGCGTCGTACGGGACCGGCCCGGTGCCCTGGGCGATGTCGCCGAGCAGGGTGAACGCACCGCCCATCCGCCGCGCGACCATGGCGAGCTCCATCGGCGTCAAGTCCTGAGCCTCGTCGACAATCACGTGCCCGTAGCGGCGCGGCGGCTCCACGAGCAGCGCGCGGGCCAGGTCGAGGAGCGGGACGTCCGCACGCGACCAGCCGGCGGCTCGGCGCACGAGCAGCCGCTGCTCACCGGCGTCCAGCAGGTCGCCGGCCGCCTCCCGTAGCCTCGTTCGGTTCCCGAGCAGCTGGCCGACGACGGCATCGGGCTTGACCACGGGCCAGACGCGGTCGACGTAGCGCGTCAGCCCGGCCCTGCGCAGCGCACGCTCGACCTCGTCGGCCGCGGCGAACGCGCGGGCGCCGAGCTTCGCGGTGTACTGGCCGTACAGGCGGCGGACGAGCTCGAGTCGGAACCGCTCGCGTGCGGCGTTGCCGACGCCGAGCTCGGCGCGCACCTCGGCGAGCAGCGGCTCGACCTCCTCGTCGCGCACGCGCACGTAGGCGCCGTCCAGCCGCGCCTCGAACGACTCGGCGCGCGGCTCGAGGCGCAGCTCGACCGCGCGGCGCACGACGTCGGCCAGGCGCAGGTCGGCCTTGAGCCGCTCGACGTCAGGCGCGTCGGCACGCGACACCTCGACGCCGTCCACGAGCTCGGCGACCGCGCGCTGGTCGACGCCGTCCTCGCCGAGGATCGGGAGGACATGCGACACGTAGTCCATGAACGTCGGGTTCGGGCCGACGACGAGGATGCGGCGCAGTTCCTCGCGGTGGGTGTAGAGCAGGAACGAGGCGCGGTGCAGCCCGACGGCCGTCTTGCCCGTGCCGGGCCCGCCCTGGACGACGAGCGGCGGTGCCGGGTCGCGCGCGATCAGCCGGTACTGGTCGGCCTGGATCGTCGCGACGATGTCGCGCATGTGCACGTCGCGGCTGCGCTCGAGCTCCTCGAGCAGGAAGTCGTCGACGGCGGCCGCGCCGTCCTCGAGCGAGCCGTCGAGCGCCTCGTCGCTGATGTCGAGCACCTCGCGGCCGCGCGTCCGGAACCGCCGCCGCAGCGTGACGCCGTGCGGCGCGACGGGGGTCGCGGTGTAGAAGGGGCGCGCTGCCGGCGCCTGCCAGTTCACGACCAGCACGGAGTGGCCCTCGTCGTGCACCCAGCGGCGGCCGACGTAGAGCGGCGCCGCAGCGCCGTCGACGTCCATGCGTCCGAAACACAGCCCGCGCTCCGCGTCCGCGAACGTGACGAGCCGCCGCGACGCCCACGCCTCGAGCGCCTCCTGCGCCACCTCGCCGGCACCCGCCGCCGGCGAGCGCTCGAGCGCCTCTCGCATCCGGTCGAGGCACGCGTACGCGTTGTCGACGTAGGCCTGCTCGTGCGGAAGGTCGGGGTGCGCCAAGGCCCCGCACGCTAGCCAGTTAGCCCGCGGCAATCGCCGAGCGCTAGAGGGAGCTTCGTGCTGCGGCGGCCAGCTGGCCCCCGGGCTCGCCGCGCTTCGGGATCCCGGCGGCGGCGTAGGCGTCGTCCTCGTCGAGCGTCTCGTGCTTCAGCAGAGCGGCGGCCAGCGAGTCGAGCTTCGAGCGGTTCTCGCGCAGCAGGTCGAGCACCTCGGTGTGCGCCTCGCCCGCGATGCGCCGCACCTCCTCGTCGATCAGCTCCTGAGTGCGCGGGGAGACGTCGGATCCCGCCCACGGGGGCCGTCCGTCGCTGGTCACCGCGACCGGACCGATCGCGTCGCTCATGCCCCACCGGCCGACCATGTAGCGCGCGATCTGCGTCAGCTGCTGGATGTCCGACTCCGCGCCGGTCGTGATGTCCCCGAACACGATCTCCTCCGCGGCGCGCCCCCCGATCGCGACCTTGATCTTGGCCTCGAGCTCCGAGCGCTCGTAGTTGAAGCGGTCGGCGTCGGGCGCCGAGAACGTGACCCCCAGCGCCTGCCCGCGGGGGATGATCGAGATCTTCCGCACCGGGTCCGCGCCCGGCGTCAGCATTCCGACGATCGCGTGACCGCCCTCGTGGTAGGCCGTCCGCTTCCGGTCGTCGTCGCTGAGCATGACCTTGCGCTCGGCGCCGAGAACGATGCGCTCGAGCGCATCTGCGAAATCGCTCGCCGCGACCTTCTCATGCGCACGGCGCGCCGCCAGCAGCGCCGCCTCGTTGACGAGGTTGGCGAGGTCGGCGCCGACCATGCCGGGGGTCGTCGCCGCGATGCGGCCGAGGTCGACGTCGTCGGCCAGCGGGACACTCCGGACGTGGACGCGGAGGATCGCCTCCCGGCCGGCGCGGTCGGGCGGCTGCACCGCGACGCGGCGGTCGAAGCGCCCCGGCCGGAGCAGCGCCGGGTCGAGCACGTCCGGCCGGTTGGTCGCGCCGATCACGATGATGCCGGTGGACGGATCGAAGCCGTCCATCTCGGTGAGGATCTGGTTGAGCGTCTGCTCGCGCTCGTCGTTGCCGCCGCTGAACCCGGCCGTGCCGGACGTGCGCGAGCCGCCGACGGCGTCGAGCTCGTCGATGAAGATGATCGCCTGGCCGGCCTGCTTGGCCTGCTCGAACAGGTCGCGCACGCGGGACGCGCCGACGCCGACGATCGCCTCGACGAACTCCGACGCGGCCTGGGAGAAGAAGGGGACGTTCGCCTCGCCGGCCACCGCCCGCGCGAGGAGCGTCTTGCCCGTACCGGGCGGCCCTGCCAGTAGGACGCCGTGCGGGATGCGCGCGCCGAGGCGGCGGTACTTCTCCGGCTCCTTGAGGAAGTCGACCACCTCCGACAGCTCGTCCTTCGCCTCGTCGATCCCGGCGACGTCGGCGAAGGTCACGCGCTCGCCGGAGGCCTCGTAGAGCGTCGCCTTCGAGCGGCCGAAGTTGCCGAGCACGTTCTGCACCCGCCCGGCGCGGCGGATGAGCAGGAAGAGCAGCCCGAGGAAGAGCAGCGTAGGCCCGAAGCCGACGAGCAGGTTCTCCCAGAACGGCAGGCCGGTGTCGAGCGGCTCGGCGTTGACGATCACCTTGTGCTTCTGCAGCAGCGAGGACAGCTCGTCCGTGTTCGCGAACGCCGGCACCTCGGTCTTGAAGTTCGAGGTCGGCTTCGAGTCGCGATAGGCGGTCGGCTTCTCGAACGTGCCCTGGAGCGCCGTCCCCTTCGAAGTGATGTCCTTGACGTTGTTCGCCTCGACCTGCTGGACGAAGAAGGGCGTGTACGGGACTCGGATGCGGGTGGTCGATTCCGTGACACGCGATGCCGCCCACTGGTTGATGACGAGGGCGGCCAGGATGAGGCCGAGCCACCACCAGGGGATGCGGAAGCGGGGGCGCGGCTTCTCGGGCGGCACCGGCGGGCCCGGCCGCGGCGGCTGCTGCTGGCCCGGGGGAGCGGGCGTCGGGGAAGGCGCGCTGCTCATCGACCACCAGACTACGCCGCGGCCGGTGTGCGGTGCTCATCCCCGCCCTGACCCTCCGTCACGCGCCGGCCTTCTAGGCTGGCGGCGTGTTGCCCTACCCGAAGATCGAGCTGCACGTCCACCTGGAGGGCGCCGTCCGCCCGGATACGCTCTTCGACCTCGCGCGCCGGAACGGGCTGCCGCTCCCGGCCGAGACCCCGGAGGAGCTCGCGAGGCTCTACCGCTTCCGCGACTTCGCGCACTTCATCGAGATCTGGATCATGACCACGAACGTGCTGCGGCAAGCCGACGACTTCCGCCGCATCACGGTCGACTACGCCGAGGAGGCGGCGGGCCATGGCGCCGTGTACGTGGAGGCGATCTTCTCGCCGATCGAGCGCACCTGGCGCGGCGTCGACTGGGACGACCTCTACACCGGCTACTGCGACGGCGCCCAGGAGGCGCGCGAGCTGCACGGCGTGGAGATGCGGCTCACGCCTGACATCACGCGTTCGGCGCCGCTGAAGGACGCCGAGGTCTCGGTGGGCTACGCACTCAAGTACGCGGACCGCGGCGTCGTCGGCATCGGGCTCGGCGGCGAGGAGGCGCTCTATGCCACGGAAGGCTTCGAGCGACCGTTCGCGATCGCCCGCGAGGGCGGGCTGCCGGCCGTCCCGCACGCCGGCGAGGCGGCGGGGCCGGAGTCGGTGCGCGCCGCGCTGGACGTGCTCGGCGCCCGCCGGATCCGGCACGGCATTCGCGCGGTCGAGGACCCCGCGCTCGTCGGCGAGCTCGCCGAGCGGCAGGTGGTGCTCGACGTGTGCCCGGTCTCGAACCTGCGCACCGGCGTCGTGCAGTCGCTCGAGCAGCATCCGCTGCCGCAGCTCGTCGCGGCCGGCGTGCCGTGCTCGATCTCGACCGACGACCCGGCGATGTTCGACACCGACCTGACGCGCGAGCTCGAGGTAGCCGGCTCGCTCGGCGTGTCACCGCAGGCCGCCTACGAGGCGGCGCTGGGCGGCGTGCTCTGCGACGGCCCGACGCGCGCACGGCTCGAGCAGGTCGGCCGCGCTTTCGACTGGGCGGGCGTCGCTTAGATCTGCCAGTCCCCTCCGCGCAGGAGCGGCACGCGGTCCCCCGCGCCCGTGATGCCCGTGACGTCGACCTCATTCGACCCGATCATGAAGTCGATGTGGAGCTGGCTCGCGTTCGCGCGGGGCCAGTCGGCCTCGTCGATGGTGAACGTGTAGGCCGCGCCAAAGGCGATGTGACTCGCCGCGTTCTCGTCGAGCAGCGTGTCGCAGAAGGCGGTGCCGAGCGGCCCGATGCGGCCGGCTCGATCGACCAGCGCGACCTCACCGAGGCGCGACGCGCCCGGATCTTGCGACGTGGCCGTGCGCAGGACGTCGGCGCCGTGCTCGGCGTCGATCGACACGGCGCGCCCGCGTTCGAAGCGCACCTCGATGCCCCGGATGATCGAGCCCACGTACTCGAGCGGGAGCGTCGCGCGGACGACGCCGTCGACGCGCTCCGGGTCCGGCGTCGCAAAGACCTCCTCAGACGGCAGGTTGACCAGGTGCCGCAGGCCGTCGCGCCGCGTGAACTCGGCGGCGAGCCAGCGCGACGACGGCAGCAGCCCGATCGTCAGGTCCGTGCCCGGTCCCTCGAAGTGCACGGCGTCCAGGCCGAGCGTCCCGAGCCGCTCGCCGACGCCGGCCAGCTCGGCCATGCGCTGCGTCCACGCTGCCCCCGGATCGGGCTCGTCGAGCCGGCAGATGTGGACGATCTCGTCCCAGAGCTTCCGGTAGGCCGCGTCCCGGTCGAGGTCCGGATGCACGAGCCCGGCCCACCCCCGGGTTGGAGCGGGAACGGCCGTCCAGTTCGTGCTGCGCGCGTTCACCACCGGGCCGACCTCCGCGAGCCGCGGCATCCGGTCCCGGCCCGCCCGTCGCGGGTCGAGGTCGTCGAGCGCGCCCGGCGCCGCCGGGCCCTCGAGCGCGATCCGCGCGGCGCCCAGCTCGCCCAGCTCGATCATGCGCCGGCCCCACCAGGGCGGCACGTAGCCCAGCGTCTCCTCGGGCGCGTAGCGGATGCGCAACCGCTTCACGAGCGGGTCGAACGACCAGACGTCGACGAAGCGTGCGCCCCGCCGGTAGGCGGCCTCCGCCACCGCGCGTGCGATCTCCTCCTTGCCCGGCTCCGAGAGCACGGAGACGATCTGGTCCGGCTGGACGTTCGCGGCGAAGCCGACGACCAGCTCGGCGAGCTCCTCGACCGGCGGCTGGAAGTCGTCCACGGCGGCGCGAGCCTATCGGCGGAGCGCTAGCCGGAGGTCAGCGACCCGACCGTGATCGTGATCGTCGCGCCCGGCTTCACCTGGCTGCCGCCGCTCGGGGTCTCGTCGAGGACGACGCCGTCCTGGGACGGGTCGGTCGTGTCCTGACGAACGACCTCCACCGCGAGGCCTCGGTTCTCGAGCTTCGTCGTCGCTGTGGTCTCCTGATCGCCCGTGACGTCGGGCACGATCGTCGTCGCGCCAGGGCCCTGTGAGACGTTCACGCGCACGGAGCCGCCGTGCTTGGTCGGGGTGCCGGCCGCCGGATACTGCGCGACGACAGTGTCTTTGGGCTGCGACGATGGCACCACCTTCGGGTCGGTCTTCAGCCCGCGCTTTGACAGCGTCGCCCGCGCTTCGACGAGCGTCATGCCGACGACGTCGGGGATCTGGATCTTCCCCGGCACCGGGCTGCCCGGCGTGTCTCCGGTCGTCGTCGTGGCCTGGTTCGCACCCACGGAGACGTTGATCTGAACGATGGTGCCCTTCGGCTTGCGCTCGCCGGGCCTTGGGCTCTGTGCCACGACGGTGCCCTGCGGCTGTCTCGACGGCACGCTGCGCAGGCCTGCCTTCAGCCCCGCGGCCACGAGGCTGCTCGTCGCGTCGGCCCGGGTCTGACCGACGACGTCCGGCACGGCCACCGGCTGGGCGCCGCGCGAGACGGTCAGCTCGACGCTCGCACGCCTGGTCAGCTCACGGCCGCCGCCGGGCACCTGGGCGATCACCTGGCCCGCGGGGCTCGTGCCATAGACGCGCTTCTCGGTTGCCCGGAGGCCGGCGGTGCGCAGCTTCGCGAGCGCCTGCGCGAGCGGCAGGCCGACGAGCGCGGGCACGCCCGCCGTGTTCGCACCGCGTGCGATTGTCAGCGTCACCGTGGAGCCGGCCGGTGCCGAGCTCGACGCCGCGGGCCGCTCCGCGAGCACCGTTCCGCTCGGCTTCGTGCTCAGCTGCCGCTGGAAGGTTGTCTTGAGCCCCGCATCGACAAGCTGCGAGGCGGCGCGGTCGGCGCGCTGTCCGACGACGTTCGGGACGGTGACCGTCGAAGGCGACGCCTGCGTCGTGGTGGTGGTCGCGGCAGTGTCGTTGCCGTTGTCGCGCAAGCGCGCGTACCCGCTCCCGATGCCGATCCCGAGCACGACCAGGAGGAGCAGGGCCAGCAGCCACGGCCAGATCCGGGGGCCGCGCGGCGGAGGCGGCCCGTACTCCTCGAGGACGGTGCCGTATTCGGGCGGCGGCAGCGGTTGAGTCGCGGCGGGGTCGTACGTGGGCGGCGGAGCCGCGGTCGGCGGCTCGTTCGAGGCACGGCGGAAGATCGGCATGCGGTGGCCTCTACCCGCATGTCACGCTGGTTATGCGCGTTCGAGCAGGTCGCCGAAGACGTCGTCGATGAGGCCCTCGAACGACGTCGGGAGCAGGCTGTCCGGTCCGACGAAGTCGCGGAGGTACACGATGTAGGCCCGCCACTCGTCGATTCGATCGGGGAAGTCGGCGCCGCGCGACTCCACGAGGGCCGCCAGCTCGTCCAGATTCCACTGGCGGGCCGCCCCGGCCGCCGCCGGCTCGGGCTCTGCGTCCGGTTCGGGAACGACCGCCACGGGATCCGGCTCGAGCTCCGGCTCTGGAAGGTCGGCCGCGGCCGGCTCGTCGACGCGCGGCCGGCGCAGCGCCGTCTCGCGGTCCATCAAATCGGACTCGCGGCGGGCGAGCGCTTGCTCGCGCTCGTCGAGCTCGTCGACCTGGCGCCGGCTCTCGCGCTCCACCCGGGCGAGTGCCTCCTGCTCGAGCACCTCCCAGGTGCGCTCGAGCTCCGCCCGGCGCTCGTCGAGCTCGCGCTCCTGCGCCGCCAGCGTCTCGCGGTGCTGGCGCTCACGGCCGGCGAGCTCGGCCTCGAGCTGCCGGTGCCGCTCCTGGAGCTCAGCCGCCTGCGCCTGCTCGCGCTCGGCCGCCTGCCGCTCGGCCGCGCGGCGAGACTCGTCCAGATCCTTCGTCGCCTGCGCGTGCTCCGCAGACTTTGCCTCCAGCTCGGCGGCGAAGTCATCGAGCTGCTTCGCCCGCTCCGTGGCCTCGGCATCGAGCTCGGCGCGGCGCGCCGCCAGGCGTGCCTCGATCTCCTGCTCGAGCTTCGTCCGCGAATCCTCCAGCTCCTGCGCGCGCGCGGCGAGGGCCTCCTGCCGCTCGGCCAGCGTCGCATTCAGCTCCTGCTCGCGATCGGTCAGTTCCTGGGCGGCCGCCGCCAGCGCCTGCTCGCGCTCCATCAGCGCTTCCTGCCGTGCCGCGAGGGCGGTGTCGACTTCCTCGTGCCGCTGGGCCACTTGCGCCTCGACCTCCCGCTCGCGGGCGGCCAGTTCCCGCTCGCGCTCCTCGAGCCGCGCGACCCGATCGGACAGCTGCTGCGCGGCCACCTGGCGCCTTGCGTCGAGCCGCTGGATCTCGCTCTCGCGCGCGTCGGCGGCACGAGTCCGATCGGCGGCGGCCTTCTCGCGGTCGGCGACAGCCTCGTCGCGCCGGTCGAGCTCGGCCTCCCGGGTCGCGACCTTCGTCTCGCGCTCGCCCAGGCGCTCGCCGAGCGCCGCCTCCCGCTCGGCCAGGGCTCGCTCACGAGCATCGAGCTCGGCCATCGCGGCCTCGCGCTTCTCGAGCTCCTTCTGCCGTCGCGTGAGCTCGCGCTCGCGCGCGGTCAGGGCCTTCTGCGACTCGGTCAGCTGCTCGCGCGCCTCGACGATCCGGGCCTCGCGGCGCGCCAGCCCCGACTCCTGCCTCTTGGCGGCGGCCGCGAGCTCGCGCTCGTGCGCATCGGCGCGCGCCGCGAGCGTCCGCTCCAGCTCGGCCTCCGCGGTTGCCAGCTCCTGTTCGCGACGAGTCACCTCCTGCGTGCGGTCGGCGAGCTCGACCGACTCGCGCCGCGTGCGCTCGACGGTCACCGAGTGCAGCTGCTGGGCCTGCTCCACCTCGCGGCGGCCGCGCTCGAGCTCCGCCTCGCGGCCTTCGATCTGCTGTTCGCGCGGAGCGAGCGCTGCCTCACGCGTGTCGAGGTCGCGCTTGCGTGTGGCACTCTCGCGCTCGGCGGCCACGATTGCCTCCTCGCGCTCCTCCAGGCTCTCCTGGCGCTCGGTTACCCGCTCGGCGGCGGCCGCGAGGTCGGCCTGGAGCCGCTGGAGGGTCGCCGCGTAGCGCTCGCGCTCCTGGTCGAGGAGCGTCCCGATCTCGTCGGTCAGTGCTGCGGTTTCGTCCCGCCTGCGGCTCCGCACGGAGTGCCCTTCCCCTGGTTGTCGGCCAAGCGTGTCAACCGTAACGGACGGGGTCCGATAGCAACGAGATTCACGCCCGTGTCCACGAGGTCGACCGGGTACGGGAACAGGGCACGGAACTCGCGGCGACCGAGCAGGCGGAAAGACTCGGCCTCCTCCCGGCCGAGTGCGCGGAACGCCGCCCTCGCGCGCGCGCGCGGGAGCCAGTGCACGAACGGCAGCAGCGTGTGCACCTCGATGGGGAACCAGCGGTTCGGCGTCGACACGAACACCTGCCTGCCGACGCGGCAGAGCTCGTGCACGAACGCGCGCTGGTCGTCGGCGTCGCCCACGTGCTCGACGACCGCATTCGACACGGCGATGTCGAACGCGCCGTCGGCGAACGGCAACCGGCGCCCGTCGGCGACCACCAGGCGCACGGACGGAAACGCCTCGCGGAAGCGCGGCAGCTCGGAGAGCCCGACCGCCGTGATCTGCCCCGGCCACGGGTAGTGCGCCTCGAAGAAGTTGTCCGAGCCGTAGCCCGCCGCCTCCCCGAACGCCGCGTCGGTGACGCCGACGTCGACGATGGACGTGGCTGCGTCGGGCCGGAGCCGCTCGAGGAGGAGCCGGAGCTTGTGGCGCCTGCTGCGCAGCGAGGCTTCGGATGCGATGCGCCGGACCGTGGATGGCAGGGTAGTCGCCGTGTCTCCGTCTGCCCGCCGTCGTAAGGTCCCCCCGGCCGTGGGGATCCTTGCCGAGCTCCGGCCGCGCGGCCCGTACTCGCTTCGCCTTTCCGCGCGCGGGGCGGGCGACGCGACGCGCCGGTGGGACGGGACGCAGCTGGTCGCCTGCCTCGCCATCGGAGACGGGCATGAGCTGGTGCGTGCGTGGCAGCGCCCGGACGGCACGGTCTGCGTCGTCGCGCACGGCGAGGAAGGCGTCGAGCGCATGCGGGCGATCCTCGGCTTGGACAACGATCACTCGGAGTTCATCCGGCGCTTCGCCCGCGACCCGATGCTCGGGCGTACGATCGGGCAGTTCCGCGGCATGCGCCCCATCCGGGTCGGCAGCGTGTGCCACGCCGTCCTGCGCGCGCTTGCCGGGCAGCTGATCCAGGCTCGGCGCGCGCGCGCGATCGAGCGCCGCATCATCCGGGCCGTCTCCCCGATTCCCGGCACATTCGCGGCGCCGCCGACCGCGGAGGCGTTCGCGGCGCTCGCGCCGGTGACGCTCTGCCGGGACGGCCTCTCGGCCCGGAAGGCGGCGACGCTCGTGCGCCTCTGCAAGTCGATCCGGCTCGAGGAGCTCCTCCACCACGAGGGCGACGCAGTCGCCGAGCGGTTGGAGCGCGAGCGCGGCTTCGGCCCGTGGTCGGTCGGCGTGGTCTTCATCGAGGGCCTCGGCCGCTTCGACCGCGGCATGGTCGGTGACCTCGGGCTCGTGAAGCTGCTGTCCGCCTTGCGCGGCCGCTTCGTCGAGGGCTGGGAGACACAGGAGCTGCTCGACCCGTACGGCGAATGGCAGGGGCTGGCGAGCCGCTACCTGCTGGCCGGCTGGGGCGCCGGGCTGCTTCCGGTCGACACAGACGAGTTCCGGCGGCTCCGTGAGGACGAGCCCCGCTTGACCGCCGCGTAGGATCGCGCCGTGGCCGATGCGCGGCGCATCGCGATCCTCGGTGCCGGGAAGATCGGCGAGTCATTGCTGGCCGGGCTGCTCAGCTCGGGCTGGCGCGAGCCGGCGGAGATCGTCGTGACCGGGCGGCGGCAGGAGCGGGTCGACGAGCTGCGCGAGCGCTACGGCGTGCATGCGACGCTCTCGAACCCGGAGGCGGTGCGCGAGGCCGGGATCATCGTCCTGGCGGTCAAGCCGCAGGACTTCGACGTGCTGCTCGGTGAGATCGGCGGCGTGCTGACGCCGGCGCAGACGGTGCTGTCGGTCGCGGCGGCGATCCCGACGGCCGCGATCGAGGCGCAGATCGCGGACGGCGTCCCGGTCGTCCGCGCGATGCCGAACGCGCCGGCGACCGTGCACGAGGGCGTCGCAGGCATCTGCAGCGGGGCGCACGCCGACGACCAGCACCTCGCGCTCGCCGAGGAGGTGCTCACCCACGTCGGCTCGGTGGTGCGGGTGCCCGAGCGCTACATGGACGCCGTCACCGCCGTGTCCGGGTCGGGGCCTGCGTACTTCGCGCTGCTCGCCGAGGCGATGATCGAGGCCGGGATCCTGCTCGGGCTCTCGCGCGAGGTGTCGACGCAGCTCGTCGTCCAGACGATGCTCGGCACGGCCAGGCTGCTGCGGGACGAGCACATCCACCCCGTCGAGCTGCGCGAGATGGTCACGTCGCCGGGCGGCACGACGATCCGCGCCATCCGCGAGCTGGAGCGCGCGGGCGTCCGGGCGGCGTTCCTGAACGCGATCCAGGCCGCGATGGAGCGGTCGCGCGAGCTCGCGGCCGGCGACGCGTGACGGCCGAGCTCCGCGTGGTGGGGGACGCCCCGGCGGAGGCCGGGGCGCTGCTCGCGGAGGCCGCCCGCGTGGGTGGGGTGCTCGCCCTCTCCGGCGGGCACACGGCGGGCGCGGCGTACCAGGCCGCCGCCGCGCTCGAGCCGGACTGGTCGGCGGTCGACGTCTGGTTCGGCGACGACCGGGCCGTGCCGCCCGACGACGAGCGCTCGAACTACCGCCTCGTCCGCGAGACGCTGCTCGATGCGATCACACCGCGCTCCGTGTGGCGCATCGAGGGCGAGCTGGGCGCCGAGGAGGCCGCGGCACGGTACGACGGCTTCGTGGACGACGTGCCGATCGCCTTTGCATTCAACGGCATCGGCTCGGACGCGCACACCGCATCGCTGTTCCCGAACGCGCCCTCGCTGCGCGAGCGCGAGCGGCGCGTGGTCGCGGTGGAAGGGCAGCTCGAGCCCTTCGTCCCGCGCGTGACGATGACCATCCCGGTCTTCGCGCGCGTGGACTTGCTCGTCTACCTGGTCACCGGGGCCGACAAGGCCGAGGCGGTCGCGCGCGCCTTCGGCGGGGAGCCGAGCGAGGACGCGCCCGCGAGCCTCGTGCGCGGGCGCCGCACGATCGTCGTGCTCGACGACGCGGCCGCGGCGCAGCTAGGGCAGTAGCGGCGACGTGAGCTCGACCTCGAGCCCGCGCGGGCGCGCAAGCGCCTGCAGCGCCAGCACGGTGTCGGCGACGGGCACGTCCTCCAGGTACTCGTCGCGCGCCTCGAACGACGCGAGCACGCTCTCGATCGCCTCGATGTAGCCGACGGCATCGGTGCCGGCGGCCAGGTACGCGAGCGCGTCGCCGACGTCGGTCGGGAAGCCGTCGTGGATACGCAGGTCATCGGCGAGCACTCGGGCCTCGTGGTCGCGGCCGAGCACGAGCAGCGCGAGCGCCGCCGCGTAGCGGCCGATCGGCGAGCCGGCCTTCGCGGCGCCCGCGTCCAGCGCCCAGCGCGCGTCGTCAACCGCGGCGTCCGAATCATTCGCGATCAACCGCGCCTTCATGGCCCCGATCGGCCGCCCCCAGCTGTCCGGCGGGGCTCCGGCGAAGCTCTCCCGGTATGCCTCCGCGGCACGCGCCAGCCAGTCGCGCGCATCGTCGGTCTCGCCCTCCATCAGCGCCGCCAGACCGGTCGCATAGGCAGCGTTGCCGATCCGCGTGAGCTGCCGCTGCCGGGGCTCCGGCTCGTCCGGGAGGCGCTCACGGCCGTCCTCCCAGCGCTCTTCAGCGCGGTCGCGTATCGCACGCCAGTCCGGCACGCGGCGAGTATGGTCGCTGCGTGCGGGAGCTGCGGGAGGTGTACTTCGTCGACGGCGTGCGCACGGCGTTCGGCCGCGCCGGCCCCAAGGGCGTCTTCTGGCGCACGCGTGCCGACGACATGGCCGTCAAGGCGGTGCGCGAGGTCCTGCGGCGGAACCCGAAGGTGCCCGCGGAGCGGATCGGGGACGTCGTGTTCGCGGCCACGGCCCAGGTCGGAGACCAGGGGCTGACACTCGGGCGCGATGTCGGCCTGCTCGCCGGCCTCCCGGCTTCCGTGCCGGGCCTGGCGGTCGACCGCATGTGCGCCGGCGCGCTGACCGCCGTCACCATCGCGGCCGGCGAGCTCGCCTTCGGCTCGGCCGACGTCGCCCTCGCCGGCGGGGTCGAGCACATGGGCCACCACCCCATGGGCG
>DASTZE010000201.1:0-27972 GCA_035764425.1 Gaiellaceae bacterium
TTCGACGTCATGATCACGATCGTGTTGCGGAAGTCCACGCGCCGGCCCTGGGCGTCCGTCAGCTTCCCGTCCTCCAGGATCTGGAGCAGGATGTTGAAGACGTCCGGGTGGGCCTTCTCGATCTCGTCGAGCAGCACGACCGAGTACGGCTTCCGGCGAACGGCCTCGGTGAGCTGGCCGCCCTCGTCGTACCCGATGTAGCCGGGCGGCGAGCCGACGAGCCGGGACACGGAGTGCTTCTCCATGTACTCCGACATGTCCACCTGGATCATCGCGTCCTCGTCGCCGAAGAGGAACTCGGCGAGCGTGCGCGCCAGCTCGGTCTTCCCCACGCCCGAAGGGCCGAGGAAGATGAACGAACCGGTCGGGCGCTTCGGGTCCTTGATCCCGGCCCGCGCGCGGCGGATCGACTTCGCGACCGCGACGATCGCCTCCTCCTGGCCGATGACGCGCTTGTGCAGCTCGTCCTCCATGCGGATCAGCTTCGCCGTCTCGGCCTCGGTGAGCTTGAAGACCGGGATACCCGTCCACATCGAGACGATGTCTGCGATCTCCTCCTCGCCGATCTCGGGCTGCTCCGTCGCCTCCTCGGCGCGCCAGGACTCCTCGAGCTCGCGCTTCTTCTGCGTGAGCTTGCGCTCCTTGTCGCGCAGCGAGGCGGCCTTCTCGAACTCCTGTGCCTCGATCGAGGCCTCCTTCTCCTTGCGGACCCGCTCGATCTCCTCCTCGAGCTCGCGGTACCGCGGCGGCGCGCTCATGGTCTTGATGCGCATCCGCGACGCGGCCTCGTCGATGAGGTCGATCGCCTTGTCCGGCAGATGCCGGTCCTGGATGTAGCGGTCGGCCAGCACGGCGGCCGCCGTCAGCGCGTCATCGGTGATCTTGCACCGGTGGTGCGCCTCGTAGCGGTCGCGCAGGCCGCGCAGGATCTGGACGGTGTCGTCGGTCGACGGCTCGTCGACGCGGATCTGCTGGAACCGCCGCTCCAGCGCCGCGTCGCGCTCGAGGTACTTGCGGTACTCGTCGAGCGTCGTCGCGCCGATCGTCTGGAGCTCGCCGCGGGCGAGCGCCGGCTTCAGGATCGAGGCGGCGTCGATCGCGCCCTCGGCCGCGCCGGCGCCGACGAGGTTGTGGAGCTCGTCGATGAACAGGATGATGTCGCCGCGCTGGGTGATCTCCTTCATCACCTTCTTGAGGCGCTCCTCGAACTCACCGCGGTACTTCGACCCGGCGACCAGCGCCGCGAGGTCGAGCGTGTAGATCTGCTTGCCCTTCAGGAGCTCGGGCACCTGGTTGGACGAGATCCGGGCGGCGAGGCCCTCGACGACTGCGGTCTTGCCGACGCCGGGCTCGCCGATCAGCACCGGGTTGTTCTTGGTGCGGCGCGACAGGATCTGCATGACGCGCTCGATCTCCGTCTGGCGGCCGACGACCGGGTCGAGCTTGCCCTCGGCCGCGAGCTTGGTCAGGTTGCGGCCGAACTGGTCGAGGAGCTTCGAGCTCTTCGACTTGCCCTCGGCGGAGCCGCCCGTGCCCTGCTGGCGGCGGCCGGGCCCGGAGAGCATGCGGATGATCTCGTTGCGAATCTTCTCGGCGTCGGCATCGAAGTCGAGCAGGATCCGTGCGGCGACGCCTTCGTTCTCGCGCACGAGGCCCAGCAGGATGTGCTCGGTGCCGATGTAGTTGTGACCCAGCGACAGTGCCTCGCGCAGTGCCAGCTCGAGCACCTTCTTCGCGCGGGGCGTGAACGGGATCTGACCGGTCGTGACCTCGTCGCCCTGGCCGACGATCCGCGCGACCTGGGCGCGCACCTCCTCGACCGTGATGTCGAGCGACTCGAGGACGCGCGCAGCAAGCCCTTCCTCCTCGCGGAGGAGGCCGAGCAGGATGTGCTCCGTGCCGATGTAGTTGTGCTTCAGGGCGCGCGCCTCGTCCTGGGCGAGGACGACAACCTGTCTGGCCCGTTCTGTGAAGCGTTCGAACAAAACCCTCGAGCCCCCTTTCGTCGGAAATCGCGACGGTGGCTGCGCCGCGGTCGAGGTGGTCTTAGTGTAGCTCGCGCCTCCGAGGCTACTTTCGGCGCCGGAGGCCGGTTGGTCAAGGGTTACGACGCGCTTCGCGCGGCGTTGTTACACCCGGGCGCAACACGCTTTCCATCTCTTTACGCCTGCCCAACCTGCGATTCAGGGGCGGCTCAGGGCTTTCGCAGCTGCGGCGTTGCTACTCGGTGACCCGATACATGCGGAAGACCGACAGCACGGTGAGCACCGCGATCTTCATGTCGAACCAGAGCGACCAGTTCTCGATGTAGTGGTTGTCCCACTCGACGCGGTCGGAGAGCGACGTCTGACCGCGCAGCCCGTTCACCTGCGCCCAGCCGGTGATGCCGGCCTTGACGCGATGGCGCTCGCCGTAGCGGTAGATGTTCTCCTCGAACATCTGCACGTACTCGGGGCGCTCCGGCCGGGGGCCGATGAGGCTCATCTCGCCGCGGACCACGTTGATCAGCTGCGGCAGCTCGTCGATCGAGGTGCGGCGCAGGAACGCGCCGACGCGGGTGCGGCGGTCGTCGCCCTCGACGCCGCCCGGGGCGGTGTCCTCGCGCGGGAGCCACTCGGGCTCCTGCACGTCGGCGCCGTCGTGCTGCGGCAGCATCGTCCGGAGCTTCAGCATGTCGAACGGGCACCCGTCGCGGCCGATGCGCGTCTGGCGGAAGAAGATCGGGCGGCCGAGCGAGATGCGCACGGCGACCATGGCCGCGATCAGGACCGGCGAGAGCAGGAGCAGCGCGAGACCGGCGAGGATGCGGTCGGCCGCGTACTTGACGCCGAACTGCCAGCCCTTCGGGTCGGCGTGGTGCGCCGTGACCAGCGGGAGGCCGCCGAGGTGGTCGATCGAGACACGCTGACCCACGCGCTCGAACAGACGCGGCACGAACGAGACCTGGACGCCGAGCTCCTCGCAGCGGCGGACGAGTCGGAGCTGGACCTCGTGCGGCGCGGTCGAGAAGGTCACGAGCACGTGCTGAACGCCGTACTCGCGCACGAGCCGGTCGAGATCCCAGCTCGCGCCGAGGACCGGGAGCATCGGCCCGCCGGGGGTGTCCAGCGGCTCCTTGTCCAGGAAGCCGATCGGCTTCAGGCCGAGCTCTGGGCGCTCCTGGAGGCGTTGCGCGATGAGCCGCCCCACGCGGCCGGCGCCGACGATCAGCGTCGGCCGGACGGAGTCGCCGGACGCACGGGCGCGGCCCTGCGTCCATGCGAGCGCGATGCGGCCCGCTGCGAGGTAGACGGTCGCGAACACCCACGGGCGGAAGATCTCGGCCGCGAGCGTCCCGTCGTCGCCGAGCATCACCCGGGCCGCCAGGATGACCATCGCGGCGAGCGACGTGACCGTGGCGACGCCGCGCAGGTCGTCGAGGACGTCCAGGCGGAGCTTGGGCGCGTACATGCCGCGTGCGCGGGCGGCCACGAGCACGAGGCCGGCGAACGCCGCGAGGCCGAACGCCGACATGCGCGGGAGCCCCCCGTGGTACGCGCCGAGCGCGGTCGCGCCGGCGGCCGCCACGAGCATCGCGGCGTCGATTGCGAGCGCCGCGTGCGCCCAGGATCGCTGCGACTGCAGCCGCGCCGGGCGCGTCGGCTGCGCACGCAGCGCGTGCACCGTCGCGGTTGCGTGATCGGTCGTCGTCTGCAACGACGTCATGCGGAGGCGGACCCCCACGGGACCTCAGGCACTTCCATGCGGGACCGCGCTAGCTCTTCGTCCGCGTGACGCGCCTGAGCCCGAAGCCCACCGACAGCAGCAGCGCGCCGCCGACGGTCAGCAGAGCCAGGTCGAAGCCCGTGAACGGCAGGCCGCCGCCCGCGCCGTTGTTACCCCCCTGGAGTCCCTGCTGCGCGCCGAGCTTGTTGACGATCTCCTGCTTCATGCCAGGCGTGATCGTCGACTTGCCGTACCCCTGCACGGCCGGGCTCTTGAGCGCCGCCTGCAGGTCGGCGGCCGAGTAGCGGCTGTCGAGCCTGCCGTTGTCCTGGTAGTCCCGGTAGATCTGAGTTGGCGTCGCACCTGCTGCGGCCGAGACGGCCACCAGCGCGATCGCCAGGAGGACGGTCACCCCCCGTGCGAACCTCCCCATTGAATCTCCTTTCGCGCAGTTTCCCCCGTGTTCCCCTGTGATGCCCCTGTGTCTTGCCCCTGCCCGCATCGTAGTTAAACGGCCCAAACTTTCAAAATGACCTCGGACGCGCCTCGGCTGGACACGATTGCCTCGAACGCCCGCGGGAACACCGGTCTCGCGGGCCTGGCGCTCGCCCTGCCGACCGTGCTGGCGGGCCTCCTGGCGGCCGGCATGGCCTGGCGCGAAGGCGGCTCGATCCTCCCCGCCGACTGGCTCCCGTACGCGATCCTGCTTGCCCTGCTCGCAGCGGTCGTGCTCGCCGCCGGCATCGCGGTCGAGCCCTCTCCCAGCGCCGTGCTCGCGCTGGCCGGCGTGTCGGGGCTCGCGCTCTGGTCGGCGCTGAGCGCCGCCTGGAGCCCGCTGCCGTCGGCGGCGCGTGACGAGGCGCTGCTCGTGGCGACCTACGCGCTGGCCGTCGCGGTTCCGCTCGTGACGCTCCGCGGACGCGACGGCCGGACGGCGGCAGCCGCCGGGCTCGTGGCGATCTCCGCCGCCCTCGCGGTCGCGACCGCCGCGGAGCTCGTGTGGGGCGCGAGCGCCGACGACCGCTTCGACGTCGGGCGCCTCACGTCCCCGATCGGGTACGTGAACGCGCAGGGCGCGGCCTTTCTGCTCGCCGTGTGGCCCGCCGTCTCGCTCGCCGCCCGGCGCGACCTGGGCCCGCTGGTGCGCGCGTTCGCGGGCGGCGCCGCCACGGCCATGCTCGCGGCGTGGCTCGTCACGCAGAGCAAGGGCGGGGGCATCGCGCTCGGCGCCGCGGCCGTCGTCGTGCTGGCCGTGTCGCCCGGCCGCCTGCGCCTCGCCGTCCCCGCGGCGATCGCCGGGGTGCTCGTCGCGGCCTCGTACGGGACGCTCACGGACCCGTTCCCGGTACGCGACCAGACGGGCCCGCTGATCGACGCCGCGCAGGCGGCCGGAACGCGGATCCTCGTGCTCACCGTCGCCGGCGCCGCCGTAACGGCCGCGTACGCGCTCGTCGACGAGCGGCTCTCGATCCCCGGGAACACGCGGCGGCTTCTGGGACGGATCGCGGCGGGCGTGCTCATCGCGTGCGTCGTGATCGGGGCGGCGGCCTTTCTCGCGCGCGAGCACCACCCGATCGGCTGGCTCGGCGACAGGTGGGACACCTTCAAGTCGCTGCCGGCGCACGAGTCGGGCTCGAGTCACCTCGTCAACCTCGGCTCGAACCGCTACGACTTCTGGCGCGTCGCGCTGAGCGAGTTCAAGGCGCACCCGCTGGTCGGCGTCGGGTCGCGCGGGTGGGACGTCGCCTATCTCCGGCACGGCCGCAGCGACGAGACGCCCCGACGCTCCCACTCGCTGGAGCTGGACACGGCGGCCGAGCTCGGGCTTGTCGGTCTCGCGCTGCTGGCACTCGCCTTCGTCCCCCTCTTCGTCGGGCTCTTCCGGCGCGCGCGCCAGGATCTGCTCGGCGCCGGCCTGCTCGGCGCGGCCACGTACTTCGCCGTCCACTCGGCGGGCGACTGGATCTGGACGTTCCCCGCGGTCGGCATTGTCTTGTTCCTGTTCGCCGGCATCGGCCTCTCGGGCGACGATCCGCCGGCGCTTCCCGGCCCTGCCGCCTGGACGGGTGCCGGCGTTGCCGCCGCGGTGGTACTGCTCGCGTTCGCCCCGGTCTGGGTCGCCGCCAGCATCACCTCCCACGTCGCCGAGCACCCTGGCACCGACCCGCACGCCGACCTGACCTGGGCGCGCCGCCTCGACCCGCTCTCGCCCGACCCGTTCGTCACCGAGGCGCAGCTGGCGAAGACGCCGGCCGGCGCGATCCCGCCGCTGCGCGACGCCGTGAGCAAGGAGCCTGACGCCGCGGCGCTCCGCTACCTGCTCGGCGACGCCCTGCTTGGCGCCGGTCAGAAGACGGCCGCGCAGCGCGAGCTTCAGGAGGCCCACCGGCTCGCCCCGCGCGACCCGCTGATCGCGGCCGCGCTCCGTCGCGCGGGCTAGGGTCCCTGGCCGTGACGCAGTCCGGGACTGCCCTTGTCACCGGCGGCGCCGGCTTCATCGGGTCGCACCTCTCGCAGGCTCTCCTCGACGAGGGCTGGGAGGTGTACGCGCTCGACGACCTTTCGACCGGGTCCGTCGCCAATGTGGCCGCCCTGCGCGACAACCCGCGCTTCCACCTCGTCGTCGAGTCCGTCCTCTCTCCCTCCGTCGTCAGCGAGCTCGTGTTCAAGAGCGACGCCGTGTGGCATCTCGCCGCGGCCGTCGGGGTGCGCCTGATCGTCGAGCAGCCCGGCCGCACGCTGCTCACGAACGTGCAGGGCACGGAAACCGTGCTCGAGTACTGCGCCCGCTTCGACAAGCCGGTGCTGGTCACCTCCAGCTCCGAGGTCGTCGGCGACCACCCCGCCGAGCGGCAGCCGCTGCGCGAGGACACCCGCCGCATCTACGGGCCGACAACCGCCAAGCGCTGGGCATATGCCGACTCCAAGGCGTTGGACGAGTTCCTCGCCCTGGCTCTGCACGAGGAGCGCGATCTCCGGGTCGTGATCGCACGGCTGTTCAACACCGTCGGGCCGCGGCAGAGCGGCGAGTACGGCATGGTCGTCCCGCGCTTCGTGCGGGCCGCGCTCGCCGGCGAGCCGCTCGAGGTGCACGGCGACGGGAACCAGACGCGTTGCTTCTGCCATGTGCACGACACGGCGCGCGCGCTCGTCGACCTTCTCGGCCACGGCGGCCTCTGGGGCGAGATCTACAACGTGGGCTCGACCGAGTCGCTGACGATCAACGAGCTGGCCGACCGCGTGCTGGCGCTGACCGGCAGCTCGTCGTCGCTGACCTACATCCCGTACGACCAGGTCTACGGGCACGGGATCGAGGAGATGTTCCATCGCATCCCCGACCTCGCCAAGATCCGCGCGGCGATCGGCTGGGAGCCGTCGATCGCCCTCGAGCAGATCCTCGCCGAGGTCGTCGTGGAGCAGGGTGCCGCCGGAACTCCAAAGCGCGTCTAACCCGGCGCCGCCCGCGGACGCCGCCGCGGCTACCACGAGCCGCTCGGTGCTACGGGGCGAAGCATGGTTCACGGCGAGCTGCGTCGTGCCTCGGATCTACACCCCGATCACGTCGATCATCGCCGTACGTTTCCGGGCGACAGCCGACCGCGCTTGCCGCACGCGGAGACGGCAGGTCGTTCGTCGTGGCGCCCGCGCCCCGGCTGGAGCTGGCGGGCCTGACACCATCCAGCCGTGCGCATCCTGGTCGTCCTGACGCAGCCGCCGCTTCCCGAAGGCGGTGCGGCCGGCAAGACCGCGCTCGGGCTTCTCCGCGGCCTCGCCGGCCACGGCATCGACCTGCGTGCCATCGCGGCGCAGCGGCACTTCGCCGTGGCGGGCGAGGTGCCGGCGGATCTTCCAGTCGAGATCACCCCGGTGGCGCCGCCTTCGTCTTGGCGCGGGCGCGTCGACCGGTACCGGCGGCCGCGCAGCGAGCTCGCCGGCCGGTTTGCGGATCGCGTCCGCGAGCTCGCACGGGATGCCGAGGTGCTCCACCTCGAGGAAACCGAGACGGCGTGGTGCGACCGCGGGCTGGCGACGCCGTCGGTGCTCCACGTCCACTACCTCGTGCGGCGCGACCGCGATCTGGGCGCGCCGTGGCGCCGCGGGTTCCGCGACGTGCTCGAGCAGCGCCGGGCAGAGCGGATAGCGCTCCGGACGCACCGGCACCTCGTCGCCAGCTCACCGGTCGTCGCGGAAGCGCTCGGCCGCGATGCGCCCGGAGCCGAGGTCGTGCTAGCCCCGCTCACGGTCGACCCGTCCGTGTACCCGCCCGCCGCGCTGGACGGTCCGCCGGTGGCGGGGATCATCGGTACAGCGGCGTGGCCGCCGACCGCGGAAGCCATGCGCGAGCTCGTTCACACCGTCTGGCCGCTCGTCCGGCGCCGCGTCCCGAAGTCGCAGCTGATTATCGCCGGGCGCGGTACCGACGCGTTGGGGCTGGCCGGGCCTGGAGTCGAGGTACGGGGCGAGGTCGAGTCGGCGGGCGCGTTCCTCCGCGACCTCTCGGTCCTGCTCTTCCCGCAGCGCCGCGGCAGCGGGATGAAGGTGAAGGTCCTCGAAGCGATTGCGAGCGGCGTCCCGGTGGTTACCACCGCCGCCGGCGCGGAGGGCATTGCCCCGAACGACGGCGTGACCGTGAGCGAAGAGCCCCAGGTGCTCGCAGATGCTGCCGCGGAGCTCCTCGCCGATCCCGCTGCACGGCGCGAGCGCGGGGCGGCGGCACTGGCCGCCTTCGCGGCCGCCTACGCGCCCGGGCCGGCGACGCGCCCGTTAGCCGAGCTGTACTCGCGCCTTGCCTGACCTGAGAGCCGCCGCCGCGCGAAACCCACGCCGAACCCGGCGAGGAACGGCAGCTGGTGCACCGCGGCACGCGGGCGCGCGGTGACCAGCGAGCGGCCGAACCAGACGACGTGATGGCCGACCTCTGCGAGGCCGAAGCGAACCGCGGCACCGTCGTCCTCCAACGCGTGCTTCGCGGTCTGCGCCCCGGCGCCGTAGCCGTAGCGGTAATGCAGCCGGAGCTCCTCGCCGAAGGTGCGCTCCTCGAAGTGGACGATCTCGAGGCCTTGCGAGCGGACGATCGTCCAGCCGGCGCGCTGGATCCGGTAGAGCAGATCAGTCTCCTCGGCGGCGTGGAAGGGCGCACCGGCACCGAGCTCCTCGTCGAACACGCCGACCTGGTCGAGGGCGGCCCGCCGGACGGCCACGTTGGCCCCGGTGCCCAGCCCGAACGGATGTGTTGGCCAGCGGTACTCGGCCGCCGCGACACCGGGCAGCTCCCGGCCCGTCTGCGTGCGCACGGGCCCGCAGACCGCACCTGCCTGCGGATGCTCGTCGAAGAGCCGCAGCACCTCATCGAACCAGCAGGCCGCAACCTCGACGTCGTCGTCGCAGAATGCGATCAGGGGCGTCGTGCTCGCCTGGATCGCGACGTTGCGCGCGCGCGAGAGGCCAGGCTCCGAGCGCAGGTAGCGCACGCCGTCGAGGGGCTCGAGCAGGGCTTGGGTGGCCCCGTTCACGCTCTGGTCGACGATCACGACGTCCCACCCCCGTTCGGCGGCGAGCCCGGCGAGCGGCACGAGGAAGCGCCGCACGAGGGGTGCGCGATCGCGCGTGGCGACGGCGAGCGTGACCTTGGACACGATCTCAGTATGGGCAAAAAGCGCCGTGGCACAAACCGCGCGGCCGATAATGCACACGTGGCGGCGAGGCTGGCGACGCGGGCGAGCGGGGCCTGCCGCTGGCTGCTCGGACGCGGCGACGAGCTGGAGGGACGGGTCGTCGTGGTGTCGGTTCACCTCGACGACGCGATCTTCTCGGTCGGAGCCGCGCTGGCGCGGGCCGCGCGTAGAGGCGCCGACGTCATCGTGCTGACCGTGCTCGCAAACGACCCGGAGAGCGACGCCCCCGCGGGCGAGTGGGACGCCCGCGCCGGCTTCGAGAGCGCAGGCCAAGCGGCCCGCGCGCGACGCGAGGAGGACCGCCGTGCGTGCGCCGCCGTCGGCGCTCGGCCGGTCTGGCTGCCGTTCGGCGACGAGATGTACGGCCTCGGCGCCGAGCCCGAGGCAGTCGCCGCCGCGGTCGTGGACGCCGTCGCCGGCGCCGACGTCGTCCTGTTGCCGGGCTTCCCGCTGCTGCACGACGATCACGCGCTCGTGGCCGGGCTGCTCGGCGGCCGGATCGACACGACGCGCGTCGGCGAGTTCGTGGAGCAGCCCTACGCGATGCTCCAGGCCGCAGGTCCGGACGGTTGCGGCTGGCGGCCACTCGCGGCGTCGCCGCGCGACCGGCTGGCGAAGCTGCGCGGGTTCCGCGCGTACGCGAGCCAGCTTCCGCTGCTGGGCGACCACGTCGTCCGAGCGACGACCCGCTGGGAGGCGCTGCGCGGCGGCGAGGCCGTGCGCTGGATTACGAGGGGCTGAGGCGGACGACGGTGGAGTGCGCCCGCGCGCGTCCTGCGCGCGCGACCGCGCGCATCGGGATCGCGCGGTGGGCGCGGAACACTTTGTGCACCCGGAACCGGCCCGCCTGGTTGGTGTAGGTGCGCGCAAAGAGGCGCCAGCGGGCGGTACGGTCGCGCCAGTAGACGACGACGCGCCAGCCACGGTGTGCGCTCTGCACCCGGCCGTGGACGATGCGCCCGCCGTGGAGTGCGATGCGGCGCGCGACCATGTGGCCGCGATTGGTCGTCCTCGTCGTCGACGACCTGGCGGGCGTCGCCTTCCTCGGCGCCGTCTGCGGCCGGTCGACGACGCCCTGCGGCAACCGTAGGACGAGCCCCGTGAGCGGCTGGAGCGTGACCTGCGTGACGGGGGTGCCCTCGGGCGTGAGGTACGAGCGGCCGAGGTCGAGGGTCCGCGCGGCCTGCCCAGACGTGTTCACGATCGCGGTTCCGAGCGTGTAGTCGCGCCGGTAGGCGCCGCCGCCCAGGGCTCGCTTGGGCCCGGCGGGCACGCCCACGTCCGTCGTCCAGGCAGCCGACCACGGATCGACGGGCGCGTTCGGATCGAAGCTGAACGCGCTCGGGCCGCCGTTCCAGCCGATCAGGAAGCTCGCGCGGCCCCAGCGCATGGAGCGCACGTCGCTGGCCGGCGCCGACGTCGTGGTCAGGAAGATCTTGCCCTCGCGCTCGACCGTCTCCATGACCTTCATCAGGTCGGCCCAGCCCCCCTCGCCGTACTGGCCGTCCGCGCCCGAGCCCCACTTCATCCAGTACTCGCGCGTCCCGCCGGACGTGAAGCGCGTCCAATCTGCCCAGAGGCTTGCGTTGGCGAGCACGGGGTCGGCCTGGATATTGGGGATGACGAGGAAGCCGGCCTTCATGAGCTTCGGGCCGACGTTGGCCAGGAACGAGCGCGTCGCCGCCTGGTAGGAAGGCTGGGTCGGGTACTCGCTCATCGCCTGCCCCCCGAGCTGCGGGCGCTCGTCGACGTTGGCGTCGTCGATGACGACGCCGTCCCAGCCCTTCGCCTTCAGCTCCCCGAGCACGTTCCCCGCCCACTGGTCCTGGTAGCCGGGCGAGCCGACGTCCATCTGCCAGTTGCCGGGCCAGGTCGTCCACTCGAGCCGATGTCCCCGCGGGTCGGTCGTGAACCAGTCCGGGTGGTTCCGCAGCGTCCAGCAGTAGCCCATGCCGCTGGGGAGCAGCGGGTCGTCGACGCCGGCATGGCAGTCGTAGTCGGCTGTCGACGCCATGTCTTTGTAGACCAGGATCTTCGCGTGCGGGTTCTCGGCCCGGATCCGCGGGATCCGCCTCGCGTCCCACGCATGCAGCGTCACGTAGCCGTAGCGGCCGAGATCGCGCGCCTGGTCGGCGCAGCCCGTGCAGATGCGCGTCGTCGCAAGGTTCCCGGTCGCGGCCTTCGACTCGGTTCGGGCACCGACCGCGACCGCGACCGAAAGGGCGATGGGCACCACCAGGGCGAGCCGACGCTGGGCCACGAAGGCTGCTTCGGCAGCGTCTTCCTACCCGTCATCCCTCGAATGAGGGATCGCTTTCCGCGAAAGGTCCGGCCCGCTGCGCGGACCATGACGACTTTCCGCGGTTTGAGGAACCAGACGCGCCGGGGGCCGCGTGGTAGCTGCGGCGGGCTAGGCCCGCCTCCGCTGGTCGACTACGGCGAAGTTTCGCGGGCCGCCGCATCCACGGTCGACACGAACGTCGTCAGCGACAACGGCCCGCGGGCCGCCGCCAGGGCGGCCCGGCCCTGGCTCGCAGCGACGTTCGGGTCGGCCGCCAGCCCCAGCGCCGCGCGGAGCGCGTCGGCTTCGCCCGGCGGCACGAGAAACCCCGTGTCGTCGGTCACGTAGTCCTCCGTGCCCGGACATTTCGTGGCCACGACGCCGCGGCCGACGGCGAACGCATCGAGGACCGCGAGCTGGCCCGTAGTGCGTCGGTCGTCCATCAGCGGGACGACGACCGCGGCGGCCTGCTCCATGAGCCCGAACAGCTCCTCACGTGGGACCGGGTCAACCAGACGCAACGGGCCCGGCACCGTCGCCGGCCCGATCACGCGCACCTCGATGTCGAGCGCCTGCGCCGCACGCGCGAGCGTCTCCCAGTCGCGGTGGTCACGTCCGACCGCGAGCACGTGGTCGCCGGGCGGCGCCGCCTCGTCGCGGCGCGCGCGCACGCCCAGCGGGACGAACGCGCCGCGGACGCCGAGCTCCAATCCGTCGCGCGCGCCGGCGCGGCTGAAGAAGAGCACCTGCCCGGCGCGGCGGGCACCGGAGACGACCAGCTGCTGGCGCCGGCTCTTGCGTGACGGATCGAGGATCGGGTTCAGGATGACGAGCCGCTCCCGGCGGCCGAGGCGGGCCGCGATCGCTCCCGCGATCGGGTCCCACGCGACGACCGGCCCCGGCCAGCGCAGGGCGCGCCTGGCCTGGCGGACGTACGCCGGCCAGCTCCGCAGCCGGTGGCGGCGTGTGCCGACGGTCGGCCCGAGCGGCGCGACGCGCGCCACCGCCGCCTCCATCCCCGCCTCCGCGCACGCGGCGCGAAAGTCCTCGTCCTCGCTGTCCGACCAGCCCGCAAGCCAGAGCGCCGGCTCAGCCACCCGCCAGCTCCTCCCAAAGCGCGACCGTGGAGGCGACCATGCGCTCGCGCGTGAACTCGCCCCGCGCCCGGGCCCGGCCCGCGGCGCCGAGCCGAGCGGCCTCGTCGCCGTCGCCGAGTACCCGCGCCAGCGCGCTCGCGACGCCCTCGACGTCGCCGCGCTCGACCACCACGCCGCCGCCGCCCAGCACCTCTTCGACGCCTCCGGCCCGCGTCGCCACCACGGGGACGCCGGCGGCCATCGCCTCGGGCACGACGAGCGAGGCGGCCTCGTAGTCGCTGGTCACCAGCAGGCATGACGCGCGTGCGAGCAGCGCCGGCACGTCGTTGCGGAAGCCGAGGAACCGCACCCGGTCGACGACGCCGAGCTCCGAGGCGAGGCGCTCGAGCTCCGCGCGGTCGGGCCCGTCGTTGGCGACCTCGAGCTCGGCGCCGGGCACGCGCGCCAGGGCGCGCAGCGCGAGATCGGCCCGTTTTGGCGGCCCTAGCCGGCCGAGGAACAGGACGCGGCCGGGCACCGGTTCGTGTGCCTCGCCGAACCGCTCGACGTCGACACCGTTCGGGATCAAGCGGTATTGCTCCGGCCGCCCCACGCCCGCCGCGAGCCCGGCGTCGCGCTCGTCGGCCGAGACGGCCACGATCGCTCGGCACCAGTGCGCGGCGCGCCGCTCGAGGCGACGGTAGAGCGCGGCTTCCGCCCCGCTGGCGGCCCAGAATGACCAGCCATGGGGCGTGTACGCGCAGTGCTGCGTCCGCCCTCGCAGCGCCGCCGCGACCCGCCCCAGGAACCCGGCCTTCGCCGAGTGCACGTGCACGACGTCCGCGCGCGCCACCAGGCGGGCCAGCCGTGCGAGCGAGGCCGCGTCACCGGGCGACGGTCGACGGGCGGCGCCCAGCGGATGCAGGCGTATGCCGGCGCGGCCGGCGAGCGCCGGCCAGAGCGTCGACTCTCGCGGGCACGCCACGTCGATCGCCCAGTCGTCCGGGTCGGCGCACTCCACGAGGTCGAGAACGTGGTGCGGCACGCCGGCGTAGAGCGGCTGGGAGGCCAAAACCAGACGCCTGCGGGCCGCCATCGGCGGCTATTGTGCTCAAGTTGGTGCCTCGGGACGACGATCCCGGTGGTGGGCGGCGAGATGAACCTGAGCGAATTTCTGGAAGTCCTCTGGCGGCGCAAGCTGATCGTGATCGGCGTCACGCTGGTCTCGCTTGCCGTCGCCTTCGCCGCGCTCAAGGTCACGACCAAGCAGTACGAGGCGACGTCGACGCTCGCCGTGCTCCCCACAGGCGGCGCGAACTCGATCTACATCCTGAGCGCCGTCGATCAGATCACGCCGATCTACGCCGACGCGGCGACCGCGCCCGACACGCTCGCCGCGGCGCAGCAGGCCCTTCCGGGCGGCGAGGCGCTCGCGGGCATCAACGTGCGGACCTTCACGGGGACGCCCATCATCAAGGTGGTCGCGCGCGACCCGAGCCCGACGGTGGCCCAGAACTCCGCGCAGGCCGTGACTCAGGCGCTCCTCGCGCGCGAGGCGGCGGGCGAGCTGAAGGTGCCTCAGGCCCACCTCGAGCAGTACAACCGGCCGACCTTGCCGAGCGGCGCCGTCTACCCGCGACCGAAGCTGACCATGATCGTCGCCTTCCTGATCGGGCTCGGGCTCGGTATCGGCGCGGCGTTGCTGCGTGAGAACCTGGCCACGAAGATCGAGACCCCGGAGGCGCTCGAGCGCGTTAGCGGAGTGCCGTCGTATGCAGAGATCCCCAACGAGCCCGCGCTCTCCCACGGCCACGATGCGCGCGATCTGACCGACCCCAAGTTCCGGGTGATGGCGGAGGCGCTGCGCGACCTGCGCACGAACCTGCTCTTCACCAAGGAGAACCTGCGCTCCATCGTCATCACGAGCCCCGACGGGGGCGAGGGCAAGACGACGGTTTCGTTCGGGCTCGCCGTCTCGTTCGCGCGTTCCGGCGCGCGCACGCTGCTCGTCGACGCCGACTTGCGCAAGGGCCGCATCTCCGAGCTCCTGATCGTGCAGCGCACGCCGGGCCTCTCCGAGATCCTGCGCGGCCATCCGATCGAGGAGGCGATCCGGCACACGTCGCTCGACCACCTCGACTTCATCACGGGCGGCAAGCTCGGCGAGGACCCGGGCGAGCTGTTGATGGCGGAGTTCCCGAACCTGCTGCGCCAGTTCGAGCAGATGTACGACATGGTCGTCATCGACACCACTCCGCTCGTCCCCGTGAGCGACGCACGCATCATCGCCCGTTTCGCCAAGGCGACCCTGATCGTCGCGAGCGCGGGCGCGACGACGCGACGGCAGCTCCGTACGGCGGTCGAGCGCCTCGCGCTGATCTCGGTGCAGCCGATCGGTGCGGTGCTGAACAACTACCGCGCCGCATCGAAGACGCCCTACTACGGGCCGACCGAATCGTCGAACGGCTCTGACGCCTCGGGCAAGCCGAAGCGCCGGCTGGCGCGTCTCTAGCGCGCCGCCGTGCCCAGACCGCTGACGCTGGCGGCGCACGCGGCCGAGGACCGCCCGGGTCTCGCCACGGCGGCGGTGGTCGCGCTCGGCGCGCTCGCCGCCCCGCTCGCGCTCGTCGCGGCCAGAGACCCGGCGCGCATCGTCTTCGTCACGATCGCGCTCGCCGTCGCCGTCGTCGCGCTCGCGCGTGTCGAGATCGCGCTGATGCTCCTCGTCGCCTCGGCTCCGCTCGAGGATGCCGTCCAGCTGAGCGGGAACCCGCAGCTGACGATCACGAAGGTCGCCGGCGCGCTCTGCTTCGCCAGCTTCGCGCTCTACGCACTGTCGACCCACCGGCGCCTGTACTTCGACCGGCTGCACGTCGCCGTGCTCCTCATCCTGGCGCTGGCGATGGTCTCGACACTCCAGGCGGAGGACCTCGCCTCCGCGCAGACGACGACGATCCGCTACGCCAGCTACGCCGCGCTCTTCATCGTCGTCAGCCAGTTTGTCGGCGACCACCGCGTCCAGCGCCGGCTGGCGTGGGCGCTCGTGATCTCGTCGGGCATCGCCTCGGCGATCGCGTTGAATCGCTTCCTGAGCGGCGAGTCGACGCAGGCGAAGCTGCCGTACGGCGACCCGAACGATCTCGCGTACATCCTCGCCACGACCGTGCCGATCGCCGTTTGGCTGCTGCTCCGCTCCTCCTCGCGGCTCGCGCAGGCCGTGCTCCTGCTGACCCTCGGCTTCCTGTTCGGCGCGATCGTGCTGACGTTCTCCCGCGGTGCGCTCGTCGGGCTCGCGGCGGCGCTCATCTGGCATGTCCTGACGGAGCAGCGCGGGCGGCTGGTGGTCGTCGCCGGTGTGATCGTCGTGGCCGTCGTCTCGACCTTCCTGCTCATCCAGCTCAACCCGAAGCAGCTGCAGACCGGCCTGAACGCGAAGGAGAAGGTCGCGAGCCAGAACGTGAACACACGGCTCGACGCGTGGTCGGCGGCGGCGCGACTCGCCAGCGACCATCCGCTCGGCGTCGGCCCGGGGAACTTCAAGCTCTACTACCTGAAGGAGACCGGCCGGCCGCCCGGCACGGAAACGCTCGCCGTCGTGCACGACGCGTACCTCGACGTAGCGGCCGAGCTGGGCGTCGGGGCGATGATCGTCTTCCTCCTCTATCTCGGCGGGTCGTTCATGCGGGCGTCCGTAGCGCGGGCGCGTGGCAACGGGCCACCGGGGCTCGCGACCGCGGTACGCACTGCGCTCGTCATCGCATGCGTCGCCGGCCTGTTCCTGTCAGAGCAGTACTACGCGCCCTTCTGGCTGCTCGGCGCGCTTGCGACCGCGATGTGGCGCGAGGGCGAGCCGATGCCCGACACGCGGTGAGGATTTCACTGAGGCGGTCCGGGGCGTGAAAGTCGTCTATGTGACCAGCATCCCGGAGGGGGGCCCGGTCACGCACCTCCGGTCGCTCGTGCCCGCGGTCGCCGCTGCCGGCGTCGAGCCCCACGTGGTCTGCGCGACCGAGCGCGTCGCGGCCTCCTTCCGTGACGCAGGCGTCCCGGCGACCGTGGTGCCGCTGCGGCACAAGGCTGACGTCGCAGGCGCTCGCAGGGTCTGGCCGCTGCTCGCCGGGGCCGACGTCGTTCACACGCACGACCGTCGCTCAGGCCTGCTCGTGCGGCCGGCGGCGAGGGCGCGCGGCGCCGCCGTCTTCCACACGTACCACGGGCTCCCGCACCAGGTTGTCGGGCTCGTCGACGGGCGGCCCGCGGAGGTCACGGGCGCGCACGCCGCCTGGCTCGTGCACGGCTACCTGGCAATCGATTCGGCACTGGCGCTGCTCGGGCAGGTGATCGTCCCCTCGCGTGCCCTCGCGCGCTTCCTCGTCGCGAACCGCTTCCCGGCCGGCCGCCTGCACGTGGTGCCGAACGGAATCGACCTGCGGCGGACGGAGCCGGCGCCGGCACACGAGCCGCTCGTCGTGGGCACCGCGGCCATCCTCGAGCACGGCAAGGGGGTCGACGTTTTGCTCGAGGCGGTCGCGAGGATAGACGCCCCGGTGCGTGTCGAGATCTTCGGCGACGGCTCCCTGCGCGGCGCGCTCGAGCAGCAGGCGGGCGCGCTCGGCGTGGACGCCCGGTTCCACGGCCGAGTCGACGACGTGCGCTCACGGCTCGAGGGCCTCGACGTCTTCGTGCTGCCGTCGCGCGGCGAGAACCTGCCGATGGCCCTGCTCGAGGCGATGGCGGCGGCCGTGCCGCCGGTCGCCACGCGGGTCGGCGGCGTCCCGGAGCTCGTCGTCGACGGGGAGTCCGGCCTCCTCGTTCCGGTCGACGATGCCGACAGCCTCGCGGACGCGATCGCCGGGCTCGCCCGCGACCCGGAGCGGCGCGAGCGGCTCGCGCGCCAGGCGGCGCAGCGAGTGGCGAACGAGTTCGAGGCCGAGGCGGTGGGGCGGCGGATGGTCTCCGTGTACGCCGAAGCAATCGGCTGATGCGGATCCTGCACACGATCCAGGGGCTCGGCGTCGGCGGCGCCGAGCGCGTGGTCGTGACGCTCGCCCACGCCGCCGCGGAGCGCGGCGATAGGGTCGCGATCGCGGCGCAGGACGGCGAGCTGGCGGCCGAGCTGCCGCCCGGCACCGAGCGGTTCGACCTGCCGCTGATCGAGCGGCGGCCACGCAAGGTGCTCGCCGCCGTCCGCGCCGTCGACGCGGCACTGCGGCGGTTCAAGCCGGACGTCGTCCACGCCCACAACCCGGCCGTCGGCCTGGCGACCGGGCTGGCGGCGCTGCGAGGCCGCCGCGCGCCGGGGACCGTCAGCGTCCACGGCGTCCCCGACGAGGACTACGAGCACGCGGCCGGCGCGCTCCGCTACTCCGGGCTGCCGGTCGTCGCCTGCGGGCCCGGGATCGCCCAGGGGCTCATGGAGACCGGGCTCTCCGTGCACGCGACCGTCCCGAACGGCGTCGGGCCCGCGCCCACGCCCGCCGACCGCACGGCGCTGGGCGTCGAGGGGCGGCTCCTGGTGACGGTCGGGCGCCTGTCGCCGGCCAAGAACCAGGTGCTCGCGGTCCGTGCGCTCGCGCACGTGCCCGACGCCACGCTGCTCTTGGTCGGCGATGGTCCGGAGCGGCCGGTCGTCGAGGCGGCGGCGCGTCCGTTCGGCGAGCGCGTTGTCTTCACAGGCACGCGGCTCGACGCGCGGGCGATCGCCGGCGCGGCCGACGTCGTCGTGATCCCCTCCGAGTCGGAAGGGCTGCCGCTGGCGGCGCTCGAGGCCCTCGCGGCGTCACGGCCGATCGTCGCCACCGCCGTCCGCGGCCTCCGCGAGCTGCTCGATGACGGGCGCACGGCGCTGCTCGTCCCGCCCGGGGACGCCGAGGCCCTCGGCGCGGCGGTGCGCAGGGTGCTCGACGACCCCGACCTGGCTCGGTCGCTCGGCGAGGCCGGTCTTCAGGAAGCCGCCCGCTATACCGAGAACGGCATGGTGGAGGCCTATTTTCGCCTGTACGCCGAGGTGGGGCGGTGAGCCCTCCGCGCGTCTCCGTGGTCACACCGGCGTTCGATGCCGGTCAGACGATCGGCGCCACGGTCGCGTCCGTGCTCGGGCAGACGTATCGCGACCTGGAGCTGGTCGTGGTCGACGACGGCTCGACCGACGGCACGGCGGCGATCGTCGAGGCGCACGGTGGGCCGGTGCGGGTCGTTCGGCAGGAGAACCGCGGCGTCGCCGCCGCGCGAAACCGCGGCATCGAGGCCGCCGCCGGCGAGCTGATCGCATTCTGCGACGCAGACGATTTCCTCCTGCCGCAGCACGTCGAGCGGCTCGTGCGCGTCTGGGACGACCACGGCGGCATCGCGACCGCGAACTCGTACTGGTTGCTCCCCGGGGGCATCCGCCGGTCGAAGAGGCGCTACCGCGGAGGCTTCCCGAACCCCAAAGGTCAGCGGCGCGCGATCCTCGAGCAGAACTTCGTCTCGCCGCTCTCGGTCTTTCCCCGGTCGCTCGTGGAAGAGATCGGCGCCTTCGACGTCGAGCGCCGCCGCGCCGAGGATTGGGACTTCTGGCTGCGCGCGATCTTCGCCGGGCGGCGCGTGACCCTGCAGCCCGAGCCCACCGCGCTGTACCGCTGGGGCACGGAGGGCCTGTCTTCGGCGTACGAGCAGATGGACGCCGAGGTCGAGGCCGTGCTCCGCACCGCCGCGGCGCGCGACGACCTCACGCCCGACGAGCGCGGCTACGTCGAGCGGCGGTTGTCGGGCCCGGGCCCGCGCGAGCTCGCCCGCCGCGGCGACCGCGCGCTGCGCGCCGCCCGCTACTCCGAGGCCGCCCATGCCTATGGCGAGGCGGCCAGGCTGGTGCCCAGCGAGCGGATGCTGCTCTGGAAGGCGCGCGTGCTGCGTCCGGCTCCGCGGTTGACGGGCCCGCTCGTCCGCGCGCGCCAGCTGCGCATCGAGCGGTCACTCGGCTTAACGGAGGAACATGTGCGCTGAATGGTGCCGGTCGGGACAACGGGAGTACGCTGCGATCGATGCGCGACGATCCCGAGCTCCTGATCAATGAGTTCTTCGAGCGGCTCGACGAGCTCGAGGCGCTCGCGCACCAGATCACGTCGCGGCTGACCACGGCGACGGCGGCCGCGCCGGCGCGTGCCACACGCGAGCGGCCGTTCCAGCTGGTGGTCGTCTGCACCGGCAACCGCGTGCGCAGCCCGGTGGCGGAAGGGTTCCTGCGGGTTCTGACCGAGGGGCTGCCCGTTCGCCTGTCGTCGGCCGGCGTGCTCGACCTCGGCCCCGTGCCGGCGCTGCCGGAGACGCTGCAGACGGCGGCCGAGCTCGGCCTCGATCTCGGCGACCACCGTGCGCAATGCGTCGTCAACGCCGACCTGAGCGCGGCCGATCTGGTGGTCGGCTTCGAGCAGCGGCACGTGGCGACGGCCGTCGTCGACGCGCGCGCCGACCGCGAGAAGACCTTCACGATCATCGAGCTCGTCGAGATGCTGGAGCGCGTGCTCCCGTCGGCGGAGACCGACCCAGCCAGGCGCGCGCGCGAGGCAGTGAGCCGCGCTGCGGCGCTGCGGCGCGGGCGCTCGGAGCCGCCGGCGGAGATCACCGATCCGCTCGGCGGGTCGGCAGCCGTCTACCGCTCGACGATCGAGCGCGTCCGTGATCTCTCCGAGCGGCTTGCCGTTGGGCTGTTCGGCGCCGAGTCGCTCAACCCGCTGCCGGTTGTCGCGACGCGGGCCGGGCACCCGCACGTTCGCGCCGTCAGAGACCGCTAGCCGCCGACAAGAGACGACCTACAGGGACTGCCGCGTCAGCGCAACGGCGGGAAGAGGATCACGTCGCGGATCGTGTCCTTTCCGGCCAGCACCATCGCAAGGCGGTCAATGCCCAGACCGAGTCCCCCTGTGGGCGGCATGCCGTACGACAGCGCCTCGACGAAGTCGGGGTCGCCCTGCTCGGCCTCGACGTTTCCGCCGGCACCCTCCTCGGCCTGCATCGCGAAGCGCTCGGCCTGCTGGTCCGGGTCGTTTAGCTCCGAGTACGCGTTGCCGAGCTCCATGCCGCCGACGTAGTACTCGAAGCGCTCCGTGATCGTGGGGTCGTCGTCCTTCGCACGCGCGAACGGCGAGAGCTCGACGGGGTAGTCGTACAGGATCGTCGGCTGGATCAGGTTCGGCTCGACGTCGCTGGAGAGCGCGTGGTCGACCAGCTGCGCCCAGGTCTTGTCGGCGTGCGTGTCGGTGCCGCGGTCCTCCAGCCGCTTGCGGAGCTCGTCGACGTCGCGCGTCCAGAGCCCCTGCTCGTCCAGCGCGTCGACGAGACTGAGCCGGCGCCAGGGCGGGGCGAGGTCGATCTCCTTGCCCTTGAACGTGATCCGCGTCGTGCCGAGCGCCTCCTGGGCCACGAAGGCGACGAGCTCCTCGATGCGGTCCATCGTGTCCTGGTAGTCCGCATACGCCTCGTACCACTCGAGCATCGTGAACTCGGGGTTGTTCTTGTAGGAGACGCTCTCGTTGCGGAAGTCCTTCGCCAGCTCGTACACCCGCTCGAGGCCGCCGACGATGAGACGCTTGAGATACAGCTCGGTGGCAATGCGGAGGTAGACGTCGCGGTCGAGCTCGCGCGAGAAGGTGACGAAGGGCTCGGCGAAGCCGCCGCCGTAGCGCGGCTGGAGGATCGGCGTCTCGACCTCGACGAACCCGTGCTCGTCGAGGTAGCGGCGGATCGCCGTGACCATCCGCGCGCGCAGCTGGAAGTCGGCGCGCGTCTCGTCGGTCATGAGCAGGTCGAGGTAGCGCTTGCGGTAGCGCAATTCGACGTCCTGGAGGCCGTGGAACGTATCCGGCAGCGGGCGCTGGTTCGGGGCGAGCAGCTCGATCGAGCGGACGCGGAGCGACGGTTCGCCGCGGCGCGTGCGCATGGGCGCCCCTTCCACTCCGACGACGTCGCCGAGGTTCACGTCGAGCTCGCCGATCTCCGCGGGCTGGCAGAAGAGCTGGATGCGGCCGGAGCGGTCGACGAGGTCGAGGAAGACGAGCTTGCCCATGTCCCGCCGGGCCATGACACGCCCGGCCAGGCGGCGAACCTCGTCGCTCTCTCCGCCCTGCTCGAGCTGCTCGGCCTCGGCGCGCACCGAAGCCACGTCGACGCGACCGGGGAAGCGCTTCGGGAGGCTGGCCATCGGAGTCGCGAGTGTAGGGAAGAAGCGGCGGGTCTCGACCGTCTTACAGACCCGATCGCTCATCCGAAAAGAGAGGCACCTCCGATGATGAAGCGCATCCTCCGCAAGAAGCTCTCCAAGCCGACACTTATCGCGTTCGCGACCGCTCTGTTCATCGTCCCGGCGGCCTCGGCCATGCCGATGACCGACCCAGGGAACACCGCCACACCGCAGGCCTTCGTGGTCCCGTCAACCACACTCACCGACGGCTGGTACTCGGCCGCGCTCCAGCAGACCCCGCTGACCGACGGCTGGTACACCGCCGCCGTCCAGCAGACTCCGCTGACCGACGGCTGGTACAGCTCCGTCGTCAAGCCGCCGGTGTCCTCGACGCCGACGGTCGCCACCCCGACCTCAACGAGCGACTTCCCGTACCGCACCATCGGGATCGCCTTCGCGCTCGGTCTCCTGCTCACCGCCTTCCTGGCTACGGCGGTCGTGAAGGGCCGGCGCGAACGGCACATCCCGGTCCTCCAGTAGCACCTCCAGTAGGCGACTCCCTCGCAATGGCCCGGCCGCTTCGGCGGCCGGGCCTACGAGTGGACCGTCGGGGCACGAGCGCATCCGCGCGCCGCGGGGCGCGCCGGGTCTCGCGTGCCGGCCGCCCATCGGCGGGCGCCGAGTTACGCGGCCTTGATGTCGAGGATCTTGAACTTGAGCGCTCCGCGGGGCGCCGACACCTCGACGGTCTCGCCCTTCTTGCGCCCGATGATCGCCTTGCCGACCGGCGACTCGTTCGAGAGCTTGTTCTCGGCCGGGTTGGCCTCGGCGGAGCCCACGATCTGGTACTCGACCGTCTTGTTGGCGCCCACGTCGCGGAGCCGCACGGTCGCGCCGATCGAGACGACGTCGGCGGTGATCTCCGACTCGTCGATCACGCGCGCGGAGCGCAGGCGCTCCTCGAGCGTCGCGATCCGGTGCTCGAGCATCATCTGCTCGTTCTTCGCGTCGTCGTACTCGGCGTTCTCCGCGATGTCGCCGAACTCGCGCGCGACGCGAATGCGCTCCGCGACCTCGCGCCGTCGCTCGGTCGCCAGGAGCTCGATCTCCTGCTCTAGCTTTTCGTATCCCTCTTTTGTGAGGACGACTTCCTTCACCGGACGCCTCCCGAACGGCCAGGAAAAAGTTAAAGCGGCTTCGCCGCGGGCGGGAATCCTAGCCACCGTGCCGGACGGACGCAAACGTCGATTTATGGGATCTGATTCAGCTCCCAGATGAGCCTGAGACCCTCCAACGTCAGGTCCGGGTCGATGCGGTCGAGGGTGGCGGCGTGCGGCACGATCAGCTCCGCCAACCCGCCGGTCGCGACCGTCCGCGCATCGGCGCCGAGCTCGTCCCGGATCCGCCGTACGATCGCGTCCACCTGGCCCGCGAACCCGTAGACGAGGCCGGACTGCAGCGCGGCGGCCGTCGTCTTCGCGATCACCGTCGGCGGCTCGACGAACTCGACGCGAAAGAGGCGCGCGGCGCGGGCGAAGAGCGCGTCCATGGAAACCTCGATCCCGGGCGCGAGCACCCCCCCGACGTACTCGCCGGCCGGCGATACCACGTCGAAGTTCGTCGAGGTCCCGAAGTCGACCACGATGCAGGGCGCCCCGTGGCGGGCGCGCGCCGCGACGGCGTTTGCGACCCGGTCCGGGCCCACCTCGCGCGGGTCGTCGTACCGGACGGCGAGGCCCGTGCGCGTCCCCGGCCCGAGCACGAGGGTCGGCGCGTGCGCCCACCGCTCGGCGAAGTCCTCGTACGAGCGCACGAGCGCTGGCACCGTGGAGGACAGGCAGATGCCGTCCACCGCTTCGAGGTCGATCAGGCGGTCGAGCAGGACGCCCAGCTCATCGCCGGTGCGCTCGGCTTCGGTGGTGACGCGCCGCTGATCCACGAGGCGGTCACCCTCGTAGAGGCCGTATACGGTCTGCGTGTTGCCGGCATCGACTGCGAGAAGCATGGCGCGCTCGTAGTAGCATCTCTCTTATGCCGCGCTACATCGTCGAACGCACCTACACGGTCGACATGGACACCCTCCCCGAGGTCGCGACCAGGTCGAAGGCGATCGGCCACTACCACTATCCCCAGATCGTCTGGGAGCACAGCCACGTCGTCGTCGGGGAGGACGGAACGCCGAAGTCGTTCTGTGTCTACGACGCGCCGAACGTGGAGATGGTGCGCGAGCATTCGCAGATGCTCGGCGACCACTTCATCGAGACGATCTACGAGGTCGCGGGCGACGTCACGCCGGACGACTTTCCGCTGACGGCGGATCCGGTCGAGCAGCCCCGGGATTAGACACGTCGACCATGTGCAGGTGCGAGAGCGCCTGGACGGCCACGATCTGGCGCATCCGCAGGCTCTTCCTGCGCGCGTGGTCGTCCTCCGGGACGAGCTGGAGCGCCTCGCCGTAGAGCTTGATCGCGTGCTCCTTGGCCCAGCCGCGGCCGGCCTGGTCGCCGGCCGCCTCGAGCTCGTCGAGCGCGCGCTCGTTCTCGCCCGCCTCGCGCCAGTGATGCCCGAGCGCCTCGTGCGACTGGCCGACCGCCGTCGCCTGCTCGAGAAAGCGCGCGACGGCCGCATGCCGCTCGCGCCGCGCCGCCCGCGGCAGGGTGCCGTACGCGACCTCGTGGATGAGCCCGTGCTTGAAGCCGAACTGCTGGTCGCCCGAGATCCGTGAGACGGCCTCGCGCCGGATCAGGTCACGCGCCTCGAGCGAGCCCAGGAGCGACGAGAGGTCATCGCGTGGCGCGATCTCGTTCAGCGCGCCGCGCCAGAACACGCGCCCGACGACCGAGGCGTCGAGCAGGACGCGGCGCTCGTCCGGCGGAAGGGCGTCGAGGCGGGCAGCGACGATCGCCTGCACGCTCGTCGGCAGCCGGCCGGAGCCGGCCGTCGAGCGCTCCGCCAGCGACGCGGACAGCTCTTCGATGAAGAGCGGGTTGCCTTCGGCCGTCTCCGCCACCGCGGCCGCCTGCCCGTCGCGCGCGCTCGCGAGCAACTGCCGGGCGAGCTCGCGCCCGGCCTCGGCGCTCAGCGGGTCGAGCAACAGCGCCGTGTAGGACGGCACGCCGCCGCCCCAGCCGGGGCGGTTCGTGAGCAGCTCAGTGCGTGCGAGCGCGACGAAGTAGACGGGCACATCGTGGACGCGCCTCGCGAACGTCTCGAGCAGGTCGAGCATGCTCTCGTCGGCCCAGTGGATGTCCTCGTACAGGAGCAGCGTCGGGCTGCGGAGCGCGAGCGACTCGACGAGCACACGGGCGGAGAAGAAGAGCGTCTCTCGGTCGACACCCTCGGCGTCGACCAGCCCGAGCAGAATGCCGAGGTTGGGCGCGTGCTCGGTGGCGCACGCCTCACCCGCGATCTCGGCGACCGCGGCGGACAGCTTTTCGTATGCGAGCTCGGGCTCGTCGCTGTCGAAGATGCGCGCGATCTGCTTGACCTGCTGCGCGAAGGCGCTGTAGGGGGTGCTGGCGCCGTACGGCGTCGAGCGGCCGCGGATCACGCGTCCGCCTTGCTCCGCGACGAGCTCGGACAGCTCGAGCGACAGCCGCGTCTTCCCGATCCCGGACGGCCCGAAGACGGTGACGAACTGCGCGCGCTGCTCGTCGACGACGCGTGCCCAGGCGCCCGTCAGCAGCTGGAGCTCGCGCTCCCGGCCCACCAGCGGGACGGCCGTGATCGCGCGCTCGCCGGCGTCGGTCGTCGGGCGGAGCGCGATCCATACGTGGACGGGCTCCTGCTTCCCCTTGAGCGTGAGCGGCTGGGCGGGGCGGTACTCGATCACGTTGCGGGTGGCGACGTAGGTCTCTTCGCCGACGAGCACCGACCCGACCGGCGCGGCCGACTGCAGCCGCGACGCCGTGTTGACGACGTCGCCGGCGATCATCGCCTCGCCGTGCGAGGGCCGCGCTTCCAGGTCGACGAGCGCCTCCCCGGTGTTGACGGCGATCCGCACCTCCAGGCCGTCCGCCTCCGCCCAGTCGCGCACGGCGAGCGCGGCGCGCACGGCCCGCTCCGGGTCGTCGCCGAAGGCCGTCGGCGCGCCGAAGATGCCCATCACCGCGTCGCCGACGAACTTCTCGACCGCTCCGCCGAAACGCTCGAGCTCCCCGCGCACGTGCTCGTAGTACGGGGTGAGAAACGCCGCGACGTCCTCCGGGTCGAGCTGCTCGGCGCGCGCGGTCGACCCGACGAGGTCGACGAACAGCACGGAGACGAGCCGCCGCTCCTCGCCCGCACCCTGCGCGGGCGCGAGCGGACCGCCGCACTCCATGCAGAACTTGGCGGCCTCGGGGTTCTCGAGGCCGCATTGCGCGCATGTCACCACGCGCTAGAGGGTCCTAGTCGTCCTCAGGAGACAGCGACTCGCCGATCTTCTCGGCGAGCGCCTCGGCCGTCAGCTTGGGCTCCTCGCCCTCTCCACGCAGCTCCTCGACCGTGACGTCGCTGGAGGTGTAGATCTCGGCGCGCGGGATCATCCGCGTCGGGCGATTCTTGTCCCAGACCCACACGTCCTCCATGCGCAAATGGAAGAACGGGTAGCTCTGCTGCGGCACGTAGTTGAGGTCGAGCTTGTTGCAGAGGTAGGTCGAGTCCTGGGTCAGGACGCAGTACCGAAACAGGCTGAAAACGGCCGTGTACTCGCGCTTGAGCTGGAGCTCGAGCTCCGCCTCGTATTCGTCGAGCTCGTCGAGATTCGACATGGCCTCATTGTAGTCGCGCCAGCAGGCTCTCCACGTTGCCCGCGCCCGGCACGACGAGCGACGGGTCAAGGTCGTGCAGCGGCTCCAGGACGAACAGGCGTTCTGCGAGCCGGGGATGCGGAACGGTGAGCCCCGGCTCGTCGATCTCCGCGTCCCCGTACAGCAGCAGGTCGAGGTCGATCGTCCGCGGGCCCCAGCGCGGCCCGTCGCGCGTCCGCCCCAGCTCGCGCTCGACTGCGAGCAGGGCGTCCAGCAGCTCGCCCGCGCCCAGCGTCGTGTCGACCGCGGCGGCCGCGTTGAGGAAGCGCGGCTGCTCCACCGGTCCCCACGGGTCGGTCTCGCGTACGCGGGAGATCGCGACGACCTCGATGTCCGGATGTGCGCCGAGCGCGGCGAGCGCCGAGTCGAGGGCCGCCCGGCGGTCGCCGAGGTTGGCCCCGAGGCCGATGTACGCGCGTTTCGCCGCTACATTGCGGAGCGTATGCGGTGCGCGCTTCTTCTCGCCGCGGGCACCGCGATCCTCGCGCTCGCGGGCGCGACGGCGTCGGCCCGTCCGGTGGCGCACCTGTCCGGCGCCCAGCTCGTGGGCATCGCGACCGGCTCGCCGGCCGAGGCGATCGTCCGCCAGGCGGGCGGCTCGCCGGTCTCACGGAGACTCGGCATCTGGGCGCTGTCGGGCACGGGCGCCGACACGGCCGTCCCCGCGCTCCGCCGGGCGCGGCTGCTGCGCTACGTGGAGCCGAACCGGGTCATCCCGACGGCGCACCAGCCGACCGACCCGCTCGCCACGCCGGACCTCGGCTGGCAGTTCTACCGCGTCGGCGCCGACCAGGCGGAGCCGCCAGGGCCAGGCGTCCCGGTCTCGATCGTCGATTCCGGCCTCGACATGAACAGCAACGAGTTCAAGGCGCGCCCCGACATCACGCTGCTCAACACCCAGCCCGCGATCTCATGGGACGTCTCGGAGATGTACCACGGCACCGAGGTGGCCGCGGTGGCCGCGGCGCCCGAGAACGGCTACGGGACGGTTGGCATCTACCCGACCGCGGCGCTGCGCATGTACGCGCTTGCCAGCGTCGCGGACGGCCCCACGACCGCCGACGTCGTACGCGGCATCACCGCCGCCTCGATGATCGGCCGGACCGTCATCAACCTCAGCCTCGCCGGCCCGGGCTTCTCGGAGTCCGAGTACGAGGCGGTCATGTCGGCGGTGAAGCGAGGCGCGCTCGTGGTGGCGGCGGCCGGGAACGACTACGCGCGCGGAAACCCACGCGACTACCCGGGCGCCTACCCGCACGTCCTCACCGCCGCGGCGACCGGCAAGACC